>VBBY01000044.1 GCA_005881595.1 Betaproteobacteria bacterium | reverse complement strand
AGTGTCCATGCAAGAAAAAACATCTTCGGCTATCGGATGATGGTGTGGGCGATTGTGGCCATCGGCGCGCTCAGTTTCCTGGTGTGGGCGCACCACATGTACGTCAGCGGCATGAACCCGTACTTCGGCTTCTTCTTCGCCACCACCACGCTGATCATCGCCGTCCCCACGGCCATCAAGGTCTACAACTGGGTCCTGACGCTGTGGCGCGGCAACATCCACCTCACCGTCCCGATGCTGTTTGCCATCGCGTTCATCTTCACGTTCATCAACGGCGGGTTGACGGGCCTGTTCCTCGGTAACGCGACCGTGAGCGTCCCGCTTTCGGACACCATGTTCGTGGTCGCGCATTTCCATATGGTGATGGCCATTGCGCCCATCCTGGTGGTGTTCGGGGCGATCTATCACTGGTACCCCAAGATCACCGGGCGGATGCTGAACGACAGCCTGGGCAAATTTCACTTCTGGGTCACCTTCCTCGGGAGCTATGGCATCTACTATCCCATGCACTACCTGGGAATGATGGGCGTGCCGCGCCGGTATTACGCGATTGGAGGCACGGACTTCATCCCCGCATCGGCCCACTTCGTGAACGAGTGGATCACCATTGCGGCGTTGATCGTGGGTGCCGTGCAACTGGTGTTCCTGTACAACCTCATCTGGAGCTATTTCAAAGGCAGGCCGTCGGGTAGCAACCCCTGGAACGCCACCACATTGGAGTGGCAGACCCCTCACACCCCGCCGAGGCATGGCAACTTCGGCCCGACGCTGCCGTTGGTCTACCGCTGGGCCTACGATTACAGCGTGCCGGGCGCCGAGCAGGACTTCATACCGCAGAACGTCCCGCCGCGAGAGGTCACCCGTACCAGCAGCAAGAAGTAGGCGCCGAGGAATCCGACGACGTGAGCAGGTTCCATCAGCTGATGGTCAAGCCGTGGGTGCCCGCCGAGGGTATCGTCGAAGATCTTGGCGATCGAGACACCTCTTCGCGGGCGGCGAGGAAACTCGCCCTGAGGGTGTTTCTTGCGGTGGTCGCGGTCCTGTTCACGCTCTTGGTCATCGCCTATGCAGGCCGCATGGCGTATGAGGACTGGCGTCCCGCGCCTCAGCTAAAGCTGTTATGGGCGAATACGTTTGTGCTGATATTGAGCAGCGTCGCCTTGCAGTGGGCGCAGCATTCAGTACGCCGCGGGCAGATGGACGCCACGCGGGTCGGCCTGCTTGCTGCCGGCGCCTTCACGGTGGTTTTTCTGTTCGGGCAAGTCCTGGCCTGGCGGCAACTGAGCGCGATGGTGTATTTCGAAATGACCAACCCTGCCATCGCGTTTTTTTATCTGATCACAGGATTGCATGGGGTGCACCTGCTGGGCGGTCTGGTGGCCTGGGGCAGAACCGTCGCCAGGCTGTGGGGCGATTTTGACGTGGCGAAAATCAGGCACAGCGTCGAGCTGTGTACTCTTTACTGGCACTTCCTGCTTGGGGTTTGGGTGGTCCTTTTCGGCCTGCTGTTTTCCGGGAACAATCTGGACACTTTGCTGAAGCTCTGCGGGATCAGGTAACAGGCCCAAAAGAAAATGACGCCAGCTCAGACAAGCACAGCAGATCCCGTTGCGTTGCCTGAAGGCCTCCAAGGCATCGTCGCCGACTGGTCCTCGGACCAGCGGGCGTTCAAGAACGTCCCCTGGGGCAAGGCGATGATGTGGATCTTCCTCCTCAGCGATACCTTCATCTTCAGTTGCTTCCTGATCTCGTACATGACGGTGCGCATGTCCACCACGGACCCCTGGCCCAACCCGAGCGAGGTTTTCGGCCTGACGCTGTGGGGCAGGAGCGTCCCCCTGCTCCTGATCGCCATCATGACCTTCGTCCTGATCAGCAGCAGCGGGACCATGGCCATGGCGGTCAAGTTCGGTTATGAAAAAAATCGAAAGATGACTTTCATCCTGTTGCTGTGCACCGCGGCGCTGGGCGCCACATTCGTCGGCATGCAGGCGTTTGAGTGGACCAAGCTGATCTTCGAGGAGGGAATCCGTCCCTGGGGCAACCCCCTGGGCGCGGCCCAGTTCGGCGCGGCTTTCTTCATGATCACGGGTTTCCACGGCACGCACGTGTCGATCGGCGTGATTTTCCTCCTGATCACGGCGACAAAGGTTATTCGGGGAGATCTGGATCACGAGAGGCCGGGCTTCATGACCGGCAGGAAAGGAAAATACGAGATCGTCGAAATCATGGGCCTGTATTGGCACTTCGTCGATCTGGTGTGGGTATTCATCTTCGCAGTTTTCTATCTTTGGTGAGGTAAATCGTGGCGGCGCACGTAGAGGGGCAGCAGCATCCGATCGGCATCTATCTCAAGATCTGGGGATTGCTGTTCGTTCTCAGCACGGCGTCCTATCTTGTCGACTACTTCCACCTTCAGGGTTATCTCAGGTGGTTTCTGATCCTTGCCTTCATGCTGCTGAAAGCGGGGCTGATCGTGGCGGTCTTCATGCACATGCTCTGGGAGCGGCTGGCCATGATGTATGCGATTTTGGTCCCGACGCTGCTGCTGATGGTGCTGTTGGGCATTGGAGCGCTCGAAGCGGACTACACCTTTTTTACTCGCGGCGTCTTTTTCCTGAAGGGATTGCTCTAGCGCAACGAGTGAATTGCTGCCGATGACCAAAATTTCGATCATTCTCGGGGTCAGCGTGGTGCTGATGCTGTTTATTTTCCTTCTCGTGGGCCATCACCGCGACATCCCCGACCGGGTCCGACTGGACCGCAGCGAGCTGCTGGGCGCCGGTTCGAGTCCCGTTGGCCAGATCGGCGTCCCTGCGGCGGACAGTCAGCGGGAGCCCGTGAAAAAAGCGGCGGGCGCGCCGGCGCCCGGCCGCCCCTGAGCAACGCCGGGGGTCAGGGCCTCAAGCTCGCGCACCACTTTGAACCGCTTGCTGATCGCCTCCGCGTCATGGGGCGGCGTGAACACGGCATGATATCGGGCTAGCGGATCCACCAGAAATACCGCCGCACTGTGATAGACGGGGTAGTCTTCCACACCCGGTGTGATCGCAACCTGATACGCGGCGCCAAGTTGACCCGCCAGGTTGGCGATCTGCGCGTTGTCTCCCGTCACCCCGAGAAAGGTCGCATCAAAATATTCCACGTACTGCCTGAGCTTGCCGGCGGTATCGCGATTTGGATCTACCGAGACAAAGACGAACTGGAGATCTTCGGCGCCGGCCGTATTCTTGGCGATGTTTTCATGCGCGCGGGCCAGCACCGCCAGCGTTGTCGGACAGACGTCCGGGCAGTAGGTGAAGCCGAAAAAGAGAAACGACCATTTACCCTTCAAGCTTGCAAGATCAAATACCCGATTCTTGTCATCGGTGAGCGCAAAGGCGGTAAGCGGCTTCGGGTCAGGAAACAATGTGAGCACCTGATCCGGCAGCAACATGGCCCGCGAATCGTGTTCCCGATAGACGTCAGCGAGCCACGCTCCGGCAAGGATCGCGGCCAGCGCCACGCTGGTGATCATGATGCTGAACTTGAGAGACATTAGAAAGTTATGACGGTCAAGCCTTCTTCACGTACGCCGAACACCAGCCCTTGCCGGCTACTTGCTTCCCCGCGAAGATCGGACAGGCGCCCCATGCGTCGGTGGGCTTGCCCTGATAAAAAGTGCAGTTCGCACAGTGCTGTCCGGCCACGTATTTCGCGAACTTGGCCTTGTCCACCTTGGTTGCGTCGTGCTTGTAGCCGAGGCTTTGCGCCTGCGCATCTTTCTCGTCCAACCTGGCGGCCTGCGCGGCGGCCCTGCCGGCACTGCCTGCGATCGCGGCCGACACCACTGCGAGCGAACCCGCTCTCAGGAAATCGCGACGGCCGATACTGATACGGTTTTGCTTCATTTGGCTGGTCTCCACACGGTTGAGATGAAACTGCCTGCGGCGCCATCATAAATCATCGCCGGTTCTTGGCTATACTGCGCAGACTCGCAAAGCCGCTTCGATGCCGATCTCAAGCGCAACTGCTCGATTTCCTCGGGCACCCAGCATCGCAGCCTGCGCGGGCGTTTTCCTCGGGTTGACCTTTTCGGGCCTGGCGCTGGCGCTGGAGTGGAACCTGCAGCCGGCCGCAAGCAGGCTCGCCGCCGAGATACAGGACCTGCACGAGTACGTGATGATCCTGTGCGCCGCAATCTTCGTCGGCGTGTTCGGCTTCATGTTCTGGTCGGTGTACGCGCACCGCAAGTCAAAGGGCCACCAGGCCGAGGAGTTCCACGAGCACACCACGGTCGAGATGCTCTGGACGGCGATTCCGGCGCTGATCCTGGTCCTGATCGCCTGGCCGGCGACCCGCCTGGTGGTGGCGCAGAAGGACACCACGGCGGCCGACCTGACGGTCAAGGTCACCGGCATCCAGTGGAAATGGGCCTACGACTACCTCAAGGGCGAAGGCGAGGGCATCAGCCTGATCTCGACCCTGAGCACGCCGCGCGAGCAGATCGAAGGCCGCGCGCCGAAGGGCGAACACTATCTGCTCGAGGTGGACAACGAGCTGGTGGTTCCGGTCAACAAGAAGATCCGCATGATCACCACCGCCGCCGACGTGGTGCATTCGTGGTGGGTGCCCGCCTTCGGCGCCAAGCAGGACGCGATTCCCGGCTTCCTGCGCGACACCTGGTTCCGGGCCGAGAAGACCGGAGTGTTCCGCGGCCAGTGCGCCGAGCTGTGCGGCAAGGAGCACGGCTTCATGCCGATCGTGGTGCGGGTGGTTTCGCAGGAGGACTACAGCAAGTGGGTCGGCGAGAGGAAAAAGGCGCTGCTCGCGCAGGCCGACGACCCGAGCAGGAAGTGGAGTCTCGAGGAGCTTAAAGCTCGCGGCGAGAAGGTCTACGCGGCGAACTGCATCGCCTGCCACCAGGCCTCCGGCCAGGGCTCGCCGGCGGTGAAAGCGCCCGCGCTCGCCGGCAACAAGTTCGTCACCGCTGAACCGGGCCCGATCGACACGGTGCTGAACGGACGCCCGAACACCGCGATGCAGGCGTTCGGCAGGCAGCTATCGGATACGGAGATTGCCGCGGTGATTACCTACGTGCGCAATTCCTGGGGGAACAAGGCAAGCGACGTGCAGCCGGCTGAAGTCAAGGCGCGGCGCAAATAAGCTAGGAGAACCGGGATGAGTGCAGTCATCGACCACGACCACGCGCACGGTCACCATGACCACCACGGCGGTTATGGCGGGATCATGCGCTGGATCACCACCACCAACCACAAGGACATCGGCACGCTGTACCTGTGGTTCAGCTTCCTCATGTTCGGCGTCGGCGGGATCATGGCGGTGGTGATCCGCGCCGAGCTGTTCTCGCCCGGCCTGCAGTTCGTCAATCCGGACTTCTTCAACCAGCTGACCACCATGCACGGCCTGATCATGATCTTCGGCGCGATCATGCCGGCTTTCGTCGGCTTCGCGAACTGGCAGATCCCGATGATGATCGGCGCGCCCGACATGGCATTCGCGCGCCTCAACAACTGGTCGTTCTGGCTGCTGCCGTTCGCCGCGACGCTGCTGGCCCTGTCGTTCCTGATGCCGGGAGGCGCGCCCGGAGTGGGCTGGACGATGTACGCGCCGCTCACCGTGCAGATGGGCATGGGCATGGACTTCACGATCTTTGCCGTCCACCTGCTCGGCATGAGCTCGATTCTCGGCGCGATCAACATCATCACCACCATCCTCAACCTGCGCGCGCCGGGGATGACGCTGTTGCGCATGCCGCTGTTCGTCTGGACCTGGCTGATCACCGCGTACCTGCTGCTGGCGGTGATGCCGGTGCTCGCCGGCGCGGTCACCATGACGCTCACCGACCGGCACTTCGGCACCACTTTCTTCAACGCCGCCGGCGGCGGCGACCCGGTGCTCTACCAGCACATCTTCTGGTTCTTCGGCCATCCCGAGGTGTACGTCGTCGCGCTGCCGGCGTTCGGCGTGATCTCCCAGGTGATCCCGGCGTTCTCCAGAAAACCGCTGTTCGGCTACGCCTCGATGGTCTACGCCACCTCGGCGATCGCGATCCTGTCGTTCATCGTCTGGGCGCACCACATGTACACCACGGGCATCCCGGTGAGCGGGCAGCTGTTCTTCATGTACGCGACGATCCTGATCGCGGTGCCCACCGGCGTCAAGGTGTTCAACTGGGTGGCGACGATGTGGAAGGGGTCGCTGTCGTTCGAGACGCCGATGCTGTTCGCGCTCGGCTTCCTGTTCATGTTTACCCTGGGCGGCTTCACCGGCCTGGTGCTGGCGCTGGTGCCGGTCGACATCCAGCTGCAGGACACCTACTACGTGGTGGCGCACTTCCACTACGTGATGGTGGCGGGGGCGCTGTTCGCGGCTTTCGCCGGCATCTATTTCTGGCTGCCGAAGTGGACCGGCAAGATGTACGACGAGACGCTCGGCAAGATCCACTTCTGGCTGACGCTCGTCTTCCTCAACATGATCTTCTTCGTGCAGCATTTCCTCGGCCTCGCCGGCATGCCGCGGCGCATCCCGGACTATCCGCTGATGTTCGAGACCTGGAACAAGATCTCGTCGCTCGGCGCGTTCGGCATGGGCCTGGCGCAGCTGCTGTTCCTTTATATCGTGGTGAAGTGCATCCGCAGCGGGGCGCCTGCGCCGCAGAAGCCCTGGGAAGGCGCCGACTCGCTCGAGTGGACGCACCTGCCGACGCCGGTGCCGTACCACAGCTTCGAAACCCCGCCGGTACTGCATTGACCAAGAACGTCAAAACGGCACTCGTCCTGGCCTGCATCGCGCTGATGTTCTTCGTCGGCATCATCGCGAGGTACTGGTTTTCGAATCGATGAACCTCGAACAGGCAAACCGGCGGCTGTGCATGCGCCTCGCGCTGATCGCGCTCGGCATGTTCGGTTTCGGCTTCGCGCTCGTTCCCTTCTACGGCCAGATTTGCGCGGCGCTCGGCGTGAACAGCCTGACGCAACGGGACAGCGTTTCCAATACGCAGATCGATGCATCCCGCACGGTGACCATCGAGCTCGATTCCAACACCCACGATCTGCCCTGGCGCTTCCGGCCGCTCGTCAATCACCTGCAGGTCCACCCCGGCGAGCTCGCCACGGTGGAGTACGAAATCGTCAACCAGCGCGCCGCGCCGGTGACCGGCCAGGCGGTGCCGAGCTACGGCCCGCAGTTCGCCGGCGAGTACTTCAAGAAGCTCGAATGCTTCTGCTTCACGCAGCAGACGCTGGCGCCCGGCGAGACGCGGCGCATGCCGGTGACCTTCGTGGTGGATCCGAAGCTGCCCAGGGACGTGAATACGATCACGGTTTCCTACACCTTCTTCGAGGTCGCGGGCCGCGGAGGGAAGTCGTGATGCACGCGCTCAAGGCGGTGCTCTCCGGCTTCATCGGCATCCGGCGCAGGGCCGATGCCGAGAAAACGCCGCTAAACCCGGTGCACGTGATCATCGTCGCCTTGCTGTTGGTCGTGCTTTTCATACTGACCTTGGTCACGATCGTGCACTTCGTGACGCGCTGAATCAGGGGAACAAAATGACGCAAAACGCATCCACGCACGGCCGGCAGCAGCACTACTCGGTGCCGCAGCCGGCGCCTTGGCCGATCATGGGCTCGGCGGCGCTGCTCCTGATGGCGATCGGCGGGGTATTCGTGATGAACGGCACCCGCGCCGGCTGGGCGTCGATCGGCGCCGGCTTCCTGCTGCTCGTCTACATGATGGTGCGCTGGTTCGGCGACGTGATCCGCGAGTCCGAAGGCGGCAAATACGGGGGCTGGGAGGACCTGTCGTTCCGCTGGGGGATGAGCTGGTTCATTTTTTCGGAGGTGATGTTCTTCGGCGCGTTCTTCGCAGCCCTGTTCTGGGCGCGGGTTTATTCGGTGCCGGACCTGGGGAGCATCGAAAGCAACGCGCTGATGTGGCCGGGGTTCGCGCCCCGCTGGCCCAGCGCAGGGCCGGCCTTCGAGGAGCAGTTCACGCCGATGGCGGCGTGGGGCATCCCGGCCATCAACACGCTGCTGCTGCTTTCGTCGGGCGTGACCGTAACCCTGGCGCACTGGGCACTGAAGGAGAACGACCGCAGGCAGCTGGTTCTGTTCCTAGCGCTGACCGTTGCGCTAGGGGTGCTCTTTATCGGCCTGCAGGCCTACGAGTACGGCCACGCGATCCGCGAGCTGAACCTGAAGCTCTCGACCGGCATCTACGGCTCGACCTTCTACATGCTGACGGGGTTCCACGGCTTCCACGTCACCTGCGGCGCGATCATGCTGACGGTGATCCTGGTGCGCTGCATCCGGGGCCACTTCACGCCCGACCATCACTTCGGCTTCGAGGGCGTGGCCTGGTACTGGCACTTCGTCGACGTGGTGTGGCTGGGCCTGTTCATCTTCGTTTACTGGCTCTAGAGCCTGTCCTTAATCCAGCCGAAGTAATACCCGGCCATCAGGAACACGAACAGGCCAGCCGACAGGCCCACGCGCAAAGCGAGGGCCTTGACCGCGCGCTTCGAGCCGCTGCGGTCCTGGTAGATGAACACCAGCGCCGAGAACAGGCTCGCCACGATCAGCACGAACACCGCGATCACGAAGTAGCGAAGCATGCTTGCAGGATACTCTTTCCGACCGCGCAGATGGCCGCTCGCGCTGGCTGCAGTGGCGTGCGCCGCTGGCATCGTGCTCGGCAGCTGGCAGGCGCGCCGCGCCGAGGAAAAGCGCGCGCTCGGCGCAGAGCTTGACCAGGCATTGGAGGCTGCGCCGATCGAAATTTCCACCACCCCGGTTGAGAATAAAAACCTGCTCCTGAAGCGCGTCGCCGCGCGCGGCGAGTTCGTCGCCGAGCGCACGCTGTTCCTCGACAACAAGATCCGGCGCGGGCGCGTCGGCTATGAGGTGATCACACCCCTGAAGCTTGCGCGTTCCTCTCTGCATGTCCTGGTCAATCGCGGCTGGATAGAGGCGCCGCGCTCGCGCGACGTACTGCCGGAGGTGCGCACCCCGGCAGGCGAGACGCGCGTCGAGGGGCTTGCGCTCGGGCGCCTGCCGCACGCCTTGCAATTGAAGGAGGATCTCCAGAGCAGAGTGCGCCAAAACGTCGACCTCGGCGCCTTCGCCGCCGACACCGGCCTCGCCCTGCAGCCGATCGTCATCGAGCAGCGCTCGGATTCCGGCGACGGCTTGCTGCGCGAATGGCCGCGCCCGGATGCCGGTATCGAGCGCCATGAAAGCTACGCGCTGCAGTGGTATTCGCTCGCGGCGCTCGCGGTGATCCTCGCCGCGGTGCTCTCGTTCCGTCGGATCGGATGAGCAACTATCGCGCTCTCGTACTCGCGACGCTCGCGCTCGCCTTCGTGGTGGTTGTCGTCGGCGCGTACGTGCGGCTCTCCGATGCCGGCCTGGGCTGCCCGGACTGGCCGCTCTGCTACGGTCAGCCCGTTCCCGCGCAAATGCCCGACGACCTCGCGCATGCCAAGGCATGGACGGAGATGGGCCACCGTTATTTGGCCGCGGCCCTGGGTCTTCTGCTCCTTTTCGTCTTCTTCATGTCCCTGCGAAAACGGCAATCCCGCTCGCTGGCCGCCGCGCTCGTCCTCCTCGTAGTGTTCCAGGCGACGCTCGGCATGTGGACAGTGACGATGCTGCTCAAGCCGGCGCTCGTCACCGCTCACCTTCTCGGCGGCATGGCGATGCTCGCGCTGCTCGTATGGCTTGCACTTCAACAATTTGATTTCGTTGGAGACCCCAGAACGCGCGCGGTACGCCTTCCCGTATTGCTTGGCCTTGTCGCAGGGGTAGTGCAAATCGCGCTGGGCGGCTGGGTCAGCGCGAACTACGCCGCGCTCGCCTGCCCTGATCTCCCGGGATGCATGGGCCAGGCGCTGCCGCCGATGGACTTCGCCAACGCCTTCCACGTGCTGCGCGAGCTGGGGCACACCGGCGAAGGCGAGCTCCTGCCGCGCGAGGCGCTCACCGCGATTCACTGGACGCACCGCGTGTTCGCGCTCGTCCTGGTGGCCGTCGCGGGCTGGGCTGCCCTCAAAGCATCCAGAATTGCAGCGTTACGGCCGCTGGCGGCGCTTACCGGGATCCTTCTCCTCCTGCAGTTCTCGCTCGGCGTGGCCAATGTGGCGCTCGGCCTGCCGTTGGCGCTCGCCGCCGCTCACAATGCCGGCGCCGCGCTTCTGCTTATCTCGCTCGTCGTGCTAAACTTTTTCGCTTTCCGCGGCTTGCGCCCGTTCCGGTGAATACCCAGGTCCTTTCCCAGAGCTTCACGCAAAAACTGCGCGCCTGCTACGCGCTCACCAAGCCGCGCGTGGTGTCGCTCATCGTCTTCACGGCCGTGATCGGCATGCTCCTCGCCACGCCAGGGGTCGTTCCCATTCAAATTCTTGTTGCAGGGACCGCCGGGATCGCTTTGGTCGCCGGCGCCGCGGCGGCGATCAATTGCCTGGTGGAGCAGAAGATCGACGCGGTGATGCAGCGTACGCGCTGGCGGCCGCTGCCGCGCGGCGAGCTGACGGTGCAGCAGACGCTCGCTTTCACCGCCACGATCGGCGGCCTGGGCCTGTGGCTGCTCTACCGCTTCGCCAACCCGCTCACCATGTGGCTCAGCGTCGCCACCTTCATTGGCTACGCCGTGCTCTACACGCTGGTGCTGAAGCCCGCCACCCCGCAGAACATCGTCATCGGCGGCGCCTCCGGCGCCATGCCGCCGGTGCTGGGCTGGGCGGCGGTCACCGGCGAGGTGAGCACCGAGGCGATGCTGCTGTTCCTGATCATCTTCGCCTGGACGCCGCCGCACTTCTGGTCGCTCGCGCTGTATCGCACCGAGGACTATGCGCGGGCCGGCGTCCCCATGCTTCCGGTGACCCACGGCAAGCTGTACACGCGCCTCCAGGTCCTGCTCTACACGCTGATCCTCGTTGCCGTGAGCCTGCTGCCTTACGTGGTGCGAATGAGCGGGTGGCTCTATCTCGGTGCCGCGATCGCGCTGGGAGGGGTATTCGTCGCTTACGCGCTGCGCATCTATTTCGCGTACAGCGACTTCGTCGCGCAGAAAACTTTCCGGTATTCGATTGCCTACCTTGCCGCGCTGTTTGCCGCGCTTCTCGTCGATCATTATCTGTAGCCTCGCGCTGCTCGCCGCCTGCGACAGCGCCGGCCCGAAGTTCAAGAGCACCGACATCACGGGCGTCGAGTACGGCCGGACGCTCGAGCTCACCGACCAGAACGGCAAGCCGCGTCGCCTCGAGGACTTTCGCGGCAAGGCGGTGGTGCTGTTCTTCGGCTTCACGCACTGCCCCGACGTCTGCCCCACGACGCTGGCCGATGTCGCCAACGCGCTGAAAAGCCTCGGCCCGGATGCTGAGCGGGTACAAGTCCTTTTCGTTACCGTTGACCCAGAGCGAGATGACCCGAAGACGCTCGCGCAGTATGTCGGCGCCTTCGACCCGCGCTTCCTCGCGCTTTACGGCGACCTGGCGGCTACGCAGCGCACCGCCAAGGAATTCAAGATCTACTTCGAGAAACGAAAGAGCGGCGAAAGCTATACGATCGACCACAGCGCGCAGTCGTACGTCATCGATCCGCAAGGGCGCCTGCGCCTGCTGGTGCGCCACGATCGCATCCGCGAAGATCTAGCGGACGACCTGCGCACCTTGCTGCGGTAGCTTGTTGGTTTCAGTTTCTCATGCTGACCGCGCCGCGATCGATGACCATGATGCGGTCTACCATGCGTTCGGAATGCTGCAGGTCGGACTCCGACAGAATCACCGACATGCCCTCGAGCTTGAGCCTGCCGACCACCTCCGCCAGCCGCTGCGCCAGTGCCGGCGCCACACCCTCGAAAGGCTCGTCGAGCAGCAGCAGCTTGTCGCCGCACATCAGCGCGCGGCCGATCGCCACCATCTTCTGCTGGCCTCCCGAAACCTGCGATCCCTTGCGCAGCGTGAAGCCGCGTAGCTCCGGGATCAGCCGGTAGACCTTCTGCAGGCGTTGGGCGGCGTCCGGCTGCTTCGCTGCCCAGGCGGGCAGCAGCAGGTTCTCCTCCACCGTCAGGTCGGGAATCAGGCGGCGGTCTTCGGGCATATAGCCGATGCCCATGCGCGTGCGGCGCCAGGTCGGCGTCGCGAGCAGGTCGGCACCGTGGAAGCTGATCGCACCGCTCGAGACCTTGAGGATCCCCATGATGCTCTTCATGAGCGTGGTCTTGCCGGCGCCGTTGCGCCCGATGAGCCCGGCCATCGTGCCGACAGGCAGCGTGAGCGAGACATCGCGCAGGATCTGGACCGACCGAATGGAGACGTTGAGGTTTTCGACCTTAAGCACGCAGCACCCCACCCACCACGTAGCGCTTCACCTCCGGATCGGCGAGCGCAATCTCCGGCGCCGCGTCGGCGATGATGCGCCCGTCGTAGAACGCGAGCACGCGCCCGGCAAAGCGGCTTACCACCTCCATGTCGTGCTCGACAAACAGCACCGTGGCGCCCTCGGCGCGCACCGCCGCCATGATCATTTCCATGATCACGAACTTTTCCTCCGCCGACACGCCGCTGGTGGGCTCGTCAAGCAGCAGAATCTTGGGCTTGGCCACCATGGTGAGCGCGATATCGAGCAGCTTCCTGACTCCGCCCGGCAGCACCTGCGCGTTCTTGTCGCGGTACTCGGCCAGGCCGAAGCGCTCGAGGATGCGCTCGGCGACATCTTCCGCCGGCAGGTCGTGCCCCGGCACCAGCGCCCGGCCGCGCGAGAAGAATCCGCCGCGGCCCGCGTTCCTCAGCACCACGCCGATGCCGACCAGCATGTTCTCGAACGCGGTGAGCGAGGCGTAGAGCTGCGGGATCTGGAACGAGCGGCAGATGCCCAGGCGCGTGACGTCGCGCGGCGCGAGCTCGGTGATGTCGCGGCCCTCGTAGCGGATGCGCCCGCGGTCGGGCTTGAGATAGCCCGTGATCATGTTGATGAAGGTGGTCTTGCCGGCGCCGTTGGTGCCGATCAGGCCCACCACGGAATCCCTTTCGATGGCGGCGTTGATGTCGCTCGCCGCGGTGACCGCGCCGAAGTTCTTGTTCAGGCCCTGCGCGTCGAGAATCGCCGCCATCTCAAGCCGCCTTGCGCCCGCGGAACAGCGACCACAGGCCGTTCGGCAGGAAGACGATAACCACCAGCAACGAGCCGCCGAGCACCATCTGCCAGGTATTGGGCGAGATGCCGAAGGCCACCGTCTGGATGACGCCGAAGACGAGCGCGCCGAGGAACGGCGCGATGACGTTGCCAGTGCCCGCGAGGATAGTGATGAAGATGAACTCGCCTGAGGTCGTCCAGTAGGCCATTTCCGGGTCGATATGCCCGACGGTCGTGGCGGCGAGCGCGCCGCCCAGTCCCGCGAGCGCCGCGGCGATCACGTACTTGACGTGGATCGCGTGCCGCGCCGAGGCGCCCATGTACTCGACCCGGATCTCGTTGTCCTTGATCGCCGACGCAAGCCTGCCGAGCGGCGTGCCCAGGTAGCGGTGCACCAGCAGCGCGGCGATGAACGCCACCAGCAGCGCCACCGCGAGCACCGTGTAGCGCACCCAGGCGTCGGCGGGGCGCAATCCGAACAGCGTCGAGGGCAGCACGTGGAAGCCATCGGTTGAACCGAGCGCCTCGGTCTTCACCAGCAGCCCGTAAAGGATCATCGAGACCGCGAGGCTCAGCAAGCCGAAGAAAATGCTGCGGTAGCGCGCCAGCAGGAAGCCAAGCACAAAGCCGACCAGTCCCGCCGCCGCCATGCCGGCGAGCATCAGCGTGAACACGTCACTCGCGCCGAACAGGCGTCCAAGCATGCCGGCGGCGTAGGCGCCGATGCAGTAATAGAGCGCCTGGCCGAAGGACACCAGGCCGCAGCGCAGCAGGATCATCAGGCCGAGGACTACCAGCCCCTTGGCGAGCGCCACGGTCACCAGGAACAGCGTCCATTGAGGCAGGAACTGGCCGGAGACCAGCAGCGCGAGCAGGATCAGCGCGAGCGTGCGCGGTGTGCGGTCGCGGCTCATATCTTCCTCGCCTCGGCGATGCTGAACAGCCCGCGCGGCCTGAACGCGAGCACCATCGCCATCACCAGGTAGATCACGAACAGCTCGGCCTGCGGCAGGTAATGGATGGCGGCCGAGCGCACCAGGCCGACCATCACCGCGCCGAGCGCCGCACCGGGGAGGCTTCCCAGGCCGCCGATGACCACCACCGCAAACGACAGCACGATCACTTCGACGCCCAGTGCCGGAACCACCGACACGGTCGGCGCGGTGAAGGCCCCGCCGATCGCCGCGAGCAGCGAGCCGAAGGTGAAGGTGTAGAGATACATCCGGTCGACATTGATGCCCATCGCGCGGCTCACCTCGGTGTCGTGAATCACCGCGACCAGCAGCTTGCCGGTGCGCGTGCTGCCCAGCATCCAGGCGAGCCCCGCGCCGCACGCGATCGCCACGCCGACCAGGATCAGGTTGTAGTACGGGTAGGTGAGGTCGAGCACGTCGAAGCTGCCGAGCAGGCCGTAGGGCTCGGCGATGAAATACGGGTTCACGCCCCAGATCATCTTGATGACGTCCTCAAGGATCAGGAACAGGGCATAGGTGATGAGCAGAATCACCACTTCGTCCTTGGCGTACATGAAGCGCAGGATGCCGCGCTCGATCAGCGGCGCGACGATCACCGACACAAGTAGCGCCGAGCCGAGCAGGACCGCGTACGACAGCGACGGCGGCATGCCCCTGGCCAGCAGCGCTCCGGTGATCGACGCCGCGGCGTAGGCGCCGAGGGCATAGAAGCTGCCATGCGTCACGTTGACGATCTTCATGACGCCGTAGATCAGCGTCAGTCCGACCGCCGCGACGAACAGCCAGGACGAATAGATGATGCCGTCGATAAGGACGGCTAGGAACTGTTCCAGTCGGAACGCTTACTTCTTGAACCCGTTGGCGATCCAGTCGGCGGCTTTTACGCCGTCCGGCGGGTTGACCATGGTAGCCGGGTAGCGCTTGACGTTCGCGACCGTCATTTTGCCCTTGACCAGCTTGCTCACGCCGTAGGCGGTCTCGGTGATCGCCTGGTGGCCGGCGCCGATAACCATTTCGACCTTGCCGGCCGGGCTCTCGAAAGTCAGGCGCTCGAAGGCCGCGATCGCCTGGTCGGTGCTCGGGCGGTTGCCGCCGTTCGCGGACTGGGCCTTCTCCCACGCCGCCTTGGTGCCGAGGATCGCTTGCGCCATCTGGTAGGCAGCGTAGTTGGGCGGCACGCCGTAGCGGTCGGCGAAAGTTTTCGAGAACCACCTGTTCAGCTCGTTGTCCGGCGCGTAGGGGCCGTAGGGTCCGCGCGCGCCGATCACTACGCCGTCCGGGATGTGCTCGGCGAGCTTGTACATCGCGGTTTCGCCGGTGGTGAGGATCACAGTGCTGCGCTTGAACAGGCCGCGCGGGCCGGCCTGCAGTATGAACGCCTCGAGGTCGCCGTCCCAGAAGCTCGAATGCACGACGTCCGCCTTGGCGCCGAGCACCGTCGAGATTTCGGCGTTGTATTGCCCGGCAAAGAGCTTCGGCATCTGCGAGGTCGCGACCTGGACGCCCGGAGTGAGCTGCTTCATCGATGCCTCGAAGTCGACCCAGGAGTCCTGGCCCCAGGCATAGTTCTGGTTCACGCCCGCGATGCTCTTGATCTTGCCCGCCTTGAGCTCTTTGACATAGAGCGCTGCGCCGACGCTGTCCATGGTCGCGGTCGAGGCGGTGCGGAACACGTACTTGTAGCTCTTTTCCTCGAAGATGCGCGGCGTGCCGCAATCGAAGAACACGGTGAGCTTCTTCAGTTCCTCGGCCACCGGCGCTACGGCAAGGCAGTTGCCGCTCGAGACGTAGCCGATCACCATGTCGACGTTGTCGCGCTGCGCCAGGTTGCGGAACTCGGTCACCTGAGTGGTAGCCGGGCCGGATTCGTCGACCAGCTGCATTTGCAGCGCGGCGCCGCCGAATCCCCTCGCCGCGTAAGGCGCAGGCACCTTGGTGCCATTCAGCATCTCGACCATGATCTCCGCGGCATTGCGCGCCGGGACGCCGAACGGACTTGCGGCCGGCCCAGAGAGGAAGGTGACAACACCGATTTTGAGCGGCGCTTCCTGGGCGAGCGATGCGGCCGGCGCGAATGCGGCGGCGGTCATGGCAATAACCAGCCTGTCAACGAAGTACACGGTCTCTCTCCCCTGTGATATCTCTTATCTTAAAGCGGCAAACCTTGGGGCAGCACCCGGTTTCAGCAGCCCCGCCGCGATCAGGGCGGTGCGGATGCGCTCGATCTCGGCCTGCGGCAGCTTGACGAGCGGCGGCCGCACCACGGCGCGCGGCAGCTTTCCGAGAAGCACCAGCGCCTCTTTCATGCGGTTATGCATGTCGACCGAAGGCTCGCTGTAGAACGCCTCGGCGGTCGGCCAGATGCGGTCGTTCACGCGCCGCGCCGCGGCGAGGTCATTCTCCTGCACCGCGCGCCAGAGCTGCACGTGCAAATCGGCGATAACCGAGCCGCTGCCCGAGAGCAGGCCGTTGCAGCCGAGTACCAGCGAGGCCATCAGCCAGGTGCTGTGCGTGGTGAGCACGTTGACAGGCGGGGTGCGCGACTGCAGCACGCGGATGTGGCGCTCGTGCAGCTGCGGGTTCGAGCACCAGTCCTTGATCGCGCGCACCGTCGGCACCGCGTCGAGGATCTTCGAGAGCGTCGCGAGCGGATAGCCTTGACCGCCGGCGAGCCCATACTGAAAGACGATCAATGGCAGGTCCGTGGCGTCGGCGATGCGCTTGAAGTGGTCGAGCGCCATCTCGGGGCGCTGGCCGAAGGTATAGACACCCGAGGGAAACACCAGCAGGGCGGAGGCGCCGCCCTCATGCGCCATTTTCGCGATGCGAGCCGCCTCCAGCCCGTTCTCGGCGTACACGCCGTTCACGATCGGCATGCGCGCGCCGATCTCGTCGAGGGTGATCCTCAACACGCGCCGCTGCTCCTCGAAGCTGCACGACGCGACCTCGGAGGCGTGCGCATTGGTGGTGATCGCGGCGACGCCCTCGACCGAGCTCACGTCGCGCAGGTGGGCGCGGTACGAGGCCTCGTCGATCGAGAGGTTGTCGTCGAACGGCAGCAGCACGGCGGGGATCACCCCGTGCGGAACGTAATCTGGGTGCCTTGGCATGGGCGGCCTCCGCGAACGCCGGCGAATCGGCTCGACTCCGCTACATCTTAACCCGCCGCTCTGCTCCGGTCGCGTGGTTTGCGCCGCCGGGCAGCAGCCCTATCTCGCAGGCCTTGATCTGCAGCGCGAGGTACTTCGAGTAGATGCGGCACTGGGTGAAGCTCCCGGCGATGAACCACAGGCCCGGCTGGGCGGTGCGCGTGAACATGTTGCGCAGCTCCTGCTCGTCGCCGAACCCCCAGATGGGACCGACGCGAGCGGCAACGTCGTCGCCGAACAGCTCGCGAACCAGATACTCCTGTCCTTTGTAGCCGGTTGCCAGCACGACCAGGTCCGCGGCCAGCGTATCGCCGGTGCGCATCCGTGCCCCCTCCGCGACGAACCCGGCGAGATCGGAAAATTGCACCAGGCCTATCTCGCCTGCAACGATCAAGTCGGAACAGCCGACATTGAAGTAGTAGCCGCCGCCGCGGGTGAGATACTTGAACTGCCAGCCTGTTCCGTCTTCACCGAAATCGAGCTTGAATCCGACGCGCTCCAGCGCATCGAGAAGGTCCTGGTCCATTTTCTTCGCCTGCTCGGTCAGGAGCCTGTGGCTCTGCCGTGCCAGGGGAAGCGGTATGGAAGTATTGATGAGATCGCAGTCCTCCAGAGGAGGTCCTTCGTCGTACAACGCGTAGGGAAGCTGCGCGCTCGGCTCGATGTTGACGATCAGGGTCGGGCTGCGTTGAACGAGCGTGACCTTGGCCCCGCTCGAATAGAGGTCCTGCGCGATATCGTGGCCGCTGTTGCCGGTGCCGATGACGAGGGCGTTCCTGCCCTTCCATTCCTCGCCGTCAACGTATTGGCTGGAGTGCAGAATCTTGCCGCCGAAGTTGCGCAACGTCGGGATGTCGGGAAGGTTCGGGATTCCGCTGGCCCCGGTCGCCATGACGATGTGCCGCGGACGCATTTCCCGCTTCGTGCCGTCCGCCCGATGCAGCACGACGGACCATCGCTCCTCTCTTTCGTCGTAATTTCCGCCCCTGAATTCCGTAGCGGTCCAGTAGCTGAGCTCCATGCCTTCCACATATGCCTCGAACCAGCCGGCAAGCTTGTCTTTGGGAATGTAGGTCGGCCAGTTCGGTGGAAAAGGCATGTACGGAAGGTGGTTGACCTGCACCTGGTTGTGCAGGGTCAGGGCGTGATAACGGTTGCGCCAGTTGTCGCCGATGCGCTGTTCACGATCTACGATCAGAGTGTCGACCTGCAACTGAGTCAGGCGTGCGGCGATTGAAAGCCCGGCCTGTCCACCCCCCACGACCAGCACAACCGGATCCCTCTCGACATACGCGGCGGCAGATTTTCTGAGGTCGAGCCAGTTGGGGCCCCGAAAGTCGCGCGAATAGGATTCACCCCTGGGCCTTAATCTGCCGACCTGTTCCTCGAATCCCTTTATCTCGTCGAGCGCTGTGAGCAGCGTCCACGCGCGCAGCCCATTTTTTTGGTCAGGCAGAAGACGCAATACTCCATTGCCGCGGCCCTCAGCCGTCTCGAACTGGAAGATCGCCTCGATCGCGCGAGTGCCGGCGCGCGTCACATGGCGAGGGGCAGTCCGATGCGGGTCGATCCTGAAACCGGTCGGATGAGCTCGCCCGGCATGTGCCTTCAGCTCTCTAACTACCGCCTCCAGCCCGTTAACCGTCCTGATGTCCCAGGTCAGGGCCAGCACATCGCGCCAATGGCTGTCGGGATGAAAAAGCGTGCTGAGCAGGACGTCGTCGCGCCCCGCAAGAGCCTTCTCGAACGCCGCGAGCCAATGGTTCGCAGTGCTCACGAGGCTTGCGTTCATCAGGTCATACACCAGCATGTGGCCCGGCGTCGAGGAGGTAGAGGAAGTGCCTCATTTGAAATCCTCGCGCTTAGTTGTCTGTTTGTCCACCTTGGAGAGATAGAAAGAAAACCATTCATAGCGAACTAAGAGTAAGTTCGACATTGCTGGCCATACCAAGAACATGATCGCGCCGACAATCCGGGTTCTGATCGCGGAGGACGTCGCCGCAGACGCCGAGCTCGAGATCCGCGAGCTGAAGCGTGCGGGACTGCGCGTGACGCCTCGGATCGTCGATCGTCCCGACGACTTTGTGGCCGCGCTGCGCG
>VBBY01000043.1 GCA_005881595.1 Betaproteobacteria bacterium | reverse complement strand
CCCGGCAGCATGCCGGGCTTGAGCCCGCCGCGATCCCAGGTCATTTTGTTTGGACCCCAAACGATTTGATACCATCGTAGTCGCCCGCTGCGCGCCATGCAAATCACTCTCGAAGGCCACGACCAGCCGGTCCCGGTGCGCGCCGGAGACACGATGCTCGAAGCGCTGCTGCGCGCGGGCGTCGCCTTCCCGTTCTCGTGCCAGGCCGGCAACTGCGGCACCTGCAAGTGCGAGCTGGTCTCGGGCGATATCCTCGAGCTCGAGCACTCGGAGCATGCGCTCGCGCCGGAGCAGCGCGCGAAGGGCATCATCCTCGCCTGCCGCACCCAGGTCTGGGATGATGCCGTGATTCGCCGCATCGACGCCGAGGACCTGGTGATGCACCCCTCTCGCGTCATGCGCTGCCGGGTCCTCGAGCTCGAGACGCTCACTCACGACATTCGAGGCGTGCACCTGGCGATCGAGGCGGGCGGAGCGCTGACTTTCTCGGCAGGACAGTACGCGCAACTCGAGTTCGCCCCGGGCCTGTCACGCCATTATTCGATGGCCAATACGCCGGACGAGGCGGAACTCGTGTTCCATGTCCGCCACATGCCGGGCGGGCGCACCAGCCGCTACGTCGCCGAACAGCTGAAGATCGGCGACCAGGTCAAGGTGTCCGCGCCGTTCGGGATTGCGTACCTGCGCGAGCAGCACGCGGGCCCGGTGCTGCTGATAGCCGGCGGCTCCGGACTGGCGCCGATCCAGTCGATCGCCTCGACGCTCCTTGGTCGCGGGTACAAGCAGCCGGTAGCTCTTTACTTCGGCGTGCGCGGTGAACGCGACCTGTACCACGAAACAATGCTGAAGGACCTGGCCGCGCGCCATCCCAGCTTCAAGTATCACATCGTGCTGTCCGAACAAAAGAGCGGTGGCCGGCGCTATGGCCTGGTGCACGAAGCGGTCGACGCAGACTTGACCAGCACCGAAAACCTCATGGCCTACCTGGCCGGCCCGCCGGTGATGGTCGAAGCAGCGACGGCGCTGCTCGGCACGCGCGGCCTTGCCCCGCGCCAGATCCACGCCGACGCCTTCTACAACCAGCTCTGAGCATGGACCTGAAGAACCGCGTTGCGATCGTCACCGGCGGCGCGCGCGGCATCGGTCTCGCCATCGTCGAAGACTTGCGCAGCCACGGCGCGAGCGTCGTCATCGTCGATGCCGGCGTGTCGATTTCCGGCGAACCGCTCGAGCCGCGCATCGCCGAGCAAGTCGCGGCGCGCATGGAGGGCACGGCGGCCGTCTGCGGCGATATCGCACAATCCGAAACCGCGCAGCAGGCGGTGCGTCTCGCCCAGGAGCGCTTCGGCGGCGTCGACATCCTGGTCAACAACGCCGCGATCATTCGCGATGCCTTCATCTTCAAGGCTGATCCGCCGGCCTGGGACGCGGTGCTGCGGACCAACCTCACCGGCGCCTATCGGCTGCTCGCTACCGCCAGCCCGGTGATGCGCGAGCAGGCGAAGTCCGGCCGCGCTCCTGGCTCCATCGTGAACATCGTGTCCACTGCCGGTTTCTACGGCAACTTCGGGCAGGGGGCGTACGCGGCGGCAAAGGCGGGGCTGATGGGTCTCACGCGGGCCGTGGCGCATGACCTCGCGCGCTCGCGCATCCGCTGCAATGCGGTCGCCCCGTTTGCCGCGACGCGGGTCACCGAGAGCATCAAGCCGGCGAACGACGCCCAGGCGGCCTACCAGGGGAAAGCGCTCAGGGTCCCAGCGTTCTACGTTGCGCGGCTGGTGAGCTTCCTTGCGAGCGATGCGGCGTCCCACGTCAGCGGCCAATTATTCGGCGCGCGCGGCCGGGAGCTGTTCGTGTTCTCGCAGCCACGCCCGGCGCAACGGCTGCTGCAGCCTCACGGCGGATTCGAGCTCGCCGCGTTCGGCGCCGCCGCCAGGGCGCTCGAGCCGGGCTTCGCCGACCTGGTCACCGATCTGGAGGCATTCTCCGGCGACCCCATCTTGTGAGGAGCAAAACGTGTCCAAGTACCCCGAGGTAAAAACTGCCGACGATTTCCACCACCAGCCGGTCGAATACCAGGAGGCGGTGAGGAAGATCATCCGCAGCCATGCGCTCAACGAGCTGTACGGCGCGCAGGTATTCGACGAGCCGGCGATCGCGCTCGCGCCGACCCCTTACGCGAAATGGCTCACCTGCCGCGTCGCAATGGAGGAGTACCACCATCATGTGCGCTTCAAAGAGCTTGCCGACCAGATCGGCGTCAGCGCCGATGAAATGCAGCCGGACAAGAAACGGCCGCTCAACATCTTCGAGTTCCCGCTGCAAACGTGGGAGGAGTTCTGCGCCATCAAGATGCTCGGCGACCTCGCCGAGATCCTGCAGGTGGAGGACCTGCTGCACTGCTCGTATTTGCCGCTGCGCAACGTGGCGCGCATCACCATGCCGGAGGAACGCTTCCACGCCCAGTTCGGCCTGGACTTCTGCGGCGACCTGTGCGAGACGCGCGAAGGCAAAGCGCGCGTGCAGGATGCAGTGAACCGGTTCTACCCGGGCGCGCCGCGCTTCTTCGGCTCCAGCGGCTCGAAGAACAACGCCATCTTCCGCAAGTACGCCATCAAGATGCGCAAGAACGAGGAGATGCGCGACGACTACATGGCACGCGCCAAGGACGCAGTCGACAAGCTCGGCCTCAGGCTGCCCGAAGTGCCGCTCGCTGCTTGAACGCCACCGAACTCCTGCTCGGCGACGAGCCCCTGGCGCGCCATGGCGGGCGCATTGCGCTGCTCAGCGGCGAGGAGCGGGTAACCTACGCGGAGCTGGCCGCTCGCATGAAGCGCGCCGCGGGCGCGCTTGCCTCGTTCGGCGTCGGTGCCGGCGACCGCGTGCTGCTTCTCATGCGCGACACGGCGGAATTTGCCGCGACCTGGCTCGGCGCGGTGCGTATCGGCGCCGTGGCGATCGCGCTGAACAACAGGCTCTCCGAGGCTGAATACCGGCATGTCTTGCACGACAGCTCGGCGCGGCTCGCGGTCGTCGAGGACTTGTTCGCCGACGCGCGCCCGGGCCTCGCTGCCGAACTTGCTCGCGACGGCCGCCTTGCGTTGGGCTGGCGTGAGCGCTGTGACAAGTCAAAGGAAGCGCTCGCCTTCGATGCGTTGCCTGATGCGCCCGCATTCGGCTTGTACACATCGGGCACGACGGGGCAGCCAAAAGGCATCCTGCACTCGCACCGGGGATTCCTTTCGCTTGGCCAGGCCTTCCGGGAAATCGGCATCGGCGCCGGTGACCGCGTCTTCACTACCTCGAAGCTGTTTTTCGCCTACGGCCTGGAGCACGCGCTGCTCGGCGCGCTGGCGCTCGGCGCGACCTCGATTCTCTTCGCCGACTGGCCCGATACCGAAGCCGTGATCGACATCGTCGCGCGACACCAGCCGGCCGCCCTGTTCAGCGTGCCGACCGTCTACCGGCGCCTTCTCGGCGAGCCCGGCGCGCGCCTTGCCGCCTTCCGCTCGGTGCGCCGCTTCGTCGCCGGTGGCGAGCGGCTTTCGTCGCAGCTCGTCGAGCACTGGAAGCAGGCGGTTGGCGGCGAACTGCTCAACCTCTACGGCATGTCCGAGACATTCTGTGCCTGCATGATCACGCCGCCCGGAACCTCGGACGGCACGCGCACCGGCAGGCCGCTCGCCGGAGTCGAGGTCCGCCTCGATCGGCAAGGCGTGCTCTGGGTGAAGCATCCGGCGCAGGCGAGCGGCTACACCAATCTGTCCGACCAGACGCAGGAGCAGTTTCACGATGGATGGTTCTGCTCGCGGGACGTGTTCGTGCAGGACGCCGACGGCTTTTTCGTACACCAGGGCCGCTCCGACGAGCTGGTCAAGATTGCCGGGCAGTGGGTGCAGCCGGGAGAGCTCGAGGCGGCTGCGGCGCTCGAGCCGGCGGTCGGCGAGGCCGCCTGCGTCCTGGTGCCCGATGCGGACGGTCTCGATCGCCTGGCACTGTTCGTGACCGCGCGCGGCGATGCCGCAGAGGCGCTGCGGGCCGCCGCCCGGGCCTGCGAGCTGAGACTGCCGCGGCACAAACGCCCGAGATGGGTCCGCGCCGTGGCCGAGCTGCCGCGCACGGCGACCGGCAAGGTGCAGCGCTACAAGTTGCGCGAAATCCTGCAGCGCGAGCTCGCGCGCAAGGAATAGAATTCCGCTTTTTTCGAGGATCTGCATGGGTTACGCAATCTCTTTATGGGCCCCGCCGGCACTGCCGATTGCGGGGTCCTCGGAGTCCTTTCCGGTGCGCCGCATTTTCTGCGTCGGGCGCAACTACGCCGAGCACCAGAAGGAAATGGGCGGTGACGGCCGCGAGCAGCCGTTCTTCTTTCTGAAAAGCGCGCACTCTCTAGTGCCGGGAGGCGGCATCGTGCATTACCCGGCGAAGACGTCCAACTACCATTACGAGACGGAAATGGTGGTGGCGATCGCCAAGGGCGGGCACCGCATCGACGCGAGGAAGGCCAACGATCATGTCTTCGGCTATGCAGTCGGCCTCGACATGACGCGCCGCGACCTGCAGCAGTGGGGGAAGGACCATGGGCGGCCCTGGGATTTCGGCAAGAACTTCGACGAAGCGGCACCATGCGGCGCGCTCGCGACGGCGAACAGAATCGGGCATCCTGCCAAAGGCGCCCTCTGGCTCAGAGTAAACGGCAAGCAGCGCCAGCGCGCCGATCTCGCCGAAATGATCTGGTCGGTGCCCGAGCAGATCGCCTACCTTTCGGAGTTCTACACCCTCGAGCCCGGCGACCTCATCTACTCGGGGACGCCGGCGGGCGTAGGTCCTGTGAAGCCGGGGGACGAGCTGCACGCAGGCATCGATGCCGTCGGCGAGCTGAAGGCGACAATCGCGCCCGCCTTGTGAAGCTGTACACCTTCTTCCGCAGCTCGGCCGCCTTCCGCGTGCGCATCGCGCTCAATCTGAAGGGGCTGGCTTACGAGCCGCAACCGGTGAGCTTGCCTAAGGGTGATCACCGCAGACCCGAATACGCTCGCGTGAATCCCCAGGCGCTGGTGCCAATGCTCGAACTCGATGACGGCACGCGCCTCAACCAATCTCTCGCCATCATCGAGTTTCTCGACCAGAGGTATCCGCAGCCGCCGCTGGTGCCGGAGGACGCGCTCGGCCGGGCGCGCGTGCGCTCGCTCGCGCTGCTCATCGCCTGTGAGATTCACCCTCTCAACAACCTGCGGGCGCTCAATTACCTGCGAAAAGACCTCGGGCTGCTCGAGGAGCAGGTGAATGCCTGGTACCGCCACTGGATCGCCGAGGGCCTCGCCAAGCTGGAAGCCGAGCTGACGCAGAGCCCCGGCGCGGGCAGCTTCTGCCACGGCGATGCGCCCACCATGGCGGACTGCTGCCTGGTGCCGCAGATCTTCAACGCCAAGCGCTACAAATCCGACCTGACGCCTTATCCTATGGCGATGCGCGTGTTCGAACAGTGCATGCAGCTCGAGGCTTTCGACCGCGCTCAGCCTTCCAAGCAACCCGACGCCAGTGAATAAGAGAGCTGCCACCAAGCGCGGCGAGTTGCCACGCTACCGCAGTTTTCATCCGGGTACCCAGCCGGAGTACAGCTACCCGCCGTACGCCTCGACGCAGAAGCGATGCCCGACGCAACCGCTCGTCGTGGCGCCGCAAACCTTGTCCGAGCTGACCGGCCCGGTCTTCGGCTACGGCGATATCAAGCCGACCGACAACGATCTCACCCGCCAGCACCGGGGCGAGCCGATCGGCGAGCGCATCGTCGTGAGCGGGCGCGTGCTCGACGAGAACGGCAAGGCGGTGCCGCACACCCTGGTCGAAGTCTGGCAGGCAAACTCTTCCGGGCGCTACCCGCACCGCACCGATCAGCACGATGCACCGCTCGATCCGAACTTCTCCGGCGCCGGGCGCACCATGACCGACGCCGAAGGCCGCTACCGCTTCGTCAGCATTCGGCCGGGCGAGTATCCCTGGCGCAACCACTACAATGCCTGGCGCCCGGCGCACATCCATTTCTCGCTGTTCGGCCCCGCGTTCCTCACGCGCATGGTCACCCAGATGTATTTTCCGGGAGACCCGCTGCTGGAGTACGACCCGATGTACAACTCGATCGCCGACCAGAAAGCGCGCGCTCGCCTGATCTCGGTGTTCGACTGGGAGAACACCGTTCCGGAATGGGCGCTCGCCTACCGCTTCGACATCGTGCTGCGCGGCCGCGATGCCACGCCGATGGAGCGCTGATATGAGCCTGTACGCGAGCGGCAACCAGACGGTCGGGCCGTATCTCCACATCGGGCTCGACTGGCTCACCACGCGCGACATCGCCGCGCGCGGCGCCAAGGGCGAGCGGGTGGCGATCGAAGGGCGGCTGCTCGATGGCGAGGGCGTCGGTGTAAGCGACGGCCTGGTCGAAATCTGGCAGGCGAATTCGCACGGCAAGTACGCGCATCCCGAGGACCAGCAGAAAAAACCGCTGGAGCGCGGATTCAGGGGCTTCGGCCGCATCCCGACCGACGACCAGGGCGCATTTCGCTTCACCACCGTCAAGCCAGGGCGCGTGCCCGGGCCGGGCGCCACGTTGCAGGCGCCGCATCTCGTGGTGGCGGTCTTCATGCGCGGGATGCTCAAGCACCTCGCGACCCGGATCTATTTTCCCGACGAGCCGAGCAACGCCGAGGATCCGCTTCTCAAGCTCGTTCCGCCCGCGCGCCGCGCCACGCTGATCGCGAAGCACAAGGCCAAGGCCGTGCTCGAGTGGAACATCGTCCTGCAGGGCAAGAACGAGACGGTGTTCTTCGATTTCTGAGGCTCGCGCTACTTAGCTCGGAAAAGCGCCTTCAGCGCTTCCGGGATTGTCTCGCCCTTCATCGGCGTGCCCGGGCCGCTCGCGAAGCGGCCCCACACCCGCGTTTCCGTGCCTCTGGCGAGCGTGGTGCCATCGGCGCGCACGATGTCGTGCGCGACCACGAACGACTTGCCGCCGAAGCGCGCAATGCGCGAGCGCACCTCACAGCGGTCGCCGTGCTCGGCCGGTGCGAGGAACTGGCATTCCGCCGATACCAGCGGCATGGCGAGGTGCTCGGCGCGCATGCGCTTCGCGCCGTAACCGGCGGATTCCATCAAGGCCCAGGTGGCGGCGTCCATCCAGCGGAAATAGGTGGGGTAGAAGATGATCCCGGCCGGGTCGCAGTCCCCCCAGTGCACCTGGCAGGGAAAGCGTCCGACGATCGATTCGAACTGCTCTTTGCTCATGCGGGAATGTTATACTGCGGGCACGCGCCGATTTGATGTTCAGCTTGCGGGCGCGCTACAAATGCCGCTAAAGAGACGCGCCGCATCCGAGGTCGGGCCCGTTTCTGCGAAAGCTGAACGGGCCTTTCGCTTTTCAGGAGCCGCATGAGCGTTCCGCCGCACGCTGCCAGGCTGGAAGCCCTGCTCGCCGAGCGCATCCTTCTGCTCGACGGCGCAATGGGCACCATGATCCAGCGCGCCCGGCTCGCCGAAGAGGACTATCGCGGCCAGCGCTTTCGCGACTGGGGCCGCGAGCTCAAAGGCAACAACGACCTGCTGTCGCTGACCCAGCCGGCGCTGGTGCGCGATATCCACGCGCAGTACCTGCAGGCGGGCGCCGACATCATCGAGACGAATACCTTCAACTCGACCGCCGTCGCGCTGGCCGATTACGGCATGCGGGACCTCGCCCGCGAGTTCAACCGCGCGGCGGCGAATCTCGCCAGGGACGCCGTGCGGGAGGCCGAGTCCAAAAATCCGCAGCGCCCACGCTTCGTCGCGGGCGTGCTCGGTCCGACGAACAAAACCGCGTCTATTTCGCCCGACGTCAACGACCCGGGCTTTCGCGCCGTGAGCTTCGACGAGCTGGTCGCCGCTTACGGCGAGGCGGTGGAGGGCCTGCTCGAGGGTGGCGTCGACCTGCTCCTCGTCGAGACGGTGTTCGACACGCTGAACGCCAAGGCGGCCCTGGTCGCGATCGAGCAGGCTCTCGAGGGCCACGGCCTGCGCATCCCGGTAATGATCTCCGGAACGATCACCGACGCCTCGGGGCGCACCCTTTCCGGCCAGACCACCGAGGCGTTCTACAACTCGGTGCGGCACACCCAGCCGATCGCCGTGGGCCTCAATTGCGCCCTCGGCGCCAAGGAGCTGCGGGCTTATGTCGAAGAGCTGTCAGCGATCGCCGAGACGCGCGTCTCGTGCCATCCGAACGCCGGACTGCCGAACGCCTTCGGCGAGTACGACGACACGCCCGAGGCGATGGCGGCACATATCGGCGAATGGGCGAGAAGCGGCTGGCTCAACATCGTCGGCGGCTGCTGCGGCACCACGCCGGAGCATATCCGCGCGATGGCCGACGCCGTCCGCGGCGTCGCCGCGCGGCCGGTTCCCGCGCGCGCGCGCGCGCTGCGCCTCTCGGGCCTCGAGGCGCTCAACGTCGGCGACGACTCGCTGTTCGTCAACATCGGCGAACGCACCAACGTCACGGGCTCGCGGGCGTTCGCGCGTCTGGTGCTCGCCGGCGACTATGCGGGGGCGCTCAGCGTCGCGCGCCAGCAGGTCGAGAACGGCGCGCAGATGATCGACGTCAACATGGACGAAGCGATGCTCGACTCGGAAAAAGCGATGGCCACCTTCCTGCGCCTCGCCGCTGCCGAGCCCGACATCGCTCGCGTGCCGTTCGTGATCGACAGCTCGAAATGGAGCGTGATCGAGGCCGGCCTCAAGTGCGTGCAGGGCAAGCCGATCGTCAACTCGATATCGATGAAGGAGGGCGAGGCGGAGTTCCTGCGCCAGGCGCGCCTTTGCCGCAAGTACGGCGCCGCGGTGGTGGTGATGGCCTTCGACGAGAAGGGGCAGGCTGACAGCCTCGAGCGCCGCATCGAGGTCTGCCGGCGCGCCTACGAGCTCCTCACGCAGCGAGTCGGTTTCCCGCCCGAGGACATCGTCTTCGATCCGAACATTTTCGCCGTGGCAACCGGGCTCGAGGAGCACGCCCGCTACGGCATCGACTACATCGAGGCAGTGCGCTGGCTGCGCGCCAACCTGCCACTCGTCAAGGTTTCCGGCGGCGTGTCGAATTTCTCGTTCTCGTTCCGCGGCAACGACGCCGTGCGCGAGGCGATGCACACCGCGTTTCTCTATCACGCCATCCGCGCCGGCATGTCGATGGGCATCGTCAACGCCGGTCAGCTGGGCGTCTACGAGCAGCTCGAGCCGCAGCTGCGCGAGCGCGTCGAGGACGTCATCTTCAACCGGCGGCCGGACGCCACCGAGCGGCTGATCGAGGTCGCCAGCACCGTCAGGGCGGGCGCCAAGGAAAGCGCAAAGGACGAAGCCTGGCGCGCCGCGACTGTAGAGGAGCGCCTCGTGCACGCGCTCGTCAACGGCATCGCGGCGCACATCGTCGCGGACACCGAGGAAGCGCGCCTCAAGCATTCGCGGCCGATCGAGGTGATCGAGGGTCCTCTGATGGACGGCATGAACGTGGTCGGCGACCTGTTTGCCGCCGGCAAGATGTTCCTGCCGCAGGTCGTCAAATCGGCGCGGGTCATGAAGCAGGCGGTGTCGCATCTCGTGCCTTATATCGAAGCCGAGCGCGCGAAGAGCGGCGAGGCGCCGCGCTCCAAGGGCCGCATCGTCATCGCCACCGTCAAGGGCGACGTCCACGACATCGGCAAGAACATCGTCGCGGTGGTGCTCCAGTGCAACAACTACGAGGTCGTGAACCTCGGCGTGATGGTGCCGGCGCAGACCATCATCGAGGCCGCGCGGCGCGAGAACGCCGACGCGGTGGGGCTCTCGGGCCTCATTACCCCGTCGCTGGAGGAGATGGCACATGTGGCGCGCGAGATGGAG
This sequence comes from Betaproteobacteria bacterium, assembly GCA_005881595.1. GTDB lineage: Bacteria > Pseudomonadota > Gammaproteobacteria > Burkholderiales > SG8-39 > SCGC-AG-212-J23. The sequence continues at coordinate 9,726 of VBBY01000043.1, read as the reverse complement.
CGCGTCGGCCTCGGCCTGCCCTTGCTGATCGGCGGCGCAACCACCTCGCGCACGCACACCGCCGTGAAGATCGCGCCGAGCTATTCCGGGCCCGTGGTCTACGTCCCCGACGCCTCACGCAGCGTCCCGGTGGTACAGGGCCTGCTTTCCGCCGACGGCCGCGATGCCTTCGTCGCCCAGGTACGAGCCGACTACGAGAAGCTGCGCGCCGCGCATCGCGACAAGAAGGGGCCCGGGCCGCTGCATTCGCTCGAGGAGGCCCGACGTCGCGGCCTGAAGACCGACTGGGGCGCTTACCGGCCCCCGGCACCGCGTAAACCTGGCATCACGGTGCTCAAGCGCTATCCGCTGGCCGAGCTCGTCGACTACATCGACTGGACGCCATTCTTCCAGGCCTGGGAGCTCTCGGGTCCGTATCCGAAGATCCTGGAGGATCCGGTCGTCGGCGAGGCAGCCCGCATGCTGTTTGCCGAGGCCCAGGAGACCCTGCGGCACATCGTGACGGCGAATCAAGTCACGGCGAACGGAGTGTTCGGCCTGTTCCCCGCGGCGCGGGTGAATGGCGACGACATCGAAATCTACCGCGACGAGCGCCGGCGCGATGTGCTGATGACCTGGCACAACCTGCGGCAGCAGAACCACAAGCCGACCGGACGGGACAATCTCTGCCTCGCCGACTTCGTCGCTCCCGGGGAAAGCGGCGTGCAGGACTGGATCGGCGCCTTCGCGGTCAGCGCCGGCGGCATCGAGCGGCGCGTGGCCGAGCTGGAAGCCAAGCACGACGATTACGCCGCCATCATGCTGAAGGTGCTTGCCGACCGCCTGGCGGAAGCGTTTGCGGAGCGCCTGCACGAGCGCGTGCGGCGCGAGTTCTGGGGCTATGCTGCCGATGAGCAGCTCGGAGCCCCGGAGCTGCTCGCCGAGGCGTATCGCGGCATACGGCCTGCGCCCGGCTATCCGGCGTGCCCCGATCACATGGTGAAGGGGCCGCTCTTCAGCCTGCTCGACGCGCGGCGCAACGCTGACATGCGGCTCACCGAGTCGTTCGCCATGCTGCCGGCCGCGTCGGTATCCGGGTTCTATCTGTCGCATCCGCAGTCGGGCTACTTCGCCGTGGGCAAGATCGGCCGCGACCAGCTCGAGGACTACGCACGTCGCGCCGGGCTGAGCGTCGCCGAGGCGGAGAAATGGCTCGCACCCTATCTCGCGTACGAGCCTGAGGCGACGCCGGCGCCGCTATAATCCGCACATGGGTAAAGGCGACAAACGTACACGGCGCGGCAAGATCTATCGCGCCAGCTACGGCAAGAAACGACCGCACCGCGCGAAGAAGAAGGCAAAGAAAACCACCTGAAGCGGTGGTCAGCTCTCCTCGCGCCGCCCGACGGGCAGGCCGAGCGCTTTCAGCTTGCGATAAAGATGCGTGCGCTCGAGCCCCGAGCGCTCGGCGACGCGCGACATGCTGCCGTGCTCGCGCGCGAGAAGATGCTCGAAGTACACTCGCTCGAACGCTTCGCGCGCCTCGCGATACGGACGATCGAACGCTACCTCCGGCAACGCGCCGGGCGCCGCGCGCGCGGCGAACGCGCGCTCCACGTCTTCGAGCTGTATTTCTTCCTCGAGCGACGTGAACGCGAGGTCTTTCACCACGCTTTCCAGCTCCGCAAGGTTCCCCGGCCATGGGTAATGACGCAGCGCGTTGAGCGCGGCGATCGCCAGCCGCCGCGGCGGGCAGACACGCGCCTCGACGAGCTGCGCCAGCATGAGGGAAGCCAAGTCCGGCACGTCTTCGGCAAACTCGCGCAGCGCCGGCAGCCTGAGCGTCAGCTCCGCGAGGCGAGTTCCCAGCTCGACGTCGAAGTCATGCTTCTCCGCGAGGCTGCGCACATCCACCGGCGAGAAAGACACCAGCCGCACCTTTTGCTTCTCGGCGCGCGGCAACAGGAACTCGAGGTTACGCTGCTCGGGCCGTCCGAGGCGGCTGAGGTCGGCGACGAACAGCACGCCGCCCGCCGCCTTGCCGAGGAGCTCCGAGGGCGCCTCGGCCAGCAGTTCGGCGCTCGCGAGGAACGGCGCTCCAGGGGCGACCAGCAGCCGGGCGAAGAGTTCCGGCCGCATGCCGCGCTCGCCGCGCAGCATCAAGGGCGCGGCCGACTGCGCCAGCTGCGCGAGGCGCTTCTTGGCGTCAGCGAGCGCCGTCGAGCGGCCAAGCGCGGCCAGCGCGAGCTGAGGCGCTGCCGCGGTTTCGGGATTGCGCAGCGCGCGCTTCACGGTATTCAGCAGCCGTTGCAGAGCGATCGGCTTTTCGAGGAAGTCAAGCGCCCCGATGCGGGTGGCCTCGACTGCGGTTTCGATGGTGCCGTGACCCGACATCATGACCACCGGCATGGTGAGCTGCCCGCTTGCAGCCCATTCCTTGAGCAAGGTAATGCCGTCGGTATCCGGCATCCAGATGTCTAGCAGGACGAGGTCCGGGCGGGCGCGCTCGCGCAGCCGGCGCGCATCGCCTGCGCTCTCCGCCACCATCACCTGGTGCCCCTCGTCGGACAGGATCTCCGACAGCAGTTCCCGGATTCCGACTTCGTCGTCGACGACCAGAATTTGCGCCATATCGCTACGCCGCTTTCGCCAAGGGCAACAGTACGCTCACCGACGCGCCGCGGCTGGGCCGATTTTCGATCGCCACGCTGCCGTGGTGCTCATCGACGATCTTCTTTACGATCGCCAGGCCGAGGCCGGTGCCGCGCGGCTTGGTGGTGACGTAGGGCTCGAAGATGCGCGCCATCAGTTCCTCGGGAAAGCCGGCCCCGTTGTCAGACACCGCAAGCTTCACGCGATCGCCGGCGAGCTCGGTGCGCACCTCGATCGCCGGGCTGGCGCCGGACTGCCTGACGTTCTCCAGCGCATCCTGCGCATTCTGGACGAGATTGTGGATCACCTGGCGGATCTGCGCCGAGTCGGCCCACACCGGCGGCAGCCCGTCGGTGAGGCGCTTGGCGATCGGCACCGTCGAATTCTCGTACAGCGCCAGCACTTGGTTCACCAACTCGTTCAAATCGAGCCGCCCGGGCTCGGGCGCCGGCATGCGTGCGTAGTCCCTGAAGTCGTCGACCATCGCCTTCAGGGCGGCGACCTGGTTGACGATCGTTTCCGTGGCATGACGCAAGGTTTCGGCGTCTTCCCGCGGCAGCCGCTCAGCGAGCTTCATCTCCAGCCGCTCAGCGGAGAGCTGGATCGGGGTCAGCGGATTCTTGATCTCATGCGCCAGGCGGCGCGCCACTTCCGCCCAGGCGGTGGCGCGCTGCGCCTGGATCAGCTGCGTCACGTCGTCGAACACCGCGACGTAGCCGCCGCCGGTGGCCTGGGGCAGGCGCGCGCCGCGTGCGTGCAGCGTCTTGCCCGTGCCCTTCAGCGTCAGCTCCAGCTCCCAGCTCTTCCCGCCGTGCTCGCGGAATAGCTCCTGCATGCGGCTGGCGAAGGATTCGGCCTCGGCGCCGAGAATGGCCGCCGCGCCGCGGTTAGAGATGGTCAGCTGCAGCTCGTGATCGAACACCAGTACTCCGGCCGACAGGTTGGCGAGGATGTTTTCGAGATGACCTTTCGCCGCCTCGAGCGCGATGCGGTTGGCCTCGACCACGCGCCGCGCCTCGGCCAGCTGGCGCGTCATGGAATTGAACGATTCCGTCAGCACGCCGAGCTCGTCGCGGCTGGTCACCGGGGACTGCCGCGAAAAGTCGCCCCGCGCCACCGCCTGCGTCGCTTGGGCGAGGTTGGCGAGCGGCTCGGCCAGCAAATTGGATTGCGTCACCGCGACGGCGACCGCCACGAACAGCGCCATCAGCACCGCAAAGCTGAGGGTGACGACGTAGATCCGCTTCAGGCCGTCGCGCGAGATCGCAAGCTCCCGGTAGTCGCGGTGCGCGGCTTCCACCGCCTCGAGGCTTCTCGAAAAAGCCGGCGCCACGCTTTGCCGCAGCTGCAGGAAGCGCGCTTCATCAGATAGCGCCATCGGACCCATCGGCACCACCACCCTCAACGAGAGCGGCCGGCCGGCCGCTGAATCGACGGCAGCATAGCCGCGGTTGACGCGCGCCTGACGAAGCAACTGCACGCCGGGCAGGTCCGGCAGAAGCTTGGTTACGTCTTCGCTCGCGCTCGCGATGAGGCGGCCGCTTGCCGTCAGGACCGTCGCTTCCTGGACGCCGGCTTGCTCCCGCAAGCGCTCCAGCTGGGACACGATCTGCGGTGCCGAACGCCCGGCCAGCTCGAGCGCCATTGCGCGCGCCTTGGCCTGCATGTCCAGCACGGTCTGATCGATCGCCTGCTGGCCAAGCGTAATGCCGCCCTCGAGCGCGGCGTCGACCTTGACGTCAAACCACGACTCGATCGAGCGGGTGATAAATTGCACCGACACCGCGTAGACGATCAGACCGGGCACTACCGCGAGCAGCGCAAAGCGCATCAGCAGCCGCAAAGTGAGGCGGGCTCCGAATACGCGAGCCCGATAGCGCCGCGCGAGCGCCAGCAGCTGAAACGCCACTACCCCGGCGAGCAGCGCGGCGAGCGCCGCGTTGAGTGCAAGCAGCAGCGGATACTGCTGGGCGAAAAACGTAGTGTCCGCGCTCGCGGTGGCAAGCAGGAACAGGCCCACGGCTGCCACCGCACCGCCGAAGATGAGAAGCAGCTTCATCTTTCGCTCGCCCCCCGCGGATCGCGGCTTTCGACCGGTGCGGGCAGTTGCTGGGGCGAGCGCACCGTGAATCGCTTCCACGGCGACTCGAGGTGCAGCTCGCGGCTGGTGAGCGCGCTCAGCTGAAAAGGCTTGGGAAGCAGCGTCGTGTCGAGCCGCATGCGTAGCGCCGCCTCGTAGTCAGCGTCTGAAAAACCCACCGTGCGGTCCACGACCAGCCAGTTGCGCAGGCGCTTGAGCACGTTCAGCGCTTCGTCTAACGTGGCAAAATTCTGCTGCAGCAGCCCGGTCGAGAGCCGGTACTGGCGCGACAGGGCATGATAGGACAGGCGCAGCTGCAGCCGCTTGGAAGCGGCCTTTTCGTCGACCCAGTACCAGCGCGGACGCTTAAGCTCGAAATCGACGCGGAAGTAAAGCGGCACCCCGTTCACCAGCACCTCCGCCAGGCGCGGCGTCAGCTCAAACGCGAAGTCGGCGTCCAGCACCAGCCCATCCTCGACCGCGCGCAGGCTCGCCGCGCGCACTTCGATTTCATCGGCGTGCGCGGCGGGCGCGGCGAGCCATGCCAGTGCCGCAGCGATGCCGATGACAAGGACCATGCGGCGCATTGCGCGTCGCGTCAGGCTTCTTTCTTGATCAGGGCGCAGTAAAACCCGTCGTGCTCCGCGCTGGGCAGCCATTGCGCCGGGCCGCCATCGGGCAGCGGGAGGCGACTTGCTCCAGGCGCTCGCGAAACGAAGGCTCCAACCAGCTGTTCGTTTTCCTGCGGGAAAACCGAGCAGGTGACATACAGCAATTTACCATCGCGGCGCAGCACCTGCCACAGCGCATCGAGGATCACGGCTTGCTTCGCGGCAAAGGCCGGCACGTCGCGCGGCCGACGCAACCACTTGAGATCCGGATGGCGGCGCACGACGCCCGATGCCGAGCACGGCACATCGGCGAGAACGCGGTCGAAGGGCACGCCGTCCCACCAGCCGTCAAGCCGGGTGCAATCGGCGGGCTTGATGAGCGCCGTCAGTCCCAGGCGCTCAAGATTGCGAGCCATGCGCACGCAGCGCGCCGGGTCCGCATCGAGCGCCGTCATCGCGACCGTCGCGGTTTCCAGGATGTGCGCGGTTTTACCGCCCGGCGCGGCGCACGCGTCGAGCACGCGTTGACCCTCCGCCAGCTGCAGGCAACGCGCGGCGCGCTGCGCGCCCGCGTCCTGCACCGACACCTCACCCTGTGCAAATCCCGGCAGGCGCTCCATCGGCAGCGGGCGCTCGAGCAGGAGCGCCTCTTCGCCGATGCGGCGTGCGGCGATAGCCTGCTCTCTGAGCCGCGCGTGGTATTCGGCCAAGTGCGCGCGACGACGATTGACGCGCAAGCACATCGGCGGATGCGAGTTGCCTGCGGCAAGTAGTTCCTCCCAGCGCTCGGGATACGCGTCGCGCAGCATCTCGATCCACCACCGCGGGTGCTGGTACCGTGCCTCCATATCGGCGCCGATCCGCGCCTCGAGCGAAGCGCGTTCGCGGAGAAAACCGCGCAGCAACGCGTTAACGTAGCCTTTTGCACTCCAGCGCTCGAGCAGTGCGCACGCGCGCACCGCCTGGTCGACGACGGTATATTCAGCGTAACGGCCAGATTCGAGCGCGTAGAGCGAGCACCATAGCAGCGCCTCGACCAGCGCATCAGGCCGGCCGCGGCGTGACAGCTCACCTACTAAAGCCTGCACCCGGCCATAACGGCGCAGGGTGCCGTGCGTAAGGTCGATGAGCGCGGAGCGCGGCGTTTCGCTGCCCTCTTCGGCGATGCGATCGAGTTCGTCGGCAAGACTTCTGCCGACCGCGATGCGCGCCACCATGCGGGCCGCCTCGCGCAGCGCCTGAGCGAGCGCTGCCGCGGGCTTCACCCGAAGCGCACTCCTGGCGCGAGCCGATGCCCGCGGAGGAACTCGCCCGCGGCGAGCCGCCGGCCCCCGGAGCGCTGCAATTCCGTGATCGCGAGCGCGCCCTTGCCCGCGGCCACTACCAGGCCGGCATCGCTGATTGACAGCAATTCGCCCGGTGCGCCGCGGCCGCACGTCACAGTTACGCGCCAGACCTTGAGAGGCGCGCCATCGAGCAACGTCGCCGCGCCAGGCGACGGCCGGAACGCGCGCACCGCCCGCTCCAACTCCACCGCCGGCCGCGACCAGTCGAGAAGCGTCTCCCGCTTTCCGAGCTTGCTCGCGTATGTGACGCCCTGTTGCGGCTGGGGCACAGGGAGGACGCGTCCCGCCTGCACGTCGGCAAGCGTGGCCACGATCATTTCGGCGCCCAGCGCGGCAAGCCTGTCGTGCAGCGTACCGGCGTCGTCGTCCGCCGCGATCGCAACGCCGCTCTGTGCAAGCACTGCGCCGGTATCGAGGCCCGCGTCCATTTGCATGATCGAAACGCCGGTTTGCGCGTCGCCGGCAAGAATCGCGCGTTGGATTGGCGCCGCGCCGCGCCAGCGTGGCAGCAACGAAGCATGAATATTGAGGGCACCATGTGCCGCGACATCGAGCACGGCTTGCGGAAGAATGAGGCCATAAGCGGCGACCACAAGCGCATCGGGCCGCGCGGCGCGGATGCGGGCGCTGCCGTCAGTCTTCAGACTGTGCGGTTGGAACACCTCGAGATTGCGCCCCAGCGCGAAGCGCTTTACAGGGCTCGCGGCCGCCTTCAGGCCGCGCCCGGCGGGCCGGTCCGGCTGCGTCAGTACGAGAGCGACATCATGGCCTGCTTGCAACAGGCGCGCCAGTGCTCGCTCGGCAAATTCGGGAGTTCCCGCGAAGACTAGGCGCAGGAAAGCGAGATCAGGCGGACTTGCGCAGCTGCTTTGCGAGCTTGGCGCGGATGCGCTGCTGCTTGAGCTGCGACAGGTACTCGACGAACACCTTGCCCTGCAGATGATCCATCTCGTGCTGGATGCAAACGGCAAGCAAGCCCTGCGCTTCAAGCGTGAATGCTTTGCCGTTCTGATCGTAGGCACGTACCTTCACGCGCTCGGCGCGCTCGACCAGCTCGTAGATGCCGGGCACCGAGAGACATCCTTCCTCGATGTCGGATACGCCGGTCGCTTCGACAATCTCCGGGTTGACGAGCACCACCAGGGAGTCGCGGCGCTCGGAGACGTCGACGACGATCACCTGCTTGTGCACGTCGACCTGGGTGGCGGCAAGTCCGATGCCGGGCGCCGTGTACATGGTTTCGGTCATATCGGCGACGAGTTTTTTCAGCGACCCGTCGAAGACGGTGACCGGGGCGGCTACCTTATGCAGCCGGGCGTCGGGATAACGAAGAATGCTCAGAAGCGCCATCTAGAGACAATTTATTTGCAAATTGAATAGATTATGTGGAGAATCTCAGGCAACGTATAAGCTGTTCAGCCTTTGTGCTACATTGGGGTAGACAATCCGATTTTCCAGCCGGTCCAGGATGCCGCGAAAGGGACGGGGTCGCCATGGTCCAGCAAGTGCGTAAGTCTATCACAGCGCTCGCTTTCTTCGTTATCTCGGCGGCGGTATCCGGGCAGCCGGCCCAGGCCCCGCTCACCCTCAAGCCCGAAGCGCCCGACCGCTACGTGGTGGTGCCCGGAGACACGCTTTGGGGCATTTCAGAGCGGTATACGGATTCGCCGTGGCGTTGGCCAGAACTCTGGAACATGAACAAGGAGCAAATTCAGAACCCGCACCTGATCTATCCCGGGTATGTGATCCTGCTCGACCGGGCAAAGGGCACTCTGACGCTCGCGCGCCCGGGCACCGAACCCGGAACCCGGCCCGGGGCAGCACCCGGGACTGGGGCCGGCGCGAAACTGAGTCCGCGCGTGCGGGCCGAGCCGCTTCCACCCGAGGAGATCCCCAGCATTCCGGCATCGGTGATCGAGCCGTTCCTGACTCGTCCGCTGGTGATTGAACCCGACGGACTTGACAGGGCGCCCACGATCGTCGCGACCCAACACGACAGCGTGCTGCTCTCGGCGGGCAACACAGCCTATGTGCGTGGCATCGCGGGTTCGGGAGAGGAAAGCTGGTACGTGTACCGGCGCGGCAGCCCACTGGTCGATCCGGACACCAATCAGACGCTTGCGTACGAGGCGATCTATCTCGGCACCGCGCGGGTCACGCGTCCCGGCGATCCGGCAACGGTGGTGCTCACGAGCGCGGTGCAGGAAGTCGGCGCCGGCGACAAGCTGGTGGCTGCTAGCGTGGTGACGCCGATCAACTATGCGCCCCACTCGCCTGCAACATTCCTCAAGGGCCGTGTGATGTCGATCTACGGCGGCCTGGGCAAGGTCGGTGAAGCCGGGCCGCTTTCGGTCATCACCATCAATCGCGGCAGAGCCGATGGCCTGGAAGTCGGCCACGTTCTCGCGCTTTACGCGCTTGGCGGCACCGTGCGCGACACATCAAAGCCAAGGGGCGCGCCCGATGCATTCATCAAGCTTCCGGAGGAACGTTCCGGACTTTCGTTTGTGTTTCGCGTTTTCGACCGGGTATCCTACGCGCTGGTGATGCACGCCACGAGGCCTGTCAGTCCTCTGGATGTCGTCCAGACGCCATAACAAGGACAAAACCGAGGCCAGTTTCCCCGCTTCGTCGCCGCCTGCATGACGCGCGATCCCGGGCTGGCGAGCTGGCTGCAACTCTCGCTCACTCCCGGGCTTGGTGCCGGCGCGATGCGCGGCATGTTGCGCCAATTCGGCCTGCCACAGGCCGTCCTCGAAAGAAGGCGCTCTGAGCTGACCGCGCACGCCGCACCGGCGGTCATCGCGGCGCTCGACTCCCAGTCCGTGCGCGATGCAGTAGCGCGCGCGCTGGACTGGGCGGCTGCCCCAGGACACGGCGTCGTCACGCTTGCCGACGAACACTATCCCCGCGCATTGCTGGAGACGCCGGACCCGCCACCCGTCCTTTATGCGCTCGGCCGCACTGACCTTCTGCAGCATCCCTCGCTCGCCATCGTCGGCAGCCGCAACGCCACGGCGCAGGGCGAGCATAACGCCGAGAGCTTCGCCAAGGCGCT
>VBBY01000042.1 GCA_005881595.1 Betaproteobacteria bacterium | reverse complement strand
TCTCTACACGCGTCCCGACGTGGCCGACTTCAACGCATGGATGCCTTATGCGAAGGAAGTCGAGCGCAACAAGCGCCGCCTTGCCGCGACGTTCAAGGTCTGGCTCGCGAGCGGCGTGACCAGCGTCGTGGATATCGGCGGGCCGTTCTGGAATTTCGAGATGCGCGACGCGGCGCTGAAGAGTCCCGCGGCGCCGCGCGTCGCCGTTGCCGGCCCGCTGCTCTCCATGGTCGAGCGCGTGAAGCTCGATCTCGGCGATCCTCCCATCATCAAGATCAGCTCGGCCGATGAGGCGCGCGCGCTCGTCCAGCGAGAATTGAAGCACAGGCCGGATTTCATCAAGGTCTGGTTCATCCACCGGCAGGGCGACGACCTCGCCGCGCAGTAGGCGATCGTCAAAGCGGCTGGCGAGGCGGCCCACGCGGCTGGAGTACGGCTTGCCGTGCACGCGACCGAGCTCGTCGTGGCCAAGGCGTCGCTCAGGGCCGGCGCGGATTTCCTGGTGCACTCGGTGGAGGATGCGGCGGTGGACGAGGAATTCCTTGCCCTGGCGAAAAAGAACCGCGCGCTCTATTGCCCGACGCTCTTCGTGAAGCTGGGTTACCACTATGCGCTGTCGAATACCTGGCAGCCGACCGAAGCCGAGCGGCGCCTGGCCGATCCGCAGATCCTCGCCGCGATGAGCGATTTGCAGAGAATTCCGAGGGAGATGCTTCCCGAGCGGGTGGTCAAAGCCATGAACCAGCCGACATCACCCAAGCCCTCGGCCATCGCGCTGCAGAACCTGCGCAGGGTATGGGATGCGGGGATTCCTGTGGTCATGGGAACCGATGCCGGCAACATCGGCACCTTGCACGGGCCATCGGTGTTTCGCGAAATGGAAATCATGACCCAGGCTGGGCTGACGCCATTGCAGGTATTGCGATCCGCGACGTCAAATGGGGCAAGAGCGATGGGCATGGAGCGCGACATCGGCACGCTTGCTCCCGGGAAGCTCGCGGACCTGGTGATCCTCGATGCGGACCCGTTGGCCGATGTGACGAACCTCAGCAAAATCCACCGGGTGATCAAGGACGGCAAGCTGGTTGCGCCCGCTGCTAGAGCGAGCGCAGGAAATTAATCAGGTCTTGCTGCTGCTTGGTGCTCAGCCTGTTGAAGCGCTCGACGATCCTGTTTGCCTCGCTGCCGCGGCTTTTGTGGGCCTTGATGGCCTCGATCAAGCTGGTGGTTCGTCCGTCATGGAGGAAGAAGACGCGTTGCCCGACGCCCCAGAGCGGGGCTGTGCGGAACTCATCGGGGCCTGCGCCGCCTTGCGTGATGCCGTCCGCGAGACCCCTGCCCATGTTGTGGACGAGAAGGTCGGAGAAGAGATTCACCGGGCGGTTGGACAGCGCGGCGCTCGGATTTGTCGAGGAGCCGCTTGCGATCGCCTTGCCGGTGGTGAGCGAGGGTGTGTGGCAGAAGGCACAGCCTACCTTTGCAAAAACGGCCCGCCCGTTCGCGGTGGACGGCGTCTCGGGCGCGGGGCTTGGCGGCGCCAGCATCCGCATGAAGTTGGCAAACGCCTCGACGTCCGAGATCGCGGCCGTATTCGGCTTGCGGGTAAAGTTAACCGCATCCTCGGGCGTGGCGTTGAAGATGCAGCCTGGAGTCTCGTCGCGCTCTTGCGGGAACAGCTGGCTCGTGACCCCCATCTCGACGTTGTACGCCTCGGCCGAGAACAGGAGCAGGGACTTGTTCTGCGCCTTCCATCCAAAGCGGGTGATCGTCCCGTCGTTGCCGCTGCGGTTGGCATTGCCGCTCAGGTGCGCGTTCGGGTGACCGAAGATGCCCAGCGGCCTCTTCAGGCGCGCCTGGGCCTTCATGTTCGCGAGAATCGCCGAGTCGGGGATCGCCTCGATGAGCCCGGCACCAAATACCGGCGTCGGGATGCGGAAGACGATGTTCGGATTTCCGCCTTTGCCGGTGAGCGGGTTCCCGGCAGGCAGGAATCTGGGCTGGGCGATCTTGCACCCCGCGGCGTCCTTGCGGCCGGTGATGACGAACAGGTTATGCACGCCGCCGTCGTTGGTCCCGTCCGGATTGCGCTTGAAGCGTGCCTCGCGGATGGGACCGTTGTGCGTGATGAACCATGGCACCACGTTCCTTGCGCCCTCGAGCGTGGCGATCCTGATCAGGGGGTTGGTCGCAGGGCTGGATCCGCCGACGCTCGGCTGCGAGTGGCAGGACAGGCACTGGTTCGAGTTGAAGCGGGGCCCGAGCCCGTCGCTTTGGCCTCCCGTTACCGCCTCGATGTCGAGGAACTTGGCGAGCCCTTGTTGGAAGAACGCGGTCTCGTCCGCGGTCAGGCCCTCCAGCGCAGTGCCGGCACCCGGCGCGCCGCCGCGCACCCCGGGGTCCACGGGCCCTCGCGCCGCCTGACCCTGACTGGCTGTGCTGATGCACATCGCCAAAGCCGCGACAACGACTCCGGCGAATACTCTGAAAGAGGCGTTTCGTCGTATTTTCATGGCCATTCGTCAGCATACCGCCAAAGCCATGGAGCATGAATGGCGCCGACTTGTAGGACAATCCCGTGTCGTGAGCGCCCGACGGCAGATCGCGTATACGCAATCAAAGACACAACGTTGGACTCGGCGCTCCGCTCCACCCACCGCGCGCCACAACCGGGACATTAGGCAGTTCGCCGCCGCCTTCTACGATGCAGTGCTCTTTGCGTTGGGCTATGTGCGAGTCTGGAGCGACGCGACAGCCATCGGTTATGGGCGGGCGGGCAGCGGTGACAAGTTGGCCATCAAACTCAGTGCAAGGGAAGTCGTCGCACCGGGTCCGGGTTTCCATGTCGCGTTCTCTGCCCCATCGCGCGAGGCCGTAGCGCGTTTTCACGCCACGGCTTTGAAGCATGGTGGGCAAGACAACGGGGCGCCCGGCTTGCGTCCCGAGTACGGGGAGAACTACTACGCCGCATTTGTCATCGACCCCGATGGTTATCGTGTTGAGGCTGTGATGGACAGAGGGACATGATCACGACTTCCGAAGTAGTCAACTTCGCGCAGAAGCTCTCGAAATTCTCAGAGCATTTAGGAAGGCTCGCGTGACGCGCTCGAACTTGTTCATCGCCGCACTCTGCGTTCTGAGCGCAGTGCCCTGCCCGCCCGCGTTCGCCCAGACTGCGACCGACGACCCTGTCAGGGTGCTGGTCGGACGTCTCGATCTGGAGAGGTACAAGGCCACGATCAGAGGCCTGGCCGCGTTCGGCGACCGGCGCCAGGGGACCGATCGCAATCGCGCGGCGATCGACTGGATCGAAGGCCGGCTGAAGAGCTTCGGCTGCGAGACCGAGCGGCTGAAGTACGTGTACGAGCTGCCGCCGCCGCGATCGCGGCCGCAGCAAGCCGCGCCCAGCCCGGTGATCGCCAGCGGCGAGATCCGCCCCGGCGCCGGAGGTGCGCGATTGCGCGGCGTCACTGCGCCCACCAGCGTGAATGACAATCCAGAAGCGCAGCCCGATGCGAAGCTGCGCGAGCTCAACTCGCAGCCGAGCGCTCCCGGCCCGCGCGAAGAGGTGTATTGCACGAAGGTCGGCGCGACGCGCCCCGGCGAGATGTACATCATCGGCGCCCACATGGATGGCATAGGCTGGGGCGAGGCCGCCGACGACGACGGTTCAGGCACGGCGCTGGTCATGGAGCTGGCGCGCGTGCTGAACAGCGCCGATGTGCGCACGGAGCGATCGATCCGCTTCGCGCTCTGGAACAACGAGGAAACCGGTCTCAACGGCTCGCGCGCCTACGTCGCGCAGCGAGCGGCGCTTCAGGGAAAGGAGGACCCCCTCGGCTCGGGCCGCTACCCGGAACCGAGGTGGCTTGGCATGATCCAGCACGACATGGTGCTGTTCGATCACGGCATGCCGCGAGCGGACGGCACGCTCAGCCCGGAGCAGCGGCCCGAGGCGGACGTCAACATCGAATTCCAGTCCGCCTCGAAGTTCGCCGAGCAGGCGCTGAAGCTGGCTTTCTTTTTCCGCGACGCCAACGAGAAATACGCCACCGATTATCCCGCCGCGGTCGGCCACCACATGACCAATACCGATTCCACGCCCTTCATGGATTTCGCTCCGGCGATCAGCGTGCGTGAACACGAACGAGGCATGCAGATCGGCGCCGGGTGGAATCCCCATTGGCACCAGCCGACGGACCGCTACGCCACGTACTCCGACAAGGACTTTCGCCTCGGGCTGAACGCGGCGCAGACCACGCTGGCGGCGATTGCCCAGCTGGCGGGCGTGGCGCTGAACAGATGACGATCAGGGAACTCCCTTACAAGGTCGGATTGTCGGTCGGCAGGCCGAGCGCGACGCGCCCGTAGGTGGTGGCGGCGATGTCTGTATTGAAGGAGAAGTGCTGCTTCACGGCGTGCGCATCGCGGAACGCGCGCGGCATCTGGCCAGATTCATAAAGGCCGCCCGCGCCCGAGAGCGCGAACATGACGTCCACTGCGCGCAGGGCCCACTCGACTGCATAAGCGCCTTCCAGGCGGTAGCGGGCTTTTGTCTTCGCATCCGGAACGACCAGTTTTTGCGCTTCAAGGCAGTTTGCGACCTGGACGAGACGCGAAGCATGCGCGTAGGCGGTCGCTTCGCCGAGGCGGATCTGGGTGCTCTGGATCTCGGCGATGCGCGCCCCGGTCATCCTCCCGCTCCTAGTTGGACTTCCCGAAGCAAAATCGTCGATCAGGCCCTCGGCGATGCCGAGCGGCACGCCCGAGAGCATGTAAGGAAAAAGCGCGAACACCGGCATCTGGAACAGCACCCCGGGGTTGACCTCGCTGCCCGGCGTCGGCCCGCCCTTGGTGTCGGCCACCGAGAGCGTGCGGTGCTCGGGGACGAACTGCTCGAGCGCTTCGACGTCCTTGCTGCCGGTGCCGCGCAGCCCGCCGGCGAACCAGTTGTCGATGACCTTGTACTGCGAGCGCTGCAGCAGGAACACGCGCGCCTCGGGCGGCGCGTTGTCGTCGAGCCAGGCGAGGCCGGCGAGCATGTTCCATTCGCTGGGGTCGACTCCGCTCGAGAAGGGCCAGCGCCCGGAGAGGACGTAGCCGCCCTTCACTTTCTTCGCCTTGCCGGCTGGAAACACGAACGAGGAGGCGATCAGCGTGTCGGGCGATGCGCCCCAGATCTCGTCCTGCGCCCTGGGCGGGAACATGCCGAGCATCAGGTGGTGCGACAGGAAGTTGATGAAGTTCCACGAGCTCGAGGCGCAGGCGCGCGCCAGCAGCGCGCCGAACTCGACCACGGCGACGAATTCCAGCTCCGCGCCGCCGACCCGCCTCGGCTGGTGGATGCGGAACAGTTCAGCGTCGTGGAAGTCGCGCAGGGTCTCGTCGGGCATGCGCCGCAGCTCCTCGCAGCGCGGCGCGCGCTCGCGCAGCACCGGCAGCAGCTCCTCTGCCCTGCCCCACAGCTCAGCGTACGCTGGCGGCGCCTTTGTACCAGTCAAGGATCTGTTCTCCAGTCCACATCAGCACGCCGGGGCGCGCGCCGATGTACCCGTAGAGCCTCTCCAGGTACCCGATGCGATGCGGCACGCCGGTGATGTACGGGTGCACGCTGATCGCCATCACCCGCGCGCTTTTCTCGCCTTCGGCGTACAGCCGGTCGAAGCAGTCGATGCCGCGCCGCAGCCATTCTTCCGAGGGATGGTTCTGCAGCACCATCATCGCGATGTCGTTCATCTCGACGGTGTAGGGCACCGACACCATCGGCCCGCTCGCGGTGTCGATGAGGCAGGGCTGGTCGTCGAGCACCCAGTCGGCCACGTATTCGATGCCGGCCTCCCTGAGATAGTCGATGGTCTCGTAGGTCTCGGTCAGGCCGGGGCTCTCCCAACCTCGGGGCGCCTTTCCAGTAATGGATTTTATTTCTTCAATCGTTTGACGGATCGCCGCGCGCTGATCCTCGACGTGATGCATCGGCCGCTGGAGGTAGCCGTGCCCCATGAATTCCCAGCCGGCTTCCAGCCCCGCCTGCGCCACGCGCGGATAGCTCTTGCAGACCGAGCCGTTGATGGCCAGCGTCGCCTTCAGGTTGAATTTATTCAAGACCTCCAGAAAACGCCAGAACCCCACCCGCATCCCATATTCATGCCAGGCCCAGTTGGGCAGGTCGGGCAGGATCGGCTGACCCGCAGTGTGAGATGAGGGTGGAGGCAGCACGGTGCGCGGCATTGGCCGCTCGATCGACCATTCCTCGACGTTGACGATGGTCCAGACCGCCACGCGCCCATTGCCCGGCAGCTTGAGCGGCGGCCGGTCGACGATGGCCGAATAGGGAATGCGGTCGCGGGGCAATTTCATACAGTTACTATACTGACCTCATCGCGGAGAGGAGATCAACATGCTGAAATTCAGCCGCGCCGCCAGCCTGGCGGCGGCGGTATTCGCGAGCGCCGCAGGCGCGCAGACCGTCAGCTTCGCCACGCTGCCGCCCGGCTCGATCATGCACGCGCAGGCATCGGTGATCGCCAAGGTCGTGCAGGACCACAGCACGCTGCAGGTGCACGTCAACGGCTACGACGGCGACGCGCCCATCCTGGACGCGGTCAACACGCAGAAGGCCGACTTCCTCCTGCTCGACGTCGGCGAGGTCGCCGACGCGTATAAGGGCCAGGGCGACTGGAAAGGCAAGCCGATGCCGAACCTGCGCACCGCGATCACCCTGTACGGAACCCAGATGGCGTTCTGGGTGAAAAAGGATTCCCGCATCGACAGCATCGCCGCTCTGAAAGGCAAGCGCGTCCCGTCCGAGTGGGCGCAGCAGACCGGCGTCCTGCCGCACACCACGGCGCTGCTCAGCGCCGGCGGGATCACCTACAACGACGTGGTCAAGGTCCCCGAGGTGAACGTGGTGCGGGCGGCGGACGACTTCAAGGCCGGCAGGCTCGACCTGCTGTTCTTCGCCGTCGGCGCGCCGAAAGTCGCCGAGGTTGCCGCCGCGGTGGGCGGGCTCAGGCTGCTGCCGGCCGACAAGCTGCCAGACGCCGAAAGGCGCATGAAGAAAGTGCGCACGGAATACTACTTCTCGCGGGTCAGCCCCGCGCCGAACATCGCCGGCGTCGACAGGCCCTCCAGGGTGCAGACCATCGACGTCGTCGTCGCGGTCGGCAGCCACGTCAAGAACGACGTCGTCTACGAATTCGTCAAGGCCATGCGCGAGAACAAGAAGGCGCTGATCGAAGGCCACCCGAACTTCAGCGGCTTCGACGAAAGAGCCGCCGGCAAACGCCAGCCGCGCCTGCCGCTCCATCCGGGCGCCATCAAGTACTTCAAGGAGCATCTCACTCCGCGGTGATCTTGCGCGCCTTGATGAGCTTCGAGAAGCGCTGCGCTTCGGCGGCGATGAATTTTCCCGCTTCCTCGGGGGTGGTGATGTAGGGCTCGAACGCCTGGGCCTGGAACTTCTCGCGCACTTCCTGCGAGCCCAGCGTGTTCCTTAGGGCGGCGTTCAGGCGCGTCACGACCTCGGGCGGGGTTCTGGCGGGCGCGAGAAGCGCGAGCCACTGCGAGAACTGGAAGTCCTTGAGCCCCGCCTCGCGCAGCGTGGGGACCTCCGGCAGCAGCGGGAAGCGCTCGGCTCCGGTCACCGCGAGCGCGCGCAGCGTTCCCGCCTTAACGTGCGGCAGCGCTGCGGCGACCGTCGGGAAGCTCATGTCCACCTGGCCGCCTAGGGTGTCCGTGAGCGCGGGGCCGCCGCCGCGGTAGGGCACATGCAGGATGAAGGTATTGGTGGCGTCCTTGAACATTTCCGCGCACAGGTGGAACGTCGTGCCGACGCCCGCCGAGGCGTAGGTCAGCCTGCCAGGATTGGCGCGCGCGAGGCGCAGCAGCTCCTGCACGTTGCTCGCCGGCGTCTTGTTCGGAACCACGAGAACGTGAGGCGATGTGGCAACCATGCCGATCGGCGCGAAGTCGCGGATCGGGTCCCAGGTGAGCTTGTCGAACAGGCTCTGATTCGTCACCAGCGGGATCGTGTTCAGCGCGATCGTGTAGCCGTCCGCAGCCGCGCGCGCCGCGGCCTCCATGCCGATGTTGCCGGAGGCGCCGCTGCGGTTGTCGATGATGATCCGCGTGCCGAGCTGACTGCCGAGCGGCTCGGCGATCAGCCGCGCGGTGATGTCCACGCTGCCCCCGGGAGGAAACGGCGCGATCATCCTGATCGGCTGGCTGGGATAGGTCTGCGCCGCGGCCGGGTACGCCGATGCCAGCGCGAGCGACGCGCACACAAACCGCAGGCTCGTCATTTTCGTCGACGGATTATCTTCTTTGCTACGCATTCAATATAGCCGCGCACAAAGTCATCGCGCAACGCAATGAATTCCTCGTAGGTCTCGAACTTGCGATTCTGCGGCGCCTGGTTCAGAAAAAAAATGGTCACGATGACCAGGTCCCGGTCAGAGAAGATCTGGGTGATGCCGATGGTGCTGCCTGCCAGCTCCTTTTTCGTGACCGTCTGGCCTGAGAACCCCTGATTGGAGAAGCCGGCCAGCTCGGTGTTGCCGTCCGCGCCGGCCAGCTCTTCAAGGCTTCGCATGACGACCTGCTTGTCCGCGGCGTATTTCGCGGGGTCGGATCGCTCGGCCTTCAGGTTGGCAAAGGGATAGGTCCGGGGGTACGAGTACATCACCCGGTACCCCTCCACCACGGAGACGCGCCAGGTCCTGCCGCCAGAGCTCACCTCGCGCCAGGGCTGCGCCGTCGGCGGACGCCGGTCCAGCGTGACTCCACGCACCCCGCCGGCGAATCCATCGCAATGAATGTAGGGCTGAAGTCTTGAGTTGTCTTCCGGCTGCGCCAGGGACGCCAGAAAAAAGGCGCCCTCGAGCAAGCGGATCGTCACCGTCGCCTGGTTCAAGCGAATGCATTGTAGTATCCAGCCACATTTGACCGTGGGGAGGTTCCCGTGTCCGTATTGATGCGCAGCCTCGCGCTCGCCGCCGCGGCGCTCGCCGCGACGCCGGCCGCGCAGGCGCAGGCTTATCCGGCGAAGCCGGTCCGCCTGATCGTGCCCTACCCGGCGGGCGGCGCGACCGACTTCTTCGCGCGCACCGTGTTCACGAAGATGTCGGAGTCGCTCGGGCAGCAGGTGGTGGTCGAAAATCGCCCCGGCGCCGGCACGGCGATCGGGGCAAGCGAGGTGGCGAGGAGCACGCCGGATGGCTACACGCTGCTGCTGGGCGACGCCGGGACGTATGCCTTCAATCCGACTCTGTACAGGAAGCTTTCCTACGACCCGGTGAAGGACTTCGCGCCGGTGAGCCTGACCGGACGTTTCGCGCTGATCCTCGCGGTGAACCCTGCGGTGCAGACCGCCTCGGTGAAGGAATTCGTCGCTGCCGCCAAGCGCTCGCCGGGCAACATCGACTACGGCGCGCCCGGGCCGGGGAGCCCGATCCACCTCGCCATGGAATTCTTCAAGCAGCGCGCCGACATCATCATGACGCCGATTCCCTACAAGGGCGGCGCCGACGCGATGACCGATCTGATCGGCGGCCGCATCTCGGCGATGTTTCCGGACATCGCCTCCGCCCTGCCGCAAATCCGGGGCGGCAAGCTGCGCGCGCTCGCCGTGGCGAGCGACAGGCGGGTCGCCGCGCTGCCCGAGCTGCCGACCCTCGGCGAGTCGGGCTATCCCGGCTTCGAGGCCTGGGCCTGGCAGGGCTTCGTCGCGCCGGCGGGCACGCCGCGCGCCGTCGTGATGAAGCTCAACACGGAGTTCGCCAGGGTGATGGCCGATCCCGCGATCAGGCAGCGGCTCGCGGAGAGCGGCTTCGAGCCGCGCACCAGCACCCCGGAGGAATTCGGCGCCTACCTGAAGAGCGAAATCGCGAAGTGGGCGCAGGTCATCCGCGAAAGCCGCATCAGCCTGGACTGAGATGAGACTGGTCAGCTACGGTGCGATGGGCAGCGAGCGCGCCGGAATGCTCGTCGACAACGCCATCATCGACCTGCCGGTCAGCGACATGCGCCTGTTCCTCGAGCAGCCGGATTGGCGCAGGCAGCTCGACAGGATCTTTGCCGCGCGCAGCTCGGCGAAGGCGATCGAGCGCAAAAGCGTGCGCCTCGGGGCGCCGGTCCCCGTGCCGCGCAAGCTGCTGATCGCGGGTGCGAACACGAAGTCGCATCTCGCCGAAGCCGGCCCGGTGCTCAAGGACATCGCCCCGCCGCGCTCGCCGATGATCCTGGCAAAGGCGACCTCCAGCCTTTGCGGCCCGTTCGACGACGTGATCCATCCGCGCGAGACGCGGAAGCTCGACTACGAGCTCGAGCTGGGCGTCGTCATCGGCAAGCGCTGCCGGCGCATCGGCGAAGCCGAGGTCAAGGACCACCTCGCGGGATACATGGTGGTGAACGAGATGTCGGCGCGCGACATCCAGCTCGCCGAGCACGAGGCGAATCCGTTCTACCGCGTGCACTTCATCGGCAAGAGCTACGACACGTTCTGCCCGACCGGGCCCGCCCTCGTCACTCTGGACGAATTCCAGTGGGGCAAGCCGCTCAGGATGCGCACCGAGGTGAACGGCCAGGTGCGGCAGGACAGCGACACTTCCGACCTCTACTTCGGGATTGAAAAGCTGGTGTCCTACTGCAGCCAGGCGATGACGCTGTTCCCCGGCGACATCATCGTCACCGGCTCGCCCGCCGGCGTGGCCTTTTTCATGCAGCCGCCGGGGTTCCTCAAACCCGGCGACCGCGTGCGCTGCGAGATCGAGGGCGTCGGCGCGATCGAGAACACCGTGCGCGCCGAGGGCTGAGCGGAGGCGGGAATGGCAAAAGTGATCCCCAGCGGGCATACCCTCGGGGCGAGCGTCGAGGGACTGGATCTCTCCAGGCCGCTCTCCGCGCAGGAGTTCGAGTTCGCCCTGAATGCGCTCGCCGAGCACGGCGTGCTGCGCTATCCGCGCCAGGAGCTCACCGCGCTGCAGCTCAGGGACTTCAGCGCGCGCTGGGGCGAGCTCGAGATCAACGTCGCGAACATGTACCAGGAGCCCGGCGTGCCGGAGGTGATGATCCTGTCGAACATCGTCGAGAACGGCAGGCCGATCGGCCTCGCGGACGCGGGCCAGAGCTGGCACACCGACATGTCCTACAGCAGGACCATTGCCTTCTGCAATGTCCTCTACGGCATCAGGATCCCGCAGCGCCACGGCGAGCCGCTCGGCAATACCGAGTTCTGCGACCAGCGCGCCGCCTACGACGAGCTGCCGCCCGATCTCAGGAAAAAGCTGGAGGGAAAGACGGTGCTGCACGACTTCAACAAGTTCTGGGAGATGATGCGCCGCGAGAAAGGCAGCGCGCGCCCCGCGCTGACCGAGGCGCAGCGCAAGGCGAAGCCGCCGGTGTCGCACCCGATCTTCCTCCCCCACCCGATCACCGGGCGCAAGGCGCTCTACGCCAACCCGGGCTACTCGGTGCGCATCAACGAGCTGCCGCAGAAGGAAAGCGACGCGATCCTCGAGTTCCTGTTCGAGCACCAGACCCAGCCGAGATTCCGCTTCGCGGCGCGCTGGCAGGTGGGCGACGTGCTGATGTGGGACAACCTGCGGACCATTCACAACGCCGTGGCGGACTACAGCGCCGATGAGCCCCGCCTGATCAAGCGCTGCCAGGTGATGGCGACGCGTTTCTTCCAGGAAAGGTCATGACCGGAAGATTTTTTCTCGCCTGCATCGCAGCGCTCGGCGGCGCCGCGGCGAGCGCCCAGGATTACCCCGCGAAGCCGGTCAGGCTGCTGGTGGGCTTCGCCGCGGGCGGGCCCACCGACGTGATCGCGCGCGTCATCGCGCAGGACATGGCCATGTCGCTCGGCCAGGGCGTGGTCGTCGAAAACAAGACCGGCGCCAACGCGCTCATCGCCACGCAGGAGGTGAGGCGCGCCGCTCCCGACGGCTACACGCTCCTGATGACCACGCTCTCGCACAACGTGAACGCGATCCTGCTGGCCGACCAGAAGCCCTACGACCCAATCAAGGATTTTGCGCCGATCAGCCTGGTCTCGTTCCTTCCGCTGGTGATGGTCACCCGGGCCGATGCGCCGTTCAACTCGGTCCAGGACGTCGTGCAGGCGGCGAAGGCGAAGCCGGGCGAAGTCTCGTACGCTTCGGCCGGGAACGGCGGCTCGGCGCACCTCGCCGCCGCGCTGGTCGAGACGCTCTCGGGCACCAGGATGACGCACGTCCCGTTCCGCGGCAACGCGCCCGCGCTGACCGAGGTAATGGCGGGCCGCGTCAGCTTCATGTTCTACCCGATGGTCGGCATCGCCGACCAGGTGGCGCAAAAGCGCTTGAAGGCGCTTGCGGTCAGCACCGAGAAGCGGCATCCCGACTATCCGGCCGTTCTGACGATGGCAGAGAGCGGGTTTCCCGGCTTCGAGCAATACACGCAAGGACTCGGCGTAGTCGCGCCCGCCAACACGCCCGCGCCTGTCATCGACAAATTGAACGCGGCAGTCCGTGCCTCGCTTGCGAAGCCGGAGACGAAAGACAAGCTGAAAGGGCTGGGCGCCATCACCCAGGGCGGCAGCTCGCCGGCGGAGTTCCGTGCCTGGCTGCAGACCGATGCCGAGCGCTGGGCGCGCGTGATCAAGGCCGCGGGCGTCAGGGCCGAGTAAAGAGCGAGGCGGCGCGATGAAGTGGTGCCGGATCCAGCTCGACCAGGGTCCTGCCTACGGCGTCGTCGAAGGCGACCAGATCGCCATCCTGAGCGCGGCCCCCTTCGAGCGCCACGAGCGCACCGGCGAGCGCTGTCCGCTCGCCAAGGCCAGATTCCTGCCCCCGGTGATCCCGCTCAACTTCTACGCCGCCGGCCTCAACTACCGCGCGCACATCGCGTGGGCGAACCAGCACCACGGCATGACGCTCAAGCCGCCGCAGCAGGCCGATATCGGCTACCGCTCAGCGAACGCGCTGGTCGGCAGCGGCGCCGACATCGTCATCCCGAAGGATTCGACCGGCCCGGTGGAGTTCGAGGGCGAGCTGGTGGCGGTGGTGGGGGAAAAAGCCAAGCACCTCCCGGAGAGGGAGGCGCTCGGCTGCATCGCCGGCTACACGCTCGGGAACGATCTCAGCGAGCGCGCGTTCCAGCGCAGCGACCGTACTTTGTGGCGCGCCAAGAACACCGACACGTTCAAGCCGATGGGACCGGTCGTCGTCGCGGGCATCGACCCGATGGCGCAGAAAATCGGCGTTCGCATCAACGGCCGCATGGTGTCGGAATACGAGACGAAGAACATGATCTTCAGCCTCGCGCACTACATCGCGCGCATGACGCGCTACGTGACGCTCTACCCGGGCGACGTCCTGTGGATGGGTTGCGACGGGCCGACGCTGCCGGCGCTCGAGCACGGCGACCTGGTCGAGGTCGTCAACGACGCGATCGGCGTGCTCACGAACCGCGTGGTGCGGGAGTCCTGAGCTCGATCGCGTAGCCTGCTGCAATCCACGCTTCCAGGCCGCCGCGCAAGGGACGCACCCGCGTGTAGCCGCGGTCGATGAGCCTCTTGGCGGCGCGCGCCGCCGAAGCCTCGTTCGGGCAGGTGCAGTAGAAGATCACGTCCCGGTCCGCGGGCAGGGAGTCGATCAGCCTCTCCAGCTCCTCGACCTCGAGAGCGAGCGCGCCGGGAATCGAGCGGGCGTCGAGCTCGCGCTCGGCGCGCGAGCGCACGTCGATGATCACCGGCTGCTTGCCCGAATCCATGAGATGGCGCAGCTCCTCGGCGGTCATCCGGGCCACCCGCAGCGTCCTGTAGAAGCGCCGGCGCTCCCACCATTTGAATGCGACGTAAACCGCAAGGAGCGCGCCGAGCACCTCCAGCGCCACCGCGCCGAGACCCTGCAGGCGCTCGACCAGGCGTTCGATCTGCGCGTGGAACAGCATCCCGAGCACAATCGGCGCGGCTGCCCAGAGCGCCGTGCCGGCGCCGTTCAGAAGCAGGAAAGACCGCCACCGGATACGCATCGCTCCGGCGAGCGGCGGGGCGATCGTAGCCAGACCGGGGATGAATTTGCCCAGGACCAGGGTGATCCCGCCCCAGCGCTCGAAGTGGTTCTCGGTCTGGCGAACGCACGAATCGGGCGACAGCGAGATGCGGCAAAGGGTGGTCATGACGCGGCGCCCGTATTGCCGGCCCGCGACGTACCAGGCGCAATCCCCGATCATGGAAGCAGCGAAGGCCACGCCGAAGACCGCCGGCGCGGACAGCGTTCCGTCCACCGCAAGTGCGCCGGCGACAATCAGCGTCGGGATCGCGGGCAGCGGCACGCCGAGCTGCTCCAGCAGCACATTGGCGAAGATCAGCGCCAAGCCGTGCCGCGTGATCAGGTCGAACATGAGCTACAGCGGCTTCAGCCGCGGCATCACTTCGCGCGCGAAGAATTCCATGTTTTTGCGCGTCAACTCTGCAGGCAGCGTGCCGAACTGGCACAGCACCAGCAGGTTGCCGAAGCGCATGTCGTTCCAATAGCCCTCGAAGGCCTTGAGCACGGTTTTCCCGCTGCCGCAGACGAACAGGCCGAGCTCGACCGCCTGGTCGATGGTCACGTCGCCGAACATCTGCGCTTTCGCCTTCATCACGTTCTTCAGCGATTCGCGCGAGGTGTAGCCCGGCGGCAGCAGCATCTCGAGCGGCATTTTCACGAACACGTTGCGGAACGCCTCGAAGTGCGGCTTCGCCTCGCGGCGCGCTTCTTCGTCGGTATTCGCCACATAGACCGGGACGGCCCAGCCGAGCTGGCTGTCCTGCGCTTCGTAGCCGTAGCCGCTGCAGGTGTCGCGGTACAACTTGAGATAGCGCTGCACCACCCTGGCCGGGCTGAAGGTCTGCAGATAGGTGTAGCGCCGGTCGGGGTGCGAGGCCCAGTCGATCGTCTCCTTGCTGCCCTGCGACGGGATCCAGATCGGCGGGTGCGGCTTCTGGTAGGGGCGCGGCCACAGGTTCACGTACTGGACGTTGTAGTGCTTGCCCTGGAACGGGAACGGCCCCGGCTCGGTCCAGGCGCGCACGATGAGGTCGTGCGCCTCGTGGAAGCGCTCGTGCGAGAAGGTCGGGTTGACGCCGAAGGTATGGTACTCGGCGCCGATGCCGCGCACGAACCCGCTGATCAGGCGCCCGCCGCTGATCACGTCGATCATCGCGTGCTCCTCGGCGACCATCAGCGGGTGCTCGCGCAGCGGCAGCGCGCTGCCCAGGATGGCGATGCGCACGCGCTGCGTGCGCCGCGCGAGCGCCGAAGCGGTCACGATCGGCGAGGGCATCAGCCCGTAGGCGGTCTGGTGGTGCTCGTTCACCGACACCGCGTCGAAGCCGAGCCGCTCGGCGTGCTCGAGCTCGTCGAGATAGCGGTTATAGAGTCTGTGCCCCTTCTCCGGATCGAAGTGCCTGTTCGGCAGCCTGACCCACACCGTGCCGTTCTTGCGCCCCGCCTCGAGGTCCAGGTCGGCGTACGGCATGAGATGGAACAGGATTATCTGCATACGATTTCGCAGAAGGCGTCGGGCTTCTCGAGCTGCGGCAGATGGCCGCAGCCGGCGATGATGTGAATTTCCGCCTTTGGCATCAAACGAGAAAACTCTTTCGTGAAAGCGACCGGCAGAATCCGGTCCTCCGCTCCCCAGATGATCTTCACCGGCACGTCGATGCGGTGCAGCCACTTCGGCAGAAATGGATCGTGCAGCCGCGGCTCCCAGGCGAGGCGCGCCGTGGTATGGCGATTCTTCAGCGCGATGTCGAGCGACTCGGGCGTCGCCGGCTCGGCGAGCCGCTGCTCCGCCAGTCTCGGATCGTCGAAAAGGCTGCGGATGACTTCCTCGGGCGGCATGAGGAAGATGTCGGCGGGTTGGACCCCGGGCGCGCTGATCCCCGCCGGCCCCACGAGAACAAGAGACTTGATGCGCGACGTGTCGCGGACCGCCATTTCCAAAGCCATCCACCCGCCCATGGAACTGCCCACCAGGACTGCCTTTTGAAGATTCAACCGCTTCAGGAAATCCAGGTAGAAATAGGCCGCATCGTGGATGTTCTCCAGCCATTCAGGCTCGTCGCTCAGCCCGTAGCCGGGATGCTCGGGCACCAGCACGTCGAAGCGCGCGGCGAGCTGCTCCATGAACGGCATGATCGCCGGCGCGCCGCTCGCGCCGTGCAGGTACAGCAGCGGCTGCCCCGACCCGCCGCGGCGCAGGTGCGTCCTGCAGCCATCGACTTCGATGAAGCCGTCGGTGAATTTCATGTCTTGCGCTTCTTCCCGGTGACGCCGGACTCGGCGATGACGATGGGAATCTCGGTGAAGTTCTGCGGCGCCATCACGTGCGCCCCGGCGACGCCCGGGATCTCGGCGAGCTGCTGCAGAACCTCGATGCAGATCCGGTTGCCTTCGGCCTTCGCATCGCGCGCCCCCTCGAGGCGCCCGATCTGCGCGTCGGTAATGAGCGTGCCGTACAGCTTCTCCCGCATCCAGCGCGCCGAGTGCGCCGACGGGATCGGCGCCACGCCGATCAGGATCGGCAGGCGCTGGGCGATGCCGTGGTCGAGGAGCCGCCGAGCGTAGCGCCGCGCGACCGCCACGTCCATGCAGAACTGCGTCTGGACGAAATCGGCGCCGGCCTCGAGCTTGGCGCGCAGCGCCTTCGGCTCCCAGTGGGGCGGCGGGTCGATGGGCATGTCGGCCGCGCCCAGCACGAGCCTGACGCCGCCTTTGACCTCCGTCCCGGAGGGAAGGCGCTGCTCCGTGCGCATCCTGTGCGCCATGGCAAGCAGTCCGCGGCTGTCAAGGTCGAACACCGCCTTCGCCTCGGGCTGGTCGCCGAGCTTCGGGTCGTCGCCGGCGAGGCACAGCACGTTGCGGATGCCGAGGGAGACCGCGCCGAGCAGATCGCCCTGCAGCGCGAGGCGGTTGCGGTCGCGGCAGGTCATCTGGAAGATGGGCTCGATCCCGTTCTGGACCAGGAAATGCGCGGCGGCGAGGCTGGAGAGGTGGACCCTGGCGCCGGCCCCGTCGGTCACGTTGACAGCGGTGGCAAGGCCCTTGAGCGGCAGCGCACGAGAGATGAACTCGGCCGGATCGGTCGACACTGGCGGCGTGATCTCCGCCGTGACCACGAAATCGCCGCTCTGCAGCCTGGTGAGCAGGTTGCTTGCCATCCTATGATCGCAGGGTGCCGGAACTGCCCGATCTTACTGTTTACCTGGAAAGCCTGGCGGCGCGGATTGCGAACCGGCGACTCGCGCGCGTCCGGCTGCTCAACCCCTTCCTCCTGCGCACCGCCCTGCCGCCGATCGCTCGCGTCGAGGGGAGGAAGGTGTTGAATTTACGCAGGCTGGGCAAGCGCATCGTCGTCGGGCTCGAAGACGAGCTCTACCTGGTGCTGCACCTCATGATCGCCGGGCGGCTGCGCTGGATCGAAGGCAACAACAAAGCGCCGGCACGTATCACCCTGGCGCTGTTCGAATTCGACAACGGCGTCCTCGCTTTCACCGAAGCCGGAACCAAGCGGCGGGCTTCGCTGCACGTGGTGGAGGGCAAGGCATCGCTCGACGCCATGAACCCGGGAGGCATCGAAGTGATGGAGGCCGATCTGGGAACATTTCGGGAAAGGCTGATCGGGGAGAATCACACGCTGAAGCGCGCCCTCACCGATCCGCGTCTGTTCGCAGGCATCGGCAACGCCTATTCCGACGAGATCCTGCATCGCGCACGCCTCTCGCCTGTAGCGCTCACCGGGCAGCTGACGCAGGAGGAGATTGCGCGCCTATTCAGCTCAACCAGAGAAGTGCTTGGCCAATGGACCGAGCGCCTGCGCGCGAATGCGGGCGCAGGCTTTCCCGAGAAGGTCACCGCGTTTCGCGAGGGCATGGCGGTGCATGGGCGCTACGGCAAGCCCTGTCCGGTGTGCGGCGCTCCCGTGCAGCGCATCGTCTACGCCGAGAACGAGACCAACTACTGCGCGCGCTGCCAGACGGGCGGCAAGCTGCTCGCCGACCGGGCGCTGTCGCGGCTGCTCAAGAAGAGCTGGCCGCGCTCCATCGACGAGCTGGACTAGTGGCGAGCGCTGCAATCCTTCGATTGGTCGGCCGCAGCGAGAAAGGCGATCAGGTCCGCGCGCTCCTGCGCATCCGCAACCCCGGCATAAGTCATCGCGGTGCCGGGAACCGTATGCGTGGGGTCGGCGAGAAAGCGGTCGAGCGTTTTCTTGCTCCAGACGATGCCGGATTTCTTCATCGCGCTAGAGTAGGCGAACCCCGGAACGCTGCCGGCGCGCCGCCCGAGCAGGCCGCAATGCCTCGGTCCGACCCGGTCGTAGGCGAGCGCGTGGCAGGCCAGGCAGCGCGCATAGATCTCCTTGCCGCGCAGCGGGTCGCCCGCCGCGAGCGCCGCGGCGAGCGCCACCGCTTCAATCAAGACACAAACGCCGCGGGCACCGGGTTCTCGCCGATCACCTGCCGCAGCACCGCCCAATGCATCGCTTCATCGCCGAGGATGCTCGCCGCCGCCTTCGACAGGTCGCGCGTGGCGAACAACGGCACCGCGCCCAGATAGGCGCTCACCGCGCCCTGCTCCAGGCCGGCGGCGAAGCGCAGCACGTCGAGCTGATTCTTCAGCGTCTCGACTGGAAAACTGTATTTCGCCTTCGCCGAAGCCGGCTTGCCGCCGAGCTTGCGGATGGTCTTCTCCAGCAGATCGGCGTGCGCCTTGTGGTGGCCCTGGAACTGCAGGGCGAGATCGAGCGCCGGCTTTTGCAGCAGGTTGCTCTCCGCGCCGACCTGGTAGGCCGCCACCGCCTCCAGCTCCGCGGCGAGCGCCGTATTGAGGATGCGCGCATCCCCGGCCTTGCTATCGCCGGACTTCGCGGCAAGCGCTTCCCGTCCGGCGAGCAGCGCAACCGCGGCGCCGGAAAGCACGGCGCCGGAGCGCTCGAGGAACAACCGGCGCGCAGCCGCCGGGCTTGAGATCTTCAGGAACGACATGGGAAACCTCCGTGGTTGAAGTTATTCGAGCCTGGCGAGCACGCCAGCAACGATCCGATCGCAGCGCTCCCCGGCGAATGCAAACACCTCGTCGAGCGCGAGATCGATCTCCGTAGCGAGCGCTTCGCGCAATACGCGACGCGCCCGGAAAAACCTGGTCCTCACCGTGGCCTCCGGAATGCCGAGGGCGGCGGCTGTTTCTTCCACCGAAAATTCCTCCAGCGCGCGCAGGATGAACACCGCGCGGTACGCCTCGGGCAACGCGTCGATCTTCTGCTCCAGCAGGCGCCGCGTCTGCGCGCGCTGCGCCGCATAGTCCGGTCGGTCATCGGTCGGCATGTCTTCCCCGTGCAGAGGCACCACCTCGGCGCCGCGGCGGCGCTTCCTCAGCCGCATCAGCGCCTCGTTCGCGACGATCCGCACCAGCCAGGTGGAAAGCCTTGATTCGCCGCGAAATGCTCCGATCGCACGGAAAGCGCGCAGGTAGCCGTCCTGCAGCGCCTCCTCGGCGTCGGCGTCGTCGCGGAGAATGGCGCGCGAAGTGCGGAACAGCGTTCGGTTGTGGCGCCTCATCAGCGCCTCGAAGGCGCGCACGTCGCCGCCGGCGACGCGCTGCGCGAGCTCGCCGTCCGAAAGCGGCTCGGGGCTAGGGACTGCGGCGGGGATGGCGGTTTTCATGGTCAGGACGGCACATTGGATGCCGCGCGGTCGCACCGCGTTCCCGGCCGGGCTGCCCGATCAGGCATTTTTCTTCGAAAGAAGCTGGCCGATGATGTCGATCGGCATCGGGAAGACGATGGTCGAGGCCTTGTCGCCGGCGATCTGGGTAAGCGTCTGCAGGTAGCGCAGCTGCATCGCCTCCGTCCGCTGCGCCAGCATGGTGGCGGCCTGCAGCAGCTTTTCGGAGGCCTGCAGCTCGCCTTCGGCGTGGATCACCTTGGCGCGCCGCTCGCGCTCGGCCTCGGCCTGGCGCGCGATGGCACGCACCATCGTCTCGTTCAGGTCGACGTGCTTGATCTCGACGTTGGAGACCTTGATGCCCCAGGCGTTGGTTTGCGAGTCGAGGATAGACTGGATGTCCAGATTGAGCTTCTCGCGCTCCGACAGCAGCTCGTCGAGCTCGTGCTTGCCCAGCACGGCGCGCAGCGTGGTCTGCGCCAGCTGGCTGGTGGCCTCCAGGAAATTGACCACCTGGATGATCGCGTGCTGCGCATCGACGACGCGGAAATAGACTACCGCGTTCACCTTCACCGAAACGTTGTCGCGCGTGATCACGTCCTGCGGCGGCACGTCGAGCACCACGGTGCGCAGGTCGACGCGCACCATCTGCTGGATGCCCGGGACGATGATGATCAGGCCGGGGCCCCGGACCGCCTGGAAGCGGCCGAGCAGGAACACCACCGCGCGCTCGTACTCGCGGTAGATCTTGATCGAGAGAAACAGCAGGATGACAGCGAGAACGATCGCGCCGAGGCCGAAGTTGATCATGGGTCCATCTCCACTGTAAGAACAAGACCGTCCATCGCCGCCACCCGCAGGCGCTGGCCGCGCCTCACTGGACGCGCCGCGCGCACGCGCCACCTCTCGCCGTGCACGCGCGCCCAGCCCTCGCCGTCGAAGTCCTCGAGCGCCTCGCCCACCGCGCCAATCATCTCCTCACGGCCGCTCACCACCGGGCGCCTGCGCGCGCGCAGCAGCATGCCTACGACGAAGACGAGGAACGCCGCGCTCGCCGCAGCGATGCCGCCGATCAGCGCGTACGGGATCTCGAACCCCGGCAAGTCGCTATCGATGAGGATGATCGAGCCCAGCACGAAGGCGATCAGCCCGCCGATCCCGAGCGAGCCGTAGGCCGGAAAGAAGGCCTCGGCGGTCATGAAGCCGATGCCGAGGACCATCAGGGCGAGGCCGGCGTAATTCACCGGCAACAGGTGCAGCGCATAGAGCGCGATCAGCAGGCTGATCGTTCCCACCACCCCCGGCAGCACCAGCCCCGGATTCATGAACTCGAAGATGATGGCGTAGATGCCGACCAGGATCAGCAGGTAGGCGATGGTCGGGTTGGTGACGATGCCGAGGATCTTGGTGCGCCAGTCGACCTGCACCTCGATCACCGGCGCGTCCGCCTTCTTCAGCTTTCTCAGCAGCTCGGGCACGTCTCCGGCCACCACGTCGATGACCTTCATCTTCAGCGCTTCCTCCGCGGACAGGCTGACGGCATCGCGCACCGCGCGCTCCGCCCATTCGGCGTTCCTGCCCCGCAGCTTGGCGAGGCCGCGGATATACGCCGCCGCGTCATTGATCTGCTTGCGCATCAAGGTGTCCTTCTTCTCGTCCTTTTCCGATCCGCCTCCGCCGAGGGCCACCGGCGAGGCCGCGCCGAGGTTGGTCCCCGGGGCCATGGCGGCGATGTGGCTGGCGTACAGAATGAAGGTGCCGGCGCTCGCCGCGCGCGCCCCGCCAGGCGCGACGAAGCTGGCGACCTGGACCGGCGAAGCGAGGATGTCCTTGATGATCTCGCGCATCGAGGTGTCGAGCCCGCCGGGCGTGTCGATGCGAAGCACCACGAGCTGCGCCTTGTCCTTTGCCGCGCGCTGCAGCGCCCGCCGCACGAAATCGGCGCTCGCCGGGCCGATCGCGCCCTCCAGCGGCACGACGAGCACCGGCGGCGGCGCGGCATGCGCCGACGATAAGCACAAGGCGGCTAGGAAAAGATAAAATTTCATCCCAGTGAAGCAAGAGCAGATCCCCGGCGACGCCATTGTCATCCGCGGCGCCCGCCAAAACAACCTGAAGAATCTGACCCTGGCGATCCCGGGCGGCGAGCTCGTCGTCGTCACCGGCGTGTCGGGCTCGGGCAAGTCCTCGCTCGTCTTCGATACGCTCTATGCCGAAGGGCAGCGGCGCTACGTGGAAACGTTCAGCCCTTACGCGAGGCAGTTCCTGGACCGCATGGACCGGCCGCAGGTCGACGCCGTGGAAGGCATCCCGCCGGCGATCGCCATCGACCAGACCAACCCGGTGCGCACTTCGCGCTCCACGGTCGGCACGATGACCGAGCTGAACGACCACCTGAAGCTGCTCTTCGCGCGCGCCGCAAGACTGCATTGCCGCGGCTGCGGCAAGCCGGTGGTGAGGGATACGCCCCAGTCGATTTATGAGTCTTTACTGCAGGTTCCTTCTCAAAGACTCGTCATCAGCTTCCCGGTCAATATCCCCAAGAACTTTACCGAGAAAGAGGTCGAGCAGCTACTGCAGCGACAGGGCTATACCCGGATCCACGCGCGGTCGAAAGGGCGGCTCGAAGTCATTCAGGACCGCATCCGCATGTCTTCCGCAGAGCGGGCGAGGGTCATCGAAGCGCTGGAATCCGCTTTGCGGGTCGGTCAGGGTCGGGTCAACGTTTATCCGGAAAAATCGGGCTCTGACCCCGATTTTTCGGTCTGGCGGTATTCGTCGGGGCTGCATTGCGCCGACTGCGACATCCATTATTCGGAAGCAACCCCGGCGGCGTTCTCCTTCAATTCGCCGCTCGGCGCCTGCGAGACCTGCCGCGGCTTCGGCCGCGTGATCGGCGTCGATTTCGGCCTGGTGGTGCCCGACGAGGCGAAGACGCTGCGCCAGGGCGCCGTGCGCCCCTGGCAGAGTCCGAGCTTCCGTGAATGTCAGGACGATTTGGTCAAGTACGCGAAGAAGCGCGGCATTCCGCTCGATCTGCCTTTCAATCAGTTGAATTCTTTCCAGAAAAACTGGGTACTGGAAGGCGAAGCGGACTGGAAGAGCTGGCGCAAGTCCTGGCCCGGGACCTGGTACGGTGTGCGCCGCTTCTTCAAGTGGCTCGAGACCAAGGCCTACAAGATGCACATCCGGGTCCTGCTCTCCAAGTACCGCGCGTACACCGAGTGCGGGGCCTGTCACGGCACGCGGCTGAAGCCCGACGCCCTGCTGTGGAAGCTCGACGGCAAGTCCATCCACGAGCTGATGCTGCTGCCAGTTTCGAGGGTGAATGGCTTCTTTCAAAGCCTGAGCATCGACGGTGAGGCGGCCGGCCTGGTGCTGCGCGAGATCCGCACGCGGCTCGGCTACCTGTGCGAGGTCGGCCTCGGCTACCTGACGCTCGACCGCCAGTCGCGCACGCTGTCGGGCGGCGAAGTGCAGCGCATCAACCTCACCACGGCCCTTGGTACTTCGCTCGTCAATACCCTGTTCGTGCTCGACGAGCCCTCGATCGGCCTGCACCCGCGCGACATGGGCCGCGTCATCGGCGTGATGCAGCGGCTGCGCGACGCCGGGAACAGCCTGGTCGTCGTCGAGCACGACCCGCAGATCATGTTCGCCGCCGACCGCATTCTCGACATGGGCCCCGGGCCC
>VBBY01000041.1 GCA_005881595.1 Betaproteobacteria bacterium | reverse complement strand
TTCATGACGCCTCGTAGTTATCGAGCTACAAATTCGTAGCAGTCAAACTACAAGGCATCCACTGCGGCTCAGATGACGCGTGTCACGACGCGTCAGAAAATGTCAGAGGAGCGTGCGGAATTTGTGTAGCGCGCGTGTGCAGAATTCCCGGCGCGCTACTACGGGATAAAACCAAGAAATTGTGTGCCGGGACGGCAGACGAGACGCCAGAGCGGACATCAGCCGCCGCCCGGGCGCACAAACGTATCAGGTCATCGGTCCGGGCAAGACCACTGATGCGATTGCCCCTGTCTGAGGAGTGCGGGGCGCTCGCCGCCGCTCGTGGGCATCGAGGCTGACCTTGTCGGCCTGGTTTGACCAATGTCGCTGCAGCACTTCACTTATCTGCCGAGCTAGCATTGGATGGTGCTGGCGGACCATCGAAATATGATCCCCGATCACCGGCACAATCTCCAATCCCCGGGTGAACAGGTTGTTCCAGCCCTGGCTGTCGTCGAAACCGCGCAGCACGGTATTGCCGTCCGTCCGGAAGAGGACTCCCCGGCTTTCGAGAAGGCGTGGGCGGTAAGACTCGAGGATCTTTGTATACGCTCGGTCCAGGATTCCCCAGGACAGCGGCATGCCTTCCTCGTCGAGAACAGCGGTGAGGTCGTCTGGATTCATCCTGAAGCGCTTGAGGAATGGCCATACGCGGAACATTTCCTGTCCGAGCAGCCACCGGGCTATGCGCCAGGAGTTGCGCAGGCGCGAAGCGATCGACTGTGCAAGCCGATCAGTCGACCGCGGCTCCGGCGCCCCGTTCCATTCTCGCCGCCATTGATGCCACGCGACTTCCTGTGGAGCCGGGTACCTGGCCCAGGTATCCAGCAGCATCACCATTTCCACCTTGCCGCCCTGCCGCACGAACTGATGGGCCGCCTCGAAGGCCATCAGTCCGGCAAATGAATGTCCCGCCAGCACACAGGGGGAAGCGGGTGCATGAGCGCCTAGCGCCGCCACATACGGAGCAACCATTTGCTCCATGGTTGGGAAACCGGACGTGCGGTTGGCAGTCACCGCATTGCGCCATGCCAAGGGCCACGGTACGTCGATGCCTAATACCGTGTGGTTCTCGCCCATAGCGTTCGCGAGGCGGAACTCGATCGGTCCGGCGTAAATGAAATATACGGGAAGTTCAGCGCGTCCTTTTCGCAGCTGAACTATCGCTGTCTGTCGCTTGCGCTTTGGCTGCTTCCCATCGATCAGCTTTGCTATTTGCCCCACAGTCGGATTCCGGAAAAGCTCCGCAGGGCCGAGACTGACCTGACGCCTTCGGTTGATTTCGCTGATCAGCCTGACGACCATCATGGAATTGCCGCCCAGGTCGAAGAAGTTGTCGTGGCGGCCGACGCGTTCGAGCTTGAGGACGTCGCACCAGATCTGCGCCAGCGCGGTCTCAAGGTCTCCGACCGGGGCCTCATAGCTGCGGGCGGCGTAGATCGCTGCGTCGGGCGCCGGCAGCGCCTTGCGATCCAGCTTGCCGTTGGGCGTGAGCGGAAAGCCATCCAGCAAGACAAAGGCTGCGGGAACCATGTGCTCGGGCATCATGGTGCGGAGGAGCGCGCGCACCTGATTCACCAAGTCGGCAGGCGGGCTGTCCGCGACGAGGTAGGCAACCAGGCGCTTGTCGCCCGGGTGATCCTCGCGCGCGAGGACTACTACCTCGCGAACCGCGGGGTGCCGGGCGATGCCCGCTTCGATCTCGCCCAGCTCGATGCGAACGCCGCGAATCTTGACCTGATGGTCGATACGGCCGAGGAACTCGATGTTGCCGTCCGGCAGCAAGCGCACGAGATCGCCGGTCTTGTACAGCCGGGCTGCAGGCTCCGCGCTAAACGGATTCGGGATGAACTTCTCTGCGGTGAGCTCCGGCCGGTTCAAGTAGCCCGAGGTGAGCTGCACACCGCCCACCAGCAACTCCCCCGGCACGCCGATGGGCAACGGCTGCAGGTGCTGGTCCACCACGTAGGCCTGCGTGTTGGGAAGCGGACGCCCTATTGGGGGCGCGGCGTTCGACGTGCCCTCTTTCACCTCGGCGCAGGTGCTGACGACGGTGTTCTCGGTGGGACCATAGTGGTTGACCAGGCGGAAGGGCAACTTCTGCGTGGACCGCTGACTGAGCCTGTCGCCGCCGGTGAGCAGGACGCGCAATGCAGAATTCCGCGGCCAGCGCTCTCGCAACGCTGCTTCCGCGAGCGGCGTGGGCAGAAAGGCCAGGGTTATTTGCTGCTCGGCTAGCCAGCGCACCAGCAGCCCTGCATCGAGTCGCGTGCTGTCATCAGGAATGTGCACGCTGGCGCCTGCAGTCAGGTACGGCCAGATCTCCCAAACAGAGGCGTCAAAGGCCGGCCCGGCAATCTGGGTGGCCCTGTCGGCGGGGCTCACCTCATAGGCCTGCTGGTGCCAGCAAATCAGGTTGAACAGGCTCGCGTGCTTGATCGGGACTCCCTTTGGACGGCCGGTCGAGCCCGAGGTGTAAATCACATAGGCAAGCTGTTCCGGCGACAGGGAGGAGCGCTCTGCGCAGCGCTCCGAACTTGCCGCGAAGCGGCACTCTTCAGCGTCGAGATGCAGGATCGCCGCATCCGTGGCAGGCAAGGCTCCAGCAAGGTGCTTCTGGGTGAGCACCACGACGGCGTGCGTGTTCTCCAGCATGAAGCGAACGCGTTCGGCGGGATACTCCCGGTCGATCGGCACATAAGCCCCGCCCGCTTTCCACACAGCCAGCAGGCCCACGAGCATGTCGATCGAGCGCTCAAGATAGGTGGCAACCAGCGAATTCGCCTGCACCCCGAGGATGCGCAGTTGCTCAGCCACTCTCTCCGCCCGATCGTCGAGCTCTCGGTAAGTCAGCTGCTGCCCGGCGCTTTGCGCCGCAAGCGCATTTGGGCGAATGCGAGCCTGCTCCTCCACCAGCTCGTGCACGCAGCGCACCGCCGGATAAGCCGCCGAGGTCTGATTCCAGAGCTCGACTAATTGACGGCGCTCCGCCTCGGGCAGAAGCGCCAGGTCTTTGAGCCTGGCATGCGGATGAGCTGCCATCCCTTCCAGGAGGGTCCGCAGATGGCCCAGCATGCGCGCGACGACGGCGTCATCGAAGCGCTTGCGCGAGTACTCGATCCGCAGAAGTAGCTCGTGGTCACCATCGGCAACGACCGTCAGTGGATAGTCCGTATGGCACAGGCCTGCAAAGCGGCGCTCGCCCCAGGCCGCGCCCAAAGCGCCCGGCTGCGCATCGAGCGTATGGCTGTCGAATACCAGGATGCTTTCGAACAGCGGCATCCCTCGGGGCACCTCGCTCCAGCCTTGGATCCTGGCCAACGGCGTGTGCTCGTAGTCGCGCAGCGGCGCCTGCTGAGCGCACAGTTGCCGCAGCCACGTCACCAATTCGGATTCGGGATCGATACGCACTCGTATCGGCAGCGTATTGATGAACAGCCCCACCATGCTCCGGGCGCCGTCAAGGGCCGAGCCGCGACAGGCACTGGTAACGCCGAACACGATGTCGGATTCGCCGCAGTAGCGGTGCAGCAGCAGAGCCCAGGCAGCCTGCAACAGCAGGTTGACGGTTACCGAAGCCTCGCGCGCACGTTTCCTGAGAGCGGAGGTGAGTGCAACCGGCAAATGGATCTCATGAGTTCCCCGGGCGTCCCCTTTGGCCTGCTCGGCCTCGCGATCGCGCGCCGCCACCAGGGGCGTGGGTGCCTGAAAGCCTGAGAGCACGCCTTGCCAGTAGGTTCTGGCGGAGTCGTAATCGAGTTGTCGCAGCCACTCGATGTAGTCGCGATACGGACGAGGCAGCGGGAGGTCGGCGTCCCCGCCGCCCAAGAAGGCCTCATAGAAAGTAAACACCTCCTG
Source organism: Betaproteobacteria bacterium (assembly GCA_005881595.1). Lineage (GTDB taxonomy): Bacteria > Pseudomonadota > Gammaproteobacteria > Burkholderiales > SG8-39 > SCGC-AG-212-J23. The sequence goes on along the minus strand of VBBY01000041.1, from coordinate 15,747 downwards.
GCAAAGCAGAGACCTCGAGCGCCCGTCGAGAAAGCCGCAATGAGTCGTCCACAGCACCCAATGCTCGCGCTCGGCGGCCCGCACGAGCACCAGGCGCATGAGGGGCGCATGGTCGAGCTCGAAGCCACGCGCGCGCTCGCGCTCCAGGAGCGCCTGAAACCGCTGCTGGCGCTCGGCCCCCGCGACAGCGCGCCAATCGAGCCGCTCGACGGGAATCTGGATTCGCTCGACCACCTCCTGCACGGGTTGCACCACCCCTTCCCAGCGGAAACGGCTGCGCAGCGCCGGATGCCGCTCGGCCACCCGCTGCCAGGCGCGCAGGAACTGCGCTTCGTCGAGCGGCTCGTGCAGCGTTGCGACCGCCTGCTCGATGTAAGCGCCGGCATCTCCTCCGCTGAGGCCGTGTAACAGTATCCCCGCCTGCATCGGGGACAGTTCGTAGGTATCGACTACAGCAGGCCGGGGTCGGAACTTCGGTTTCATAGGCTCAGAAAAACACTCCCGCTCGGGATTCGGGCGCGTTGGAAAAACCTCGCGGCTTGACCGGTTCGACTCGAATGCCAAGCTCGCGATAGAGCATTCCGAGATCCTCGATGATGGCTTCGGTGGAATAGCGCTTGCGAACATGGGTCCGGGCGGCCTCTCTCAGCCGGCTGCGCAGCGCGTCGTCGGTGAGCATGGCAATGATCGCTCGGGCCAGCGGCTCCGGCCGTCCCGGGTCTACCAGCAGGCCATTGACGCCATCCTCGATCACGTCTGGGATGCCTCCTACACGGGTGGCTATCACGGGTACCCCGCGTGCCATGGCTTCCAGCAACGCGACAGGCAGCGCCTCGAAGTAGGAAGGCAGCACGAAGACATCGGACTCGCGCAGGAGACTCTCCTTCATAACGCCGTTGACCCAGCCAGGACAGCGAAGCGCGTGTGCAACGCGTAGCGAGCGTGCGAGCTCCATGATGGACTCTGGGCTTTCGCCGCCGTGAAAGCCGCGGCCGGCAATCACAAAGGTGGCTTTGGGCACGGAACGCAGAACGGTGGGTATCGCCCTCACCAGATCGAGAACTCCTTTGGTCCGTTGCAGCCAGGCGAGAAACAACACCGTGCGGGCCGGGCGCTGCAGGGGCACGACGGAAATCGGTACGGATACGGGATTACCGATGATGGTGGTCCGCGCCGCCGGTTCGATTTTGCGCACCTCGTCGCGCCAATGCCGGCTGAGCACCACAACGCGCGCGGCTTCGCGCAGCACGGCTCGCACCCAGGCCTTGGCGAGGGCATTGCACCCGCCTTGGTAAAACTCCGCCAAGCGGCCGCCGTGGAGGTGAATCACATATGGCACTCCGAAAGCGAAAGCCAGCGCGCAGAGCACCGACTTGCGCCAGAAACTGCCATAGGTTGAGCTATGCACGTGGACCAGCGCGACTCGCCTTCGCGCCAGTTGAATCAGTGCGCTGCATACCGCGGATAGCCACAGCCGCAGCTTGGCCGAGAAGTCCCGCCCCGCGTACGTGGAGATGTAACGCAGCGGCCAGGCCTCGAAGAGGCCCGCTGCGGAATACGTTCTGATCACCTCGGTCATGCCGCCCGCATAATCCATGCTCGGGCCGAACATGAGGATGAGCCCTGAGGTAGCGCCGGCCTGGGGAGGTCGCATGGTCAGGCCAGTTTTTTTTCCGCGCGTGGATGGAACCATTCGCCGCGCTGAAGGACCTGGTCATCAATCGGCTTCGCGGGATCCACCTGACTTCGCAGCGCGCCTCGGAGCGCTCCCACCAGGACGAAGCAATGAGCGACTACCGCGTAAAGACCGAGTTGCACGCTGCGCCGCTTGACGGAAAGGACGCTGACCGGCGCGGCCAGCAAGGCGATCAGAACCGCCAGACGCAACGGCAGCGTCACCGGGACCGACAGGATCAGAACCAGCATGGGTATCCAGCCGGCTACCATGAGAAGGCCCCTGAATTCACGCAGCACGGACGGCAGATAGCTCTTGCCGATCGCGGAGCGCAGCAATTCCCCGGCGCCAAGGGCGAATCCGTCGCGCCACCTTCTGGCGAGGAAGGAGTACGCGCCTAGTTGGTGGGTATGGTGACGGACACTGGCCCTGGCGATGCGCTTGAGCTTCCAGCCTGCGCTGCGCAGGCGCAGACCCAGTTCGAGTTCCTCGAAAGAGTGGAGATTGCGATTCGAGAAATAACCCACCTGCCGGATCGCATCGGTGCGGTAAAGTCCGCCGCAGCCGAGATGGCTGACGTAGCCGGGCTTCTCCGTCTGCTGCCTCAGATGACGTTTGCGATACTCGATGCTCAGGACTCCCGGATACTCGATCACGCCGCCGACTCCTGCGACATCGTCTTCGGATCGCAAGTGAGGCAGGGCCGCCTCGATGAACCCGGCGTCAAGCTCCATGTCGCCGTCCATCAGGTAGATGAACTCTCCCCGCGCATGCTGGAAACCGAGCTGCGGCCCGCTGCCGCAACCGCGATCGGCGGCACGCACGAGCTGAGCGATGGTGATGGGATAGCGCCGGGCGATCTGCACCGTCCGGTCATCGGAAAGCGCGTCCGCTAGGATGACCTCGCCGCCCACGCTGGCGACCGCGCGCAAGGCGCTTTCAATAGCGTTGGCGACGTTGGCCTGTTCGTTCAGCGCCTTGATGATCACGCTTACGCCAGTCATGGCTCGGTGCCGGTCCTAGCAGGCGGGGATGAAGTGGCCGCGCACAGACGCTGGCATATGGGCGGCGAGGAGTAGCCGGAGCCAAAACCGCGGGGCGCGCAGGCACGACGGATCGTAGAGCAGCTTGAGAGCGCGACCGCGCTCGCTCTCGAGCAGCAGGCGGCGCGCGCTCATCAGCCGGGCTACGCTCAGCGTTCGTGCCACGCCCTTGCGGTGATGGTGTGGAATGGCGTTGGAGCGATATCGCGCCGCCAAGCGCTCGTAAGCAGGCGGGAAGTCTCCCGGGTGCGAAGTCATGAGACTGCCCGGTACGCCCAGCCGGTAGCCCACCAGTGGTTGTCCCAGATACGCGATGGGCCAGCGTTCCGCGATGCGAAACCAGACATCCATGTCCTCGCCGTGCTGCTCGCCGTCGGGGAAGCTGATGGCGAAATCGCGCAGGATGCGCACCGGTATGACCACTGAACACGTGCAAAAGAAAATCCCGTGCCCCCAAATCTCGAAAAACCGCTCAATCTGCTGGGGGCGACTGGGCGCTTTGATTCCCCATAGCGGTGGGACTCGTCGGAATCCATCATCGCGAAAGTAATAGAAATGCGTCGCATACATTCCACATTCGGGAAAATGCGCGATCAGATCGGCGATGGCGGGCAGATACTCCGGGGTCCAATAGTCGTCCGCATCGAGAAAGGCGATATAGTCGCCGCTGGCCTCGCTTATGCCCCGGTTGCGCGCCGCCGCGACCCCGCCATGGGACTGCCTGATCAGGCGCACACGCGGATTACCCATAGCGGCCACGCGCTGCGGCCCATCGTCAGTCGAGCCGTCGTCGACCACGATCACGTCATGAGCCGGGTACCCCGATTGCAGAACCGACGCCACGGCCCGTTCAACATAGGCTTGCTTGTTGTAGAGGGGAATGACTGCCGAGATCCTGGGCTGCAGCTGATTCAAGATGCTCTCCACGCTGTAATGAGCGATGTCGCAGGCCGCGCAACCCGGACCACGCTATGGCCATGAGCAAGGGCGATGTGAAAGAGCAACAGCTGCGTCACGAAAGCCCCACTCAAGAAGCCGCCGCCGAGCGCGAGGGGCGTTTCGGTGACGCAGCGCACGAGCACGACGATAAGCAGCGCGACGGACAAGCCCCGCGAACCACGCCTGGCGTTGATGGCGTAGAGCAAAAGGGCGCCAAGATAGACGAGCAGGCCTATCAAGCCCATAGCGCCGGACACGCTCAGAGACTGAAGGAACTGATTGTGAGCCGAGACCGCATGATCCAGGCCGATTTGCATGCGGTATGCATCGTTCCACATCGTGGGGCCGTAGCCGAACAGGGGATTGTGCTTCCATTCCTGGACCGCGAGGGCCCAGAGGAGATCCCGACCGGTTAATGTAGCCGCCTCATGCCCCTCCCTGGATTCCAAGAACTCCTCGACGGAGACTCCCAGGGCGGGCAGCACCAACAACGCGCAAGCGCCTAGAATGCCCAGCGCGAAAACGGAAAACCCCGCCAGCCCCCAGGTTCCAGAGCGCAGCATATATAGCAAGGGGACCGTAATTGCCGCCGCAGCCCAGGTCGTCTTGGACTGTGCCAGCGCCAGCACGGCCACGCCGATGAGCAGTCCCAGCCGCTGCAGCCAGCGGCGCTCGAAGGGCTGGTGGATCGAGAGCAGCAGATACACCAAGGCCACAGGTGCCATGCTGTTGGCGTGGCTCTCCAGCCCCCAAAAGCGTATGTTGACGCCCGGGATCCAGCTATGGTAGGGGCGCTCGATCGTGAGTTCCGGCGCCACGACCGAGACCGCGCAGCTGGCGGCCAGAAAGATCAACAGCCCCACTTTCGCAAAACGGATCGACGTCTCGGGGTCTTGCGTCCGGCTCGCGTACACCGCCGCGAAAAGAAACAGTACGTAATAGTGCTCGTGCCTGAATTCCGGGTGCGTCCCCAAGGCGCTGCTCAGTACTGTATTGGTCAGGAAAAACAAGCCAAAAGCGACCAGCAGACCGCCCCCGCCGGCGCCACGATTCTCCCTGCAGAATGCCGCCGCTGATAACCGCGCCACGCAAATCGTGAGCAGCGCGAGGAGAACAAGGCGCAGCACCCATTTGCTCGCGCCGCTGGGAGACGCGAACTGGCCAAGGGCGTACAGGTCACGGCCGCTGAGGATTGGGGCTATGCAGTTGTAAAGGAGGATAAGCGCGTACAGCGCCGGGACCATCAGGCGGCGCAATCGTCCTTCTGCTTCCATCGCCGCGCCCAACGCCAACACTGCCGCCACGGAGAAAATGAGCGCCCCGCTTGCGTAGATCGAAAGGCCGACAATCTGTTCGGCGGTCATATCCGCTTCCGGGCAAGCAGGATGGATTCACCAAAGGGCGCCAGGCCCCGGGGCAGCCTTGCGAGGAGCATTTCGAACAGAGTCCGCACTTCGGGGGAGAACCACGGCCTGAACGAGCGCAGCGCTATCATTTGAGCGGCCAATCCGGCTGCCACATCCAGGACCAGCACGATTTGGCGCTGGTCTGTCATGTGCGCTGCCAGCCCGTCCACGAGCGCTATCGCGCCCGCTACCAATGCGGCTACAGCCACCCCGGCGCGAAACGCAGTGGCGATAGCACGAATGCCCAGGTTGAGTGCGATGCAAGCAGCCGTCGTGATGACGATGAAGCGCAGCACGAAGATACCCAGCATCGCCCAGGCCACTGCTGCGAGAGAGTGTTGCGCCGCCACGTAAGCCACCGCCGCGAGCACAAAGACGATGGGGAGCTGGAACTTGAATTCCTGAGTGATTCGCCCCGAGGTCCAGAGCATCGGTGTCCCCATTGCGGTGGCAATGAAGAACGGCATGGCGAGCGCGAACGCACGAAGCAAAGGCGCGCCTTCTGCCCACTCGTGTCCGTAAAGCGCCAGCATGATGGTCTGCGGTGCGGCCGCCATGCCCGCGAAGATCGGTGCAGCGAGCAGCGTAGTCGCGGCGAGCAGCGTGAGGAACACCGTTCGCAGGCGTGCAACGTCCTGCTCAACGCGGGAGCTGGCTGAAAAAAGCGGGGCCTGCACTCCCGCCACGACCCCGGCGAGCTGCATCACGAGGTTGTGGGACATCGCATAGAGTCCTACCGCAGCGCTGGGAAACATGCGGCCGATCACGACGCGGCTGAGATTCATCAGAGCCCAGTTGTTGAGGTGGGTGGCGCACACCGTCGCTCCATAGCTGCAAAGCGCATAAGCATCGCGATGCCGGATGGCGAGTCCCAGCAGGTGCGGTCTGCGCCAGTATTGGATTGCGAGGCCGAGCAGGCTCTGCGTGATGAAGGCCATGACCAGCGCGCCGACACCGTGGCCGCTCATCGCAAGCGGAATGCCGACCAGACCGTAACCGAACACATAACTCGCGATGCCGGCCAGCTGAATGGACTTGAAATCGAGATCTCGACTCAGCAGCCCTCCAGACGTGTTGGCGGCCGCCTGGACCAGGCACACGATCGACATCGCCTGGATCACGGGAGCGACCCGCGGCTCTTGAAAGAATCCGGCCGCGGTTTCGGCGAACAGGAACAGCGCTATCGCGACAGCCGTTCCTACGGCCAATTGCCAGAAATTGACGAACCGCAGGTCTTCATCGGTAACCGTATGTTTCTGGATCAGTCCGCTGGCTAGGCCGAAGGTAAAGAAGCCGCCGAAAGAGACGACAATGAGGGCCATTGCGAAAACACCGTACTGTTCCGGCCCCAGCAGCCGCGCCAGCGCGACCTGAATGCCGAGTTGCAGGACCAGCTGCACGCCGGAACCGGAGGCGCCCCAGAGAGCGGCGGAGATGCTGCGTTGCCACAGGTCGGCCGCTTGCGGCATCGCTACTTGAGCAGCAGCGTCGGCCCGTGGCGCAAGAAGGGAAGCCTGCCCGGCTGCTTGCGTCGCGGGATCACGCCCAACATCGGCAACTGGAGCATCTCGGCGACATCCTGGGCCGAGCGGATGCGCCGGTCGAGGATCTCGAGCCCGACTGCCGCCCCGACGCCGCCGAAAATCCCCAGGAAAATGGCGGCGAGGGTGTTCAGCAGCAGGTTCGGAAATGACGGCTCGATCGGCTCTGAGGCCAGCGTCAGCACTGAAACATTGGATTGGGTGAAGCGGCTCTCGAGCCTGCTCTGCGTGAGGCGCTGCGAAACGCCCTCGTAGGCTTTCTGGGCGTTGTCCACGTCGCGCTGCAGCGTGGCGAGCTGGTCTCGCGCCTGCCTCATCTCGAGCAGCTTCTTTTTCTGCGCCGCGATGGCGGTAGCCAGCTCGGCTTCCTTGTCCTTGCCGACGGCGGTGGCCGTGCCAAATCCGCTCGTAATAATGCGCGTCTCGGCGTCCAGCCGCTGCTTGAGAGAAGCCAGCTCGGATTCCATGCGCTGGTACTGGGGATGGTTCTTGCCCAGGTTGCCCGCGACCTCCTGCAGCTTGGCTTCCTGGCGGGCGATGTCGGTCTTGAGGGTGTGGATGAGGGGGTTCTGCACCACCTCGGGTAGCGTGCTGGAGGCGCTGCCCGAGCGCTGCTTGCTTCTCGCCTCGGCAGCCTGCCCCTGAATGACGGTGAGCTGCGCCGAAAGATCGTTGAGCTTGGTCACTTCGCTGTCGAGGCGCTCGTCGCTCGCGACGATGCCGTAGGTCTGCTGGTGCTCGGACAGGCGTGCCTGCGCCTTCTCCAGGTTTTCGCGCAGCGCTTTGTCCTGCTCGCCGAACCAGCGCGCATACTGCCGCGCCGGGTCGGTCCTCAGCTCGATGCTGGCTTCGATATAGGCCTGCGCGAAGGCGTTGGCCACGGCGGCGGCGAAGGCCGGGTCGACCGCGCTGAACGAGATGTCGATGACGTTGCTCTCGCGCGAGGGCTTGACGCTCAGCTTTTTCTGCAATCCTTCCGCCAGCCAGGCCACGAGGCTGCCCTTGCCCTGGGCCTTCTCCAGCCACTGTTCCTTCTTGCCCGGCGCCTCATCGAGCTTGAGCAGCTTCACCACCGTCTGTGCCACGCGATCGCTGCCGATGATGTCGCGTTGCGTGGCCATGTAGCCGGGCATCACCATCGCGTGGAGCATGGTTCCAGTGACCGGATCCGGCGAATTCACGTCGACCACCACCGCCGCCGTTGCGGTGTATTTCTTGGGCAGCACCAGGCTCGCCGCCACGATCGCCGCTACGGTCGCGAGCAGGATCAGCACGATGATCTTGAACCGTGCGCGCAGAACCGTCAGGAATTGGTGCAGGCTCATTGCGTCCCCGGCTTCAGAAGTCGTTGAGCACGGCGCCGACGATGCTGCACTTCGCCTGCACCACGCTGTCGGAGATGCCCTGAACCCGCCACAGGCGGGAGGAATTTTTTTGCACCACGATCAGTGCGGCGCCGGCGCGCACGGCGACGGTCTGCGCGTCCGCGTTCTGGGCGACGGCCGGGCAGTCGAGCAGGATGAGATCCACATGCGCGGCGAGCTGGTGGAGCAGCTGCGCGAACATCGGCCGCGCCAGCAGATCCTGCGGACTGGGCGGCGGCGCCCCGGCAGGCAGCACCGAGAGGTTCGGCAGCAACGCGACGCGCTCGAGCGCCTCGAAGGCGGCGGCGCGGCCCGACAGCACCGCCGAGAGGCCTGCGCGGTTGTCCAGGCCGAATAAGCGGTGCAGGCAGGGCTGGCGCAGGTCGGCGTCGATCAGCAGCGTGCGTGCGCCGAGCTGCGCGAACACCACGGCGAGATTGGCGGCGATGAAGCTGCGGCCCTCCTTGCGAGCCGCGCTCAAGATGGCGAGCGCCTTGCTCGCGGGCTCGGTGTCGAGCCAGCGCAGCATGAGCTGGCCGCGCACCGCGCGCAGCGCTTCCACCTGCGGGCTGAAGGGCTCGTAGGCGGCGACCACCTCCTCGCTCACCTTGCTCTCGCCGCGCCGCAGATAAGGGTGGTCGAACTGGCGCGCAAGCGCGAACTCGATGTCGGCCTGCGTGAGCAGGCCGACCTCCTTGCCGGCGTCGCCGAAGCGCAAGCCCTTTTGCCGTTGCAGCTGGAGGATGTGCTCGACATCCTGCGGCCGCAGCCTGCCGGCATGGATCAGGACGGCGCCGAGCCTGCGCTCGGCGGCCTTGAGCGCAATGGACTGGCTCGGCATGGAAATCGACTCGCTCACGCGCGCTACGGTGTTAGGTTCCATGGCCTAGAACAGGCTATCTCCGACGTAGAACACGTCACCGGGCTGGACCGGGTCATCGAGCCTGGGGCTGGTGGCCTCAAGCTGGTTGCTCGGGCCGCGCCGGTGCATCCGCAAGCCGCGCTCGGTGCCGCGCTGCGTCGGCCCTCCGCCCTGGGCCAGGGCTTGCCTCACGGTCATGCCGCGCTCGACGCGGTACGAGCCGGGACGTTGCACTTCGCCGTAAATGTAGAACAGCGGCGCGCGATTAACGTAGATGACATCGCCGGGGGCCACCGTGACGTCGTCGTCGTGCTTGTTGTAGAGGAACAGCGCCGGGATATCGATTTCCTTGCGGTATGGCTTGCCTGCACGCTCGCCGGTGATGATGGCGACGTCGGCGCCGGCCGGCGTGATTCCGCCCGCGAGGGCGAGCATCTCGGAGACGCGCACGTTGGAGGTGTCCAGCGGAAAGCGTCCGGCGCGGTTGACGAGCCCAAGGACTGAGACCTGGTTGCTGCGCATTTGCAACGACAGGATGCTGACCTGCGGTTGCTTGATGAAATTGCCGTCGGTGAGCGCCTTGGCGATGGTTTGTTCGGCGAGCGGGATCGTCATGCCGCCTATCCTCACCCTGCCGATCAGCGGATACGTAATGATGCCGTTCTCGCCCACCCGGGTCTCGAGCGTGAGATTCGGATTGTCGAACACCGAGATGCGGATGCTGTCACCCGGTCCAAGCCGGTACTCCGGCAGCTTGTCCTGCGCTCGGGCGCCCACGGCGAGCATGGCGGCGAGAATGAGCAGCGCGGCGCCGGGCAGGCTACGAAGTCTCATTGAATGAATATCCACGGCTGTTTACAGACCCTGGCGATGTCCAGCGGCAAATCCGCCGCGGAAACGGGGTATTCGCCGCGACCGCCGCGGCGTGGCTAGTCGGTCGCGTTGAGCACCCTGTGGCGGCGACGCGCGATGAATCCCAACAGGGCAAGGCCCGCTAGCGGCATCCCGTAGGTTCCAGCGCCTCGCTTTTCCGTCGCCGCGGTGCTCAGGGCTTCGGGGCGAGGGTTCGGCGTCGCCGCGGCGTTCGCGGCTTGCAGGCCCGTGCTGGGATGCGGCGCGAAGTGAAAATGAGCGGCGTCGACGCAAGACACGCTCCGCGCAGCATTCACGCCGAGGGCGAGCGAGCTGTGGATCGCGTCCGGGACTGGAGAAATCGAATGGTCCAGAAGCAAGGCGCTCGCAAGCGCCTGCCCCGGGACGAACAATGCCATCACAGATAAGATCGCAGCTTTCGCAGTTCGCATCAGAGACACAGTCGCTCAGAGGGAGAGGAAGACATTTGGCCAGACCCATCATAGTGGCTCGGGTCTCGATTCGCTATCGAGAAAGCCTGATTTTGGTGTAGCCACTCGACGATCTGAAGTCGTTGCCCGACTACACAACATGGTCCGCGCGGAGCGCGGGTCAACAGCTATCTTGAACGACTAGTTCTTATGGACTAAATGGGCAAACTAAGTCAGAACATAAGCGACGCATCGAGCGTCGCAGCAGTGGCACTGAATGGGACTGTGGGATCAGTCGACGTTTGCAGGCTGCGCTGCAGGCTGGCCTTGATCGTGACATTACGCAAGATCTGCCAGTCCAGCGCAAGCTGCGCGCTGCGAAAGGCATAGCGGCGCTCCGGCCCGGCGAACGGCACCACGGGATTGCGAAAATCGCTGGCCACGTGATCGAGAGTCAGCGCCAGCGCGGTCTTGGCGCCGAGCTGCCATCTCGGTGCGAACGACAGTCGCTTGTCCACTCTATAGCTCGTGAAGTCGTCCTGCCACGGCTGGAGATCCCGGCTCACCACGAGATTGAGCGACAGCCTTGCCGTGGGCAGCCATCGATATCCGAGCCGTGCTGCGGAACCGGTGAAGTCGCGCTCGGCGAAGTGACTCGAGCGGTAATCGACCCGGGCGAGCCGTGCATCGAGCGTGGATTTGCCGGTGACGATCCAGGTTGCCAGCAGCTCGCTTTCCGAGCGCCTGAATCCGTCGTCGAGCAAGGTCACGGGGTCCGCCGCGCGGTCGGTGAAGTGGCCGGTTACCGAGCGGAAGTTGAAAGTAGCCGAGCTGCCGGATCCCGCCACATACTTGACGCCGCCTTCGCCGCCGGTTACCCGGTAGCTTCCCAACTCGATGAACGGCGCCGTATTCGTCGCCGCCTGCTGGCTCGCGCCCCCCAGCAAATGCCAGCCGCCGAACAGCCATGCGTCCACTGAGAACGAGCGGTTTTGGACGGTGCGCACGTTGCGCTGTGTAGGGTCCCGGAAGTCGCTGTAGTTGACGAGCGCTTCAGCGCGTTCGGCGGCGAGCGTGCCGCTCACGCGAGGGGTGAAGTGCCACTGCCACGCCCCCTTATACTGCAGCGCGTCGAAGTCCAGAAGGCGAAAATTGTCGTAGCGGTAGGCCGTTCCCGTGAGGTCAAGGAGAAAGCGTTGCTGCGCGTACGGCTTGTCGACGCGCAGCCCCGCATACGTGGCGCTGATGCGATCGGACTTGGTGGGCTTCCCCAGTAGTGCCTGCGGGTCGACGGAGCTAGGAAGGTGAAACACGTTGTTGTCCCAGGTGACGGAGCTGCCGATCAGCGCCATGAGGGGATGCTCCTGCCCGACAACCGGCGGGGGCTGCCGGACCTCCGCAGGCGGCTCCTCATCGCTTGCCTGCGGCTGCTGGGCCGCCGCAGGCAACGCCAGGAACAGGCCGGTCAACGCCAAGATCAAGATCGGCACGACCGACTCTGTCCTGTTCATTGTTGTTTCAGTGTAACCTGCAGCCGGTCCCTGCTGCTGAACGGGCGGAAAAGACGGCTGCTCCCGCCGCTAGCACATACTTCAAGAAAATAAGGCAGGCGATGCTCGCCGCTGACGTGTGGCGGCTAGCCCTATCAGACTACTTCCGGATTCACCCTTCCAACGCGGCTTGTAGTTGAGCCGCCACGTCGAATCGCTCGATCGCTACAGGAAAATCCAGCTATGGCGACAGCAGGCGGGGGCACCATGCACTATGATCAAGCCGCGAGTTAATTCTGCTGAACTGATGTGAACTTTTCCTCATGCGAGTAGACGACGCACAGCAAGCAGACGAGCTCCAGACCTGGCAGCGCGAACGAGAAGACCCGGTGTCGCCCGAGTGCCCTGCGGTCGGCAGTCCTGCGCGCTTCGACCCCTTCGAGCTGGAATCCGTCATGCTGAACCTGGATGCCTCGCTCAGAATACGCGCGCGCCACCAGTTCTTCGGCTGGACGCAGGGGACGCTGCAGAGCCTGGTCGAGCATCAGCTGCTGATCTGTGCCTTGCACAGTGACGCGCCGGCAAAGTTCTATGTCGACAGTTTTTCGACCGTGCCCGTGGAGCCCACGCATTTCAGCGAGCTGTTCCGCCAGGATGTGTTCCTTGTTCCGCACCTCATCAAGAGCTGGGAGGAGAACCACAATCAGGTGGTCAATTGCGAGCCGGGAAACGGCGGCCAGTTTGCAGGCAGCGCCCTGGCGCGCGAATTGATCCGGCTGGGCGCCAGTCACATCGTTGCGCATGGGACCCACGATGCCACCGGACAGCTGACCAGCTTCTTCACTTTTGCCTGCCGGCCAGGCTCGATCGGCCCGAGGCAGGCGTATTACGTCGAGCTGCTGGTACCTTTCCTGCACGCGGCCTGGGTCCGCACCCAGGTCAACTGGCAGGCGAAAAGCGCTGGAGCGAGGCCGGCAGTGACGGGCTTTCTCACCCCGCGGGAGCGGGAGATCCTCGAGTGGATCTACCGCGGCAAGAGCAATATCGAGGTCGGGATGATCCTCAAGATCAGTCCTCTGACGGCGAAGAATCACGTGCAGAAGATCTTGCGCAAGCTGGGTGTGCTGAACCGCACGCAGGCTGTGGGGAAGGCGCTCGCGCTGCGTATTCTCACCACCTAAAGCCGCAACCAATATCGTTCGCGTGACTGCTTGGATCGGTTTCCAGGAGCGTCTTCGCCCGGCAAAAAAAAGCCCGGGCGTACTGCCGGGCGCGGTAGATGCCTGCTTAGGGAGGAAGGAGGGGAAGACATCTACCCGATCCAATAATAGTGGCTCAAGTCTCGATCCGCTATCGCGAAAGCCTGATTTCGTTGTAGCCACTCGGCGATCTGAAGTCGTTGCGCGACTACAATCGTGACGCGTGGCCCGATGAAAAGGACGGTCCTGCTTGCGGTCCTTGCCGGGACGCTGGGGTTTGTCGTCTTTGATTCCGCCAGGGTGGAGCGCTCGACACCTCCTTCGAGCACATCTTCTTCCGATCCTCACAGGGTCGAGGGGGCCGCAGGCAGTTCGCCGCAGGCCGCCGCGGGCGGCGCCTCGGTCCCTCTCGCATTGCCTGAGCGCTCTCAGCTTGGAAAGCTAAGCACACAGCTCTTTGCTTCGCGCTCGTGGCAGCCGCCGGCGCGCAAGATCTCGCCGGCGCCCCATGTGCCTCCCGCACCGACGGCACCGCCGATGCCATACAGGTACGCCGGGAAGCTGGTACAGGGGGGACAGCAGTCGGTGATTCTGGCCAAAGGCGACGTGCTGTTCCCGGTCAACGAGGGTGACACGCTGGATGGCGCATACCGCGTGGAGTCCATCGGCGAGACCCAGGTTACCCTGACGTATCTGCCGCTGGCGAGCGAGGAACGCATCCCCGTGGATTCTTCGCTCCCGGTTGCCACCGCTGCAACGCGGCTGGATCCCGCCGCCGCAGCCGGTGGTGGGCAGGCCGCATCGGCCATGGCCGCCCGGCCAGCGCAGTTGCTTTGGGAAGGACCGCAGCAGGTCAAGCTCGGCATGCGCTTTGAAGTCGTCCTGAGAGTGACCTCAGGTCAGCCGCTCCAGGCTTCGCCTGTGCAATTGCGCTTCGACCCGGCGTATCTTGAATTCGTGGAGGCGAAGCCCGGGAAGTTCCTCGGTGGCATGGGCCGCGATTTCAGTTACCGCGCCAATCCGGACGGCTCGATCTTCGTCGAGGCATCGATCCAGGACCCGGCACCGGCTGCGGGCGCCGAGCTGCTGGTCCTCAGCTTCAGAACGGTGAAGACCGCGGCTGCTACGGAGCTCGGCGTCGCCTCGCTGAGCTTGCGGGGAGCGGGGGGACAGCCGGTCGCGTTCAGCCAGCCCGCAGCGTACAAGATCGCCATTTCGCCATAAAGGCGCGTGGCGGCGCCGCCTCTTCAACGCGGTTTACGGCGCTGTCCAGTGCGTCTTTGCTGTCCGGCGCGGCGTTGTTGCTGACGGCGCTCGTGGCGTGGGTCTCCGAACCACCGGTACGCAGCCGTTTCGTCGGGAAAGCTCCGCACATTCAACCGGTGCTGTCGCGCGATCAATTCGACGTACTCGTGCGAAAGCCGCAGCTCCGCGGAATCCCCCAGCAGCGCGATGCGCCGCGACGATGTAGCTGCAAGCTTGCGGAGGTACTCGATCAGCCCGTGCCGCTCGAACTGAAATATCGGCTTCGACGAACGAACCGAGATCAGGATGCACGGGGACCGGCTCTCTTTGCTTGCGCTGACGATCGCCTGGAAAAAAGCTGTCGTTTCCTCAACCGTCTCGCGGCCGGATAATTCCGCCCGCAGAACATCCCGGTCGAGAGTGATCCTGTACCCCATGGCTCCGAGTCAGCGCTACTGTGCGTTTCCCTCCGTTATTGCGGAGCGACACCCCGCGTTAGGGCGATGGGGAAGCACCGAACCGCTGCAACAGGTTCGCCGTGATGCGCTGGATGCGCGGGTCCACGGTGCCAGCGAGATCCAGTCCCCAGCTCCAGCTGGTCGTGCCCGCGCCGAACACCCAGGCGCCGCTCGGCGCCTGGTAGATCGACGAGTTCGCGGTCATCGCTGGACCGCCGCCATCGGTGAACGGAGACTGCGACAACACCTGGTAGGTGCCGGCGACAGACGTCGGCAGCGGGACGCTCGACATCGACGAGTCCATTTCGTAGCCGACGATCCCGGGGATGCTGTCACCGTCGGCCAGCCCCGTGCCTGCGTACACCCAGCTCGAGCTGTTCTTGACGACATAAAGCGGTTTCGGCGCGTTAAAGGCGATCTGCCCAGTGAACTGCACCCCCATGAGCTGCTGCTCGGGGCGGTTGAGGAACGGATCGCGCCACAGGATGGTGGTCGTCGGGCCTTGCACCGGGTCCGGGCTGTGTCCGTCCGGGCTGTTCTTGTAGCAAACCACCACGCGGTCGGCGATGCCGCTCAGCGGCGACGCCTCGAGCCGGACCTGCCAGTACACCGCGTTCGCGCCGAAGAACCCGAGATGGATGCCGGCGTCGCGTGCCTGCTGGACACCGTCGTACATCGCCTTCGACCAGTACTCGTTGTGACCGCCTGACAGGAACGCTTTGCTATTGAGCAGCCGCGCACTGTTCTCATGCGTGTCCACGTCGGTCGAGTACTTCACGTCGTAACCGGAGCGTTCCAGCCAGCGAACGAAGTAGTAATCCCAGGTGAGAAACTGCCCGCCGCCGTAGTCGGCGTACGGCCTGTTCCACGACACCTTCGCCGCGCGCGGCGTGCCCGCGACGGTGTTCGCGCCGAAGCTGTTGAAATCGTAGAGGCTCTTGCCGGTCGCGTTGTCGTCCGGGTAGTTGTTGTAGGCCTGGTAGGTGTTAACGGCCTGCTGGAACATGATGTCTGCGACGCGCGCATCGTCGCGCACCACGAAGGTGATGTAGTTCTGGCTGCCCTGCGCGTTCGTGAGCTGCACCATGAACACGCCGCTGGTCCAGTTCGTAGGCACCGTGAGCGTGTAGCTCGCCGTCCAGTCGCACTCGGTGAGCCCGGTGACAGAGTCGACCGGGCAGGCGGGCTGCGCCACGCCCTGCAGCGGGCCGATGCTCTGCATCAGCCGGCCCCCCAGGCCCT
>VBBY01000218.1 GCA_005881595.1 Betaproteobacteria bacterium | reverse complement strand
TCCAGTACAAGGCGAACCTGCGGGTGCTGGTGGCGGACTACGAGGAGCGCGCCATCCGGCCGCATGCGCTCGGGCGCTTCCGCGATCTGCTCGGCGCGACGGCGCTGCACCCGGCGATGCTCATCTACCTGGACAACGCGCAGAACGCCGCCAACCGGATCAACGAGAACTACGCCCGCGAGCTGATGGAGCTGCACACGCTCGGCGTAGACGGCGGCTACACCCAGCGCGACGTGCAGGAGCTCGCACGCATCCTCACCGGCTTCAGCGTCAACTTCGACCGCGAAATGCCGAAGTTCATCCCGGGACGCCATGACTATGGCGACAAGCTGCTGCTCGGGCGCACCATCCGCGGGCGCGGCGCGGCCGAAGTGGACGAGGCGCTCGATCTGCTCGCGCGGCACCCGGCCACGGCGCGCTTCATCTGCAGGAAGCTCGCGCTCTTCTTCGTCTCCGACGACCCGTCCGACGTGCTGGTGGAGCGGCTCGCTTCGACCTTCCGCTCGAGCGACGGCGACATCGCCGCGGTGCTGCGCGAGCTTTTCGCTTCCGCCGAGTTCAGGGCCTCTCTCGGGGCGAAGTTCAAGGATCCCGTGCACTACGTCTTGTCGGCCGTGCGCCTCGCGTACGACGACAAGGCCATCCTGAACGCCGGCCCGATGATCAGCTGGCTGGGCCGCATGGGGGAGCCGCTCTACGCGCGGCCCACGCCCGACGGCTTCGCGCTCACGCGCACCGAATGGGCGAGCGCCGGGCAGATGGCGACGCGCTTCGAGATCGCTCGTACACTCGGCTACGGCGCCGCGGGACTTTTCCGGGCGGAGGGGCCGCAGCCGGCGGAGCGCCCGGCGTTTCCCCAGCTCGCCAACGCCCTCTACTACGAGTCGATGCAGAAGACGCTGGCCGGGCCGACGCGCTCGGCGCTCGACAACGCCACCTCGCCGCAGGAGTGGAACATGCTGCTGCTCGCCTCGCCTGAATTCATGAACCGATAGCGGGTGCCCGATGAACAAAAGAACCTTTCTCAGGAATGCCGCCGGCCTTTTCCTCGCTCCGCTTGCCGGCCGGCTGCTTGCCGCACCCGCGGCAGGGAAGAGCCGCTTCCTTCTTGTTTTCCTGAGAGGCGGCTACGACGCGGCGAACGTCCTCGTCCCAGTCTCGAGCTTCTATTACGAGTCGCGCCCCAACATCGCGGTGGCGCGGGAAAGCGTTCTTCCTCTTACTTCCGAGTGGGGCCTGCATCCGGCGCTCGGCGACACCGTCTACCGCCTGTACCAGAGCGGCCAGGCGGCTTTCATACCGTTCGCGGGCACGGAGGACCTGAGCCGAAGCCATTTCGAGACGCAGGACGCCATTGAGCTGGGCCAGGGCGCCGAGGGCGCGCACAGCTTCCAGTCGGGATTTCTCAACCGGCTGGCGTCGGTGCTCGGCGCGAGCGAGGCGGCTTTGCGCCCGCGCGCCATGGCCTTCACCGACCAGCTGCCGCTTGTGTTCCGCGGCGAAGCGCAGGTGGCGAACATGGGCCTCAAGTTCGTCGGCAAGCCGGCCGTGGACGCTCGCCAGAGCGCGCTCATCACGGCCATGTACCGCGGCACGCCGCTCGCCGCGCAGGTCAACGAAGGCTTCGCGATGCGCGACGACGTCATGCGCGACATGATGGGAGAGATGGAAGGCGCCGGCCGCAACGCGGTCAGCGCGCGCGGTTTTGAGGTCGAAGCCCGGCGCGTGGCGAAGTTGATGAAGGAGCAGTTCAACGTCGGCTTCGTCGACGTCGGCGGCTGGGACACGCACGTCGGCGAGGGCGGGGCGAGCGGCTTCCTCGCTACCCGGCTCGAGGAGCTCGGCCGCGGGCTCGCCGCCTTCGCCGACGAGCAAGGCCCCGCATGGCAGGACACGGTGGTGGTGCTCATCAGCGAATTCGGGCGCACCTTCCGCGAGAACGGCAACCGCGGCACCGATCATGGCCACGGCACGGTGTTCTGGGTTCTAGGCGGCGGCATTCGCGGCGGCCGCATCGCTGGCGATCAAGTCCCTGTAAGGGAGGAGACGCTTTTCCAGAACCGCGACTACGCCGTGCTCAATGAATACCGCGGCGTGCTGGGCGGGCTCTTTGCGCGGATGTACGGGCTCGAGGACGCGCAGCTCGAGCGGATTTTCCCTGGCGCGAAGGCGCGCGACTTCGCTTTGGTCTAGGACTCCACGGGTCAGCGCCGCACGGCGGGCGTTTCGATCGGCAGCCCGTTGGCGCGCCAGACGAGGAACAGCTCGAGCTCCAGCATCGTGTCGGAGCCATACGGCGGCAGCTCGGCGTGCAGGCCGAACATGCACGCCCGGATCCGGCGCTCGAGCGAGCCCATCTTCTGCCACTCGAGGCGATAAGCCGGGTAGCCGTTCGGCTGCCCCTGGCTCAGCGTCTCGGCGCCCAGGTGCTTGCCCCAGTTCTGCTCATGGCAATGCGCGCAGGCGAGATTCATCTGCCCGCGGCGCGAGTAATACGCTTTTCTGCCAATGTCCAGCTTCTCAGCCGGCGGATTGACCTTGATCGGCATGCCACGCGACTGGTTGGCGATATAAGCAGTGAGCGCGAGCAGCTCGTCCGACTCGTACGCGAACGCCTCCTTGTGCCTGACTTTGGCTTCCAGCGTGACGATCCTGCCGTTCTCCACCGCCGGGTAGCGCGTCGCCACGCCCTTCATCGAGATGTGGCAGGACGCGCATTTCTGCGCGAACAGCTTCGCTCCCTGGTCCACCCACAGCATGCCGGGGTTCTCGGCGTCGCTCGCCTGCAGGCGGCGGATTTCTTCGCTCGCGAATTCAAGGCCCGAGCGATTCTGCGCTTCCGCTGTACAAGCGAGCAGCGCCGCGAGGACAAGATATTTCCTCATTTCAACGTCAGCAGGAAAGCGACCGCGTCCTCGATCTCCTGGTCGGTGAGCAGCGGCCTGCCGCGGTATTGCGGCGCGACGCCGCGCAGGCCCTCGACCCTGCCGTACGGCGGCATCACGGTGTTCGGATTGAAGCGCGAGGCATCGATCAGCCGCAGGCGCAGCTCCTCCGCGCGGAGGCGCGCGCCGACACCGGCGAGCGAAGGGCCGAGGTTGCCCGCCGTGCGCTCGGCGCCAGGAATCGCATGGCAGAGCAGGCAATTCCCGTCGCCGCGGCCAAGCACGATTTCCTTGCCCTTCGCCGGGTCGCCGGCAAAGGCAACCATCGGCAGAAACAAAAAAACGGCGGCCTTCATCCCCGACCGACGAAAGGCATCTTGGTGGCCATGATGGTCATAAACTGCACGTTCGACTCAAGCGGCAGGTTCGCCATGTAGAGCACCGCGCTGCCGACGTGGGCCACGTCCATGCGGGGCTCGACCATCGTCGTGCCGTTCGCCTGCGGCACGCCCTTGGTCATGCGCTCGGTCATCTCGGTGGCGGCGTTGCCGATGTCGATCTGCCCGCAGGCGATGTCGTTCTTGCGGCCGTCGAGCGAAATGCACTTGGTGAGGCCGGTCACCGCGTGCTTGGTGGCGGTGTAGGGCACGGAATAGGGCCGCGGCGCGTGCGCCGAGATCGAGCCGTTGTTGATGATGCGCCCGCCGCGCGGCTCCTGCGCCTTCATGATGCGGATCGCCTCCTGGCAGCAGAAGAACATGGCGCTCAGGTTGATGTCGAGCACCGCTTTCCACTGCTCGACGCTGAGGTCCTCCATCGGGATCGCCGGCGCGCCCATGCCGGCATTGTTGAACAGCACGTCGAGCCGTCCCCACGCTTCCTTTACCCTTGCAAAGATTCTTTTTACTTCCGAAGGCTGGGTAATGTCGGCCGGCAGAGGCATTGCCCGGTCCTTGGCTCCCGAGTCGGCGGCGGTCCTGTCGAGCAGCTCCTTGCGGCGGCCGACCAGCGCGACGCGATAGCCGTCCTTCAGCATCGCCAGGGCCGCCGCCTTGCCGATTCCCGTGCCGGCGCCGGTGACCAGCGCGACCTTGTTCGTCATGTTCGAAGCTCCTTTTGGTTGCGCAGCAAAAATGGCAGCACGGCCGCGTCGAAGCGCTCCGGCTGCTCCAGGTTGACGAGGTGGCCGGCGCCTTCCATCATGACCAGTTGCGCGCCCGGGATGCGGCGCGCCATCTCCTGCGCCAGCTCCGGCGGGTAGACCGTGTCCTCGTCGCCGCCGATGATTAGCGTCGGCACGCGGATTGCCTCGATCGGAGCGGCGCGATCCTGCGCCACCGAGGCCTCGACGGTCTTCAGGTAGGACTTTTCGTGCAGTCGGGAAATGCTCTCGGTCAATTCCTCGTAGGCGCCGGGCCGGGCGCGGCTGCCGAGCAGTTGCCTCACGCTGTCGGCGGTGCGCGTCTTGCGCTCGACGACGAACCTGCGGACCTGGTCGGTGGAAAGCGAATCGAAGCCCGGCGTGGAGTTGATGAGCGTCAGCGAGTGCAGCCGCTCAGGATAGTGCAGCGCGACGTTGCGCGCGATGCGCCCGCCCATCGACAGCCCGACCAGGTGCAGCTTGTCCGCCTTCAAGCGCTCCGCCACGCGCAGCACGTCGCCGGTGAAATGCTCGAAATGCAGCGGGCCCTCGTAGTCGTCGGAATCGCCGTAGCCGCGCGCGTCCCAGGCGGCAGCCCGGAAATGCTGGGCGAACACCGGCAGCTGCAGATTCCAGTTGCGGCGATTGCCGCGTATTCCGTGCAGGAACAGCACCAGCGGACCCGATCCCTCGACCGAAACCGCGAGGCGCGGCGCCGGCTCGACGAAGATGGTTTCCACGCCTACTCCGCCTTTGCGCCTGAAATCTTCACCGCGATGCCGCGTGCCGCCAGATCCTGTTTCAGGTAACTGGAAAATTCCTCAGGCGAGCTGCCGACCACCTCGTAGCCTTTTTCGATCAGCTGCTTCTGCCGGAACTCCGGCTCGTCGAGAATTTTCCTCGTGTCGTGGTAGAGGCGCGTAACGGCCTCGCGCGGCGCGCCAGCGGGAAGGAACAGGCCGAACCAGGCGTGAGTCTCGACCTCCGGATAGCCGAGCTCGCTGAACGTCGGGACCTCGGGCAGCAGCGGCGAGCGCTTGGCGCCGCCGATGGCGATCGGCTTGAGGCGTCCCGATTTCAGGTGCGCGATCGACGACGCGACGCCGGAAAACGTCAGCTGGACCTCGCCCGCCATCACTGCCGGCACGGCGAGGGAGATGCCCTTGTACGGCACGTGCACGAGATCGATGCCCGCCTTGTACTTCAGCATCTCGCCTGAGAGGTGCGGCTGGCTGCCGCTGCCGTAGGACGCGTAATTGATGCTGCCAGGGCGCTCCTTCGCGACCGCGATCAACTCGGCAAGGTTGTTCGCGGGCAGCGAAGGGTTGGCCACGAGCAGCTGCTGCAGCAGCACCAGCAGCGTCACCGGAATGAAATCGCGCTGCGCGTCGTAAGGCAGCCTCGCGTAGAGATGCGGGTTGATCGAGAAGGTCGCGTCGCTGGTCATCAGGATCGTATGCCCGTCGGGCGATGACTTGGCGACCGCGTCCGCCGCCACGATCGTGTTGGCGCCCGGCTTGTTTTCCACCACAAACGGCTGCCCCCAGGGCGCGGCCAGCTTGTCGGCGAGCTGCCGGGCGAGGATGTCGATGCCGCCGCCGGGCGGATAGGCGACGACGATGCGGACAGGCTTGGCCGGCCAGGGCCCGGCGTCTGCAGCGAAACAGCACAGCGCAAGCAAACTGCCGAGAATCAATTTCATGGCGGCCAGATGATATCTTAGGCTCCATGTTCCTCAACATGAAGCTGCTGGCCCAGCACGGCCTCAACGGGTTCGGCGGCATGGGCGAGGGCATGGCGCTGCAGCGCTCGCGCGACGGCCGGCGCGTGCTGTGGCTGGCGCACGAGAGCGCGCCCAAGAATTTCACCGCGGTCGATGTCAGCGAGCCGCGCGCGCCGAAAGTCATCGTGCAGACCGACCTGCCGCACGCGCAGATGCGCTCCAACTCGCTCGAGGTTTCCGGCGATTTGATGGCGGTGGCCTACCAGGTCGCGCGCTTCGGCCTGAAGCCCGCGGGTTTCGAGCTATTCGACATCAGTGTGCCGGAGACACCGCGCTCGATCTCGTCCTTCGATGCCTCGGGCCCGCATTCACGCGGCTGCCATGCCTTGTGGTTCGTCGACGGCGAGACGGTGCACATGGCCTGCGCCGACCCGGAGTTGAAGCCGCTCAATCCGAAAGACGACCAGGTCTATCGCATCGTCGACGTCCGCAGGCCGGCCAGGCCTGTTGCCGTCGGGCGCTGGCACCTTCCGGGC
>VBBY01000217.1 GCA_005881595.1 Betaproteobacteria bacterium | reverse complement strand
CCAGGCCGTTTTCCCGATGTTGGCAGAAGATTTTGCGATCCGTCTACCGCGGCCTGTCACAAATGAAAAAGGCGGCCAGAGGCCGCCTTTTAATTGGTCTTGCACCTTCTCAGGGCACAAACAGGCTCGCGCAGTGTCCCGGTTGCGCCGGCGTATCGCTGATCGAGCCGCTGCGCGCGACGCACTGGCTAGGCGGCAGAGATTTGCCGCGCTCCACCTGATCCACGAGCAGATCGAAAGAACGCTGGGCGTGCGGCTGGATCAGCTCGAGTTGCGGGAAGAGCGCCTGGTTGGTCTCAAGGTGGTTGCCATTCTGGATTTCGTACAGGCGATACGCTCTACGCTTGCCGTCGCGATCATCATCATCGTCGTCGCGCCTGTGCTTCGATGCGGCTGCGACCTTGCGCGCGTACGCGCGCGCGTGATGGTCGATGGGCAGCAGCGCGTCCATGGTTCCGGCAACGGTGATAAGCGGCCGGCGAATCTTTCCCGTATTCGCGAAGGCAGCCACCTGGGCGCCGACGTCGGACTTCGAGAGACGGCTGATGTAGTTATACGTGCCCATTCCGCTGCCGTACGTGTCGTACGTAGGGTCGAGCCGCTTCTGCCACTGGCAGGCCGTGACTTCCCAGAAGGAGTTCGAGTTGGTCGTCCAGAGCGAAGTCGTGCCAGCCACGATATCGGGCGGGTAGCCCGCGGCCATGATGTTCTTCGCCGCGGTGCTGTTGGCATTGAAGCCCGACGCAACGTAGTCCGGGAAGTTGAGCACTGCGGCCGGCAGGTCGGTGAGGAGGTTCGGGGCGTGCTCGTCGACAAAGGTCCCTTCCCAATCCACGCCGCCGTCGAAGAGCTCCGGCGCGGTCTCGATCGCCCGGCGCACCTGGTAGCCGCCATTCGACGTGCCGACCGCGTAGATATAGCGCGGGGGTTGACCATAGCCGGCCTTCGCGCCTTCGCGCGCCAGCTGTCCTGCTTTCACCATGAACTGGGTCCAACGCGTGAAAGGTTGGCCCTCTTCGTTGTCATAAAAGCGCACAAAGAGAGAAGAAGCCGGGTTAAGTCTGCAGGCAAGCGGGTCCGCCGCGGTGGAGAACTGCAGGTTCAGGACGCCTTTGTTCTGCGAAGCGTACGCGTAGCCCTTTTGCACGACGTAATCACTCCAGGCGAAGTCGCCGTTGAACTCGCTGCGCGTGCCGGAGGCGCCTGCGACGACCAGGCGACCGTTCCAGTCGTTTGGCAACCGCAACAGGAAGCGCGCCTCGCCTTTCGGGTCGGAGGCAATGCGCGCCTGGATCTGGAGTCCGGGTACCATTTTCGTGACCGGCGTCGGCGTAGCCGGCGAAATGACCGCGCGGTCGGTCTGCGGCGTGAAGGCAAACGGCGGAAGCCCGGCGATCGAGTTGTTGGCAGGTGTCGTAGCCGGATTCTTCGTCGTCAAGTCCGCGCTTACGGTACACGTAACGTCCGCAAGGTGACCTCCGAGCGCTGCTTTGATGTCTTCACAGTTGAGTCTTGCGTGCGCGGAAAACGGAATAACAAACAGCAGCGCGGCGGCGCCGCAGATTCGCAGAAACATGGCCTCCCCCTGTTGACCTGACCCCAACCGGAGGATGGCACGTTTTCCCGCGGCTCGGCAACAGCTACTTCGCGGGCCCACCGGACTGAGTCCCACCGGATTGAGTCCCACCGGATTGAGTCCCACCGGATTGAGTCCCGCCGGACTGAGTCCCGCCGGACTGCGCTGAGGCGGGCGGCGGCGCCGGCGAGTAGGTGAATTTCCAGTCGGAATATTTCTGCGCGCCTTCCAGGCTCGCGTCGCGCAGCTTGAAGCCCGCGACCTTGAGAGGCTTGTCCTCGGACAGGCTGTAGACGCCGCCGATGCCGCCGTCGGGGCCCTTCACGAATCCCCATTCGTTCTTGCCGGTCATCGGGTCGGGATAGAGCTTGCGCAGGTAGCGTTGCGTAGAAGGCTGGCGCGGGTCCTTGAGCAGGTCGTCGAGCGTGCGCGGGTACTGGGCTTGTCCTTTAAGCACGTAGAGCTGGATCGCCTTGCGGTACTGGTTGCCGACGAACAGCAGGTCGGCCTCTTTCTCGCGCTTCGCCCAGGTATCCCAGACTTCGCCCACCAGCGCGAGCCCGCCCATCAGGATGGCGACGATGAACAGCACCGTGAGGTAGGTGAAGCCGCGCTGCCGGGAGCTCACCATTGCGAGAACTCGCTGCCGTCCTGGCTCTTGCCCGGGGCGCCGCTTTTCACGTCGGAGACGCCGCCCTTCTGCGGGTCCTCGGGCTGCACGATCTGCCAGGTCGAGGTGCTATCAGTGATCGGATCGAGCGGCACTTTGCGCAGATAGCGCTCCGCGGCGAGCGCCTCGAGCGACTCGGGATACTTTCCCTTGTCGCCGTAATAGCGCGAGATGGCGTCGCGCATCTGGTTGAGGTTCTCCTTGAGCACCGCTTCCTTCGACTTGTCCACGCTGGAGAAGTAGCGCGGCAGGGCGAGCGTCAGCAGCATGGCGACGATCGACAGGACCACCAGCAGCTCGATCAGCGTGAAGCCGGGGCGGCGCGTCACCATTCGCGGTACGGCCGGCCGTTGATGCCGGTCGCCGTGGAGAGCGAGAACACGTCGAACACGTCCTCGCCTTCGCGCGGCTCGTCCGGCGGGCTGAGGTAGCTGCGCTTGCCCCAGCTTTCGGCGGGCCCCAGGCTCGGGTCGCTGGCGAAGGGGTCGCGCGGCAGGCGGCGCAGGAAATAGATGCGCGCCTTCTTCGGGCTCTGCTGGTCCTCGACGCCCGCGACCAGGTCTTCCAGCTTCTTGGGATAGCCCGAGTCGCCGGCGCTCTTGGCGATGTGGTTCTCGTCCCAAGCCTGCTTGTAGGCGTCGATCGCCTCGCGGATATCGCGCAGCGCGCGCCGCAGGTCCTGCTCCTTCGCGCGCTGCACGACGAGCTCGTTGAGCGGCAGCGCGACCGAGGCCAGCACGGCGACGATGGCCACCGTGATGACCAGCTCGATCAGCGTGAAGCCGCGCGCGAGCTTCACTCCGGCGAGGGCTTGACGCCACCGAAGGGCACGAGGACCGCCGGGGCCGGCGGCTGCGCCGCACGCGCGGCCGCCGCGCCCGCTGCGACTCCTTCTTCCGACGGCGTGCCGGGAGCGACCGTCACCGGAGGCTCGAACGGCGGGGACGCCGAGATCCCCGCGCCGCCGCCAAGGCGCGGGATGCCGGTCTGGGCCTCGGTGCCGGCGGCGAACTCCACCGAGCCCGCATCCGGGCGCGCCAGCGTGCGCTGCAGGCGCGGCGTGATGAGCAGCACGATCTCCGAGCGGGTGGCGTCGTCCGAAGTGCTCGAGAACAGGCGCCCGGCGACCGGCAGGTCGCCCAGCCCCGGCACGCGGTCGGCGGTGCGGCGGTCCTCGTCGCTGATCAGGCCGGCGAGCACCTGCGTCTCGCCGTCGCGCAGCCGCAGGTTGGTGGTCGCGTTGCGCGTGCCGATCTGGTAGGTCCGCGTGCCGGACGTGCTTGTGATTGTCGAGCCGATGTTGCTGACTTCGAGCCCGACCTTGATGCCGACCTCGTCCTCGAGGAAAATCTGCGGCTCGACCTCGAGCTTGAGGCCCACGTCAAGGTAGGTCACCGACTCGGAGACGAAGCCGCCGGTCGCCGCCGCGGTGGTGGTGATCACCGGCACGCGATCGCCGATGTGGATGCGCGCCTTCTCCTTGTTCTTCACGCGGATGCGCGGATTGGCGAGGACGTTGGTCCTGCCGTCCTGCTGGTGCAGGCTGAAAAGGAACAGGGGATCGGTGAAAGTCAGGCGCACCAGGTCCGACTTGTGGTCGTGCCATTCGCGCAGCGTGACGGTGCCCGCAGTGCCGGCGGCGCCGACCAGGCCGACGGCGAGCGATTGCGGGAACCGCAGGCCGAGCTCGAGCAGGCGCCTGCGCGTCACTTCGAGGACCTCGACCTCGAGCATCACCTCGGGCTCGGCCAGGTCCTGCGCGGCGATCAGCCGCTCGGCGAGCCGGATCGCCGCCGGCGTGTCCTTGATCACCAGCAGGTTGATCTTCTCGTCGATGAACACGTCGCGCGTCTTGACCAGGGTGCGGATCATGTTCGCCGTCTGCTTGACGTCGGCGTTGGCGAGGTAGAAGCCCTTCACCACCAGCTCCTGGTACTCGCGCAGCTTCTGCGGCGTGTTGGGGAAGACGAACACGGTGTTCTCGTTGAGGACCTTCTGCTCCAGCTGGTTGGTGAGCAGCGCCATGCGGATCGCGTCCTCGATGGTCGCGTCGCGCAGCGCGATGCTGGTGCGCTGGTCGGTGCGCACGTCGCGGTCGAAGACGAAGTTGATGCCGGAGGCGCGCTGCAGCACCTCGAACACGTTGCGCACCGTCACCTCGCGCAGCTCGATCGAGATCGGCTTCAGGATCGAGGGCCGCAGCTGCACCGTGACGATCACCGGCTTCACCAGCTTGTCGTCGATGGTGCGCTGCAGGCGGCGCGCGTCGCGCTGCTGCGGGTTCTCGGTGAGCACCGGACGCAGCACGTCCTGCGCCTCGCGGTATTTCCCCGCCTTCACCAGCTGCTCGGCCGTGGCCACCAGGGCACGGTGGCGCCGGTCGGCCTCGATCTGCGTCAGCCCGGCGGCGGCGCGGGAATTGGCGGCGTCGTGGGCCTGCACGCGGCGGTAGAGCGCTTCGGCGCCCTCGTACTGCCCGGCCTGCCGCAGCACCTCCGCCTGCGCCAGCCATTGCGCGACCATCAGCTCGCGCAGCCGGAAATACTCGCCGCGAACGGCGAGGTCGTTGGGGTTCTGCTTCGCCGCCTGCTGCAGCAGCGCGAGCGCCTCGTCGCCGTTGCCGTCGTTGAATTGCTTGCGCGCCTCGTCGACCACGGTGTGGCCTGCGCAACCCACTACGAAAAGGAAAGCCAGCGCCGCGAGGCACCGCATCGATCGTGTCATAGCGTTTCTCCGGAAGGCCGCGCGTGCAGCGTCACCCGCACCTGGGCTTCGAGCTGCGTATCGGCCGCCTTCTTGCGCTCGAAGCGCAGCGCGTCGATCGACGCGGTCGGCATGCTGGTGAGCAGCACGCCGAGGAAGCCGCGCAGCTGCGCATAGCTGCCGCGCACGGGCAGCGTCACGCGGTAGGCCCACAGGCCGGCGGCGCGGCGCTCGAGGCGGTACTCGCCCTGGGCGAGATCTAGGCCCGAGCTGCGCGCAAGGCGATGGAGGCGCTCGACGTCGTCGGTCAGCTCGGAGGCCGGCGGGAACAGGTTGTAGAAGCGGCGCAGCTCGTCGGCGCGCCCGCCCGAGGACACCGGCTGATGGGGCGTGCGCGCGCGCAGGCGCTCGAGCGCGAGGCGCTGCGCCTGCGCTTCGTGCTCCAGCGGCGCGAGCGCCGTGACGTAGAAGCCGGCGCACGCGAGAAGCACGCCGATGCCTAGAACGCCCGCCGCGCCGAGCCGCCTGAGCAGCATCTCGAGCCGGGCCTTCATTGCAGGTCCCTGATCACCGCCTGCACGGCGAACTGGATCGGCCGCTGCGGATCCTCGCGCTGCACCTGGTGGCTGACGAGATGGACTTCGGCGAGCCCCTGGGCGCCGCCCAGCCGCCGCAGGTACTCGAACATCGCCTCGCGGTCGCGCGCCTCGGCGGTGAGGCGCAGCAGGCGCTGCTCGGCGTCGGGCTGCAGCTGCAGGATCGCGACGTCGCGCGAGGCCGCCTGCTCGATGGCGCCGATGAGCTTTGCCCACGGCAGCGTGAGCTGGCGCACCACGCCCTCGGCGAGCTTCGCTTCCTCTTCGAGGCGCTCGCGCGAGACGGCGCGCGCCGGGCGGCGGTCGGGCGCGATCAGGCCGCTCTCGGCTTCGAGGCGGACCACCTCGCGCTGCGCGTCGCGGTAGCGCGCCAGCATGGCGCCGGCCACGGCCAGGGAGACCGCGAGCACCACCAGCCCCGGCCAGTGCGGCCGGCGGACCGGTGCGACGTAATCGAGCTCAAGGCGTCGGGTGCTGATTTCCTGGTCCCTCCGAGGGGAATCTTACTACCCCTCGGGGGTCCCATGGCATCCTTGAACTCTTCCTGTCCAACGCGACGGGGGTCCGTTGGCATACGCCTTACGGCTGACGCTCTTATATATTCGCCTCAGTCAGCCGTACAGGTTCTGCGGTACACCCGCCTTGGCGAAGATGAAGTCGCGCGAGTTCTCGAGCTGCTGGCGCAGGTGGTTAAGGTCGACGTCGAGCAGCTTCCCCTTCCATTTGCGCACCTTGCCCGCGACGATCACGGTCTCGACGTTGGTGCGGTCCATCAGCGAGACGACCGCGCCCGGCACGTTGTTCAGCGGCGCCACGTTGATCGCAGTGGCGTCGAGGATGATGATGTCAGCTTCCTTGCCGGGCGTCAGCGAGCCGGTCTTGCCGTCGAGCCTCAGGTGCTTCGCGCCGTTGAGGGTGGCGAACCGCAGCACGTCGCGCACGTTGAGAAGCTGCGGCTTGTCGGCGGTCGGCGTCGGCCACTGGCTGGGCGGATAGAAATCTCCCTGCTCCAGCACCATCTGGTTCACGACCATGCGCTGCATGTTCATGCAGACGCGCATCTGGGTGAAGAAGTCCGCCGTCATCGTTACCTCGACGTCCGTGCTCAGCGACGGCTCCATTCCCAGGCTCTGCAGCTTGAGGATGGGCGGGATGCCGTGGCGCATGTTCATCTCGATCGGGAAAGCGATCGAAACCTGTGCGCCGACGTCCTTGACCTTCTGCCAGGCGGCGTCGGCCATCCCGGTCATGTGGATGAACAGGTTGTCCGGTCCGATCCCGATGCGGCCGTTGCCACCCGTTCCGGCGGCGAGCTTGTCAAAAATCGGCCGGATGCCGAACGGCGAGAGGATATGCGCCGCGATCTGGAGGCCGAGCTGCCGCCCGATCGTCCAGGACTGGTCGGTCGTCGCATCCCCAAGGTAGACCTCGCCGCCCATGATCATGTGGACGAGCTGGTCGCTCGATGAGAACCACTGGCTCTTGATGCGTGGCGCATCGGTTGGATATTTATTGCCTGGATTGGTGCCGAGAATGTTGGCACCCGCGCTCTCGAAAAACCCGAAGGCGGCACGGCGCCCGGTATCGAACAGGGCCTTGATGGCGGCGTCCGAGTGCTCGGGCGAGTGATGGATCTGCGAGACGTCGTGCACCGTGGTGACGCCGTCATCGAGCTGCGAGAGGCCCCCGAACAGCTCGCTGATGTACACGTCCTCCGGACGGTATACGGGGGCGAACGTGAGCAGAATGTATTCGAAATACGTGGGATTCGCGCTCGGCGAGCCCGAGCCGTCGTTGATCAGGAGGCCGTTGGCGAGAAAGCTGCGCAGCGCCGTCTCGAACTGGTGGTGGTGCGTGTCGATGAAGCCGGGCATGACGATCTTGCCACGGGCGTCGATCTCTCCGGCGCCGGAGGCGCGGATGTTCGGCCTCACGTCCAGGATCTTCTTGCCCTCCACCAGCACGTCGGCCTGGGCGAAGTCGCCCACCCTCGGGTCCATCGACATGACATGACCGCCGCGAATGACGTAGCGCCGGCCGCGGCGGCCGCTATCCGCGGGAGCCTCGTTGCCGTCGTCCGCTCTGGCAGGCCGCGCGGCAAACAAGCTCATCCCCGCCGCGGCGGCTGCGGTCGCGGTCGAAGCCTTCAGGAAATCGCGCCGCCCGAGCTGCGATCCGGCATGGTCCTGCGGTTTTCCTTCATCGCATAGCCTGCACATTTCTTTCCCTCCTCTAGGGTTGAGCTGGCAGCCCGGCTTTCCAGTAGGCCTTCGATTTGCCGTCGAGATCGTCGTGCACTACCGTGCCGTTGACGACGGTAAGCACGGAATAGATGTCCTTGATGCTTTCCTCTTTCACGCTGAAGTAGTCCGCGCTCAGCACGACCAGATCGGCGAGCTTGCCTTCCTCGATCGTGCCGAGCTTGTCCTCCGCATTGAGGAACCAGCCGTTGTTCGCGGTGTAGAGCCGCAGCGCCTCGTTGCGCAGCAGCGTCTGGTTGCCGTTGATCACCTGGCCGCGCGCGTTCTTGCCCGTGACGACGTAGTACAGGTTGATCCACGGGCTCATGGTCGAGATCTGCATGCCGTCGGAGCTCAGGCCCACCGGGATGCCGCTCGCCAGGATGTCGCGGAAGGGCGGCCCGTTCTGCGTCGCGGTTCCGGTGAGCCAGCGCCAGCCGCCGAGCACGTTCACACCGCCGCCGAGGTTCTTCAGCTTGTGCAAATAATCCGGCGTGATGACAGGCACGTGCGCGAGCGTCCAGCGCAGCTTGGTGATGCCGTCCGGGATGCGGTCGGGATTGTGCGGGTCCGTCAATTCGTCGTTCACCACCTGCCAGCCGTCGATGATCACTTTCCAGTCGAGCGGCGCTCCCGGCAGCGCGAACACCGGGAAGTTGAGCGAGTGGTTCTCGTTGCGCCACTGAGCTTGCGCCACGAGACGCGTGCCGTTCATCCACGCAGGCGTGCCGGGCGAGATGAACGCGCTGGCGGTGAACTCGCCGATGCCGAGCACGCGCAGCATGTTGTTGCCGAAATCGTCCCAGCTGTTGAGCACTCGCGCCCGGAGCTCGGGCGTCTGCACGTCTTCCTCAACGTGGAGGAAATTGATCCAGATGCGGTTGCTGAGCTTGCCCTCGTGGTAGAGCGCGCGCACCGAGTCATGCGCCCGATAGCGATCGAAGCTCGCGGCGCCGTCGCTCGGGTCGCCTACCACGGGGACGCTGAACGGGAAGCCGCCCTGGTCGAGATGCGTGGTCACGCCGATGCCGGCGGCGTAGCGCATCGCGTCCGTAAGCCCCTGCAGCATCGAGTCGCGCGTTTGCATCTTGCGCAGGAGGAAAAGCGCCGTGGTGCAGGGCGTGGCAACGCCGAACGCGCCGCCATCAACGTAGCCTTCATCCTGGCCGGCGACCGCGCCGACCGGCACGCCGTTGTCGACGAGGAATTTTTTCGCCTTGGCGTTCACCTGCCCGGGCCCGCTGAAGCTCTCCATGATGAACACCGGATGCTCGCGCAGCACCGGATCTGCATCGAGCTCGGCGAGCGTCGGAAAGCGCGTCGCCTGCGGCGCCGGGAAGAACTGATTGCGGCTGAAGCCGCCGATTGACGTCACCCATTCGTTAGGTTTCGCCTCTTTCGCGCGCGCCGCCAGCGTAGCGAGCGCCTCGTCGATGGAGTTGGCGTTCTCCAGGCGCGCATCGCGCCCCGGGCGCAGGCCGAGCAGGATGATGTGGTTGTGGCTGTCGATGATGCCCGGCACCACCGTGCGGCCGTGCAGGTCGATCGTGCGAGCGCATTCGTCGCCACCGTCATCGCCGCGGCGATGGCCGACGGCGGCGAACTTGCCGTTCCTGATCAGCACCGACGACACGATGGAGTCGTTCTTGTCCATCGTGTGTATCTTCCCGTTGACGAGCCTGAGGCTGCCACCTGACTTGCAGTCCTCGTCGTCATCCGCCCAGGCGGGCGCTGCGGCAATGCATGCGGCGAGCGCGACGGCGCCGAGCCCGGCGCGGCGTGAACTGAATTCCATGTTTCCTCCCCTCGAAGCCGCTCAGGCTAACCCGGCCGTGCCAAGAAAAGAAGTGGGGGAGTGGGATGCTTTCACGCGCTCATGGCGCGGAACTGCCAGTCGCCATCGTTCGATGGCGCGTCCGCGCCGGCGATGAGCACCAGGTTGGGAGTCTCGCCGTCGACGCGATGCCGTTCTCGGTCGAGGAGCGCGCGCCAGGCGCCCTTGCCGTTCTGAACCGCGCGCCAGCGGCCGTCGGCGTGCAGCGCGACGCACGCGCGATCGGGCTCGGCGAGCACCAGCCAGGCGCCCGCCTCCGGGATCGACCTGCGCCATTCATTGAACTTGCTCATGAGTCGCGGCTGGACCGAGATAAGTCGCGCCCTGCCGCCTTTCGGGAAACAATCCCGGATGGAATCGATGAGCGCCTGGTCGACGGCGCTCGCGAGCCGCGGCGCGTCCGCAGCGCTCTCCGAGGCGCGCAGGCTCCAGGCCTTCGCCCGCTCCCCGTGGATTTTCGCGTAGTGATGCCGGATGTAGGCGTCTTCCTCAGCCGCGGTGCTGAGCGAGCTGCTCCACGGCACGATCGCATATCGCACGAAATGATTAGAAAGAACGACCGTGACCTTGCACGGCTGCGTGAATTCCAGCGCCTTCAGCGCCGAGATCGCACCCTGCCAGGGCTCGGCTCCGAGCGCCGGATCGCAGGCAACG
The DNA here is from genome assembly GCA_005881595.1 of Betaproteobacteria bacterium. Classification (GTDB taxonomy): domain Bacteria; phylum Pseudomonadota; class Gammaproteobacteria; order Burkholderiales; family SG8-39; genus SCGC-AG-212-J23. The sequence continues at coordinate 2,303 of VBBY01000217.1, read as the reverse complement.
CTGTCCTTTCCCACGGTCATCTCCGCGGGCGCGAGACCGATCAGCAGCCGGTCAGGAAACAAACGTGACACGGTTGATCTCCTGCAGCGTGGTCTCGCCTTTCCTGACGGCCTCGAACGCCGCGTCGCGCAGGAAGCGCGTGCCGGAGTGGTGCGCCGCCTCCTTCAGCTGCCGCACCGGGGCGCGCGCGGTGATCAATTCGCGCAGCTCGTCGGTGAGGATCATCAGCTCGGCGATCGCCTTGCGGCCCTTGTAGCCCGCGCCGCGGCACTCGCGGCAGCCGCGGCCGACCCGGAATGTCCAGCCCTTGGTGTCGGTCTTGTCCAGGCCGGATTCCGCCAGCTGCTCGGCCGAGGGCTGGTCGTCCTCCGCGCAATGCGGGCAGACCACGCGCACCAGGCGCTGCGCGAGGATGGCGTTCAGCGCGGAGACGAAGCCGTACAGGTCGACGTTCATGTGCACGAAGCGGCCGATGACGTCGAACACGTTGTTGGCGTGGACGGTCGTGAACACGAGGTGGCCGGTGAGCGCGGACTGCACCGCGATGTTGGCGGTCTCCGGGTCGCGGATCTCGCCGACCATGATCTTGTCCGGGTCGTGCCGCAGGATCGAGCGCAGCCCGCGGGCGAAGCTGAGGCCCTTCTTCTCGTTCACCGGGATCTGCAGCACGCCGGGCAGCTGGTACTCGACCGGGTCCTCGATGGTGACGATCTTGTCCTGGCCGTTGTTGATCTCGCTGATCGCGGCGTAGAGCGTGGTGGTCTTGCCGCTGCCGGTGGGGCCGGTGACGAGCAGCATGCCGTAGGGCTCGTTGGACAGCCGCCGCAGCCTGCGCACGTCCCCGGCGTCGAAGCCGAGCGAGTCGAGCGAGAGCTGCTGGTGCGTGGTCTCGTAGAGCGATTGCTTGTCGAGCACGCGCAGCACCGCGTCCTCGCCGTGGATGCTCGGCATGATGGAGACGCGGAAATCGACCGCGCGGCCGTGCTCGAGCGCCTTGAAGCGGCCGTCCTGCGGCACGCGGCGCTCGGTGATGTCGAGCTCGGCGAGGACCTTGACGCGCGCGATGGCCTGCTCGGCCTGGGCCACGTCCTGGATCATCTTCACCTGCGAGAGGATGCCGTCGATGCGGAACTTGATGGCGAGGCCGGCGGGCTGGGTCTCCAGGTGCACGTCGCTCGCGCCGATCATCAGCGCGTCGCGCAGCGTCGAGCGCACGAGCCGCACCACCTCGCTCGATTCGTCGCCGATCGACTTGAGCGACAGGTCCTCGATGCGGCCGCTGTCGGCAGGACCGCGGACGACCTCCTCCTGGACGGCGTCGAGCGCGCGCAGCGACTCCTCGTGCCCGGCGAGGAACGCCACCAGGTCGCCGCGGTGAACCAGGCACCAGCTGAAGGCCGCTTCGATGCGCTCCTCCGCCCACGCCTGCAGCTCGCCGGAGAACGGGTCGTCGAAGGCGAGCAGCAGCCGCCCGTCGGCCGCGCGCAGCAGCGCGCAGCTGTGCTGCGAGCACTCGGCGAAGGGCAGCAGGTCGAAGGCGGGCGCCGCACGGCGCAGCTCCGCCATGGGCAGGCACTCTAGCTGCAGCGTGGCAGCGAGCCTTGCCGTAAAGCCGTCGGGCTGCAGCGCGAGGCTTTCCTCCAGCACGTCTACGGTCCTGCGGCGCGCGGCGCGCGCCGCAGATCGAGCCTGGGCAATCTCGGCGGCGGCGATCGGCTCGCTCGCGGGTCCGGTCACGGCGCTCATCGCAGGTTGCCCGCCAGCTCGAAGATCGGCATGTACATCAGCACCACGATGACGCCGATGGCCAGGCCGATGAGCGCCATCAGGACCGGCTCGAACAGCCGCGTGAACCAGTCGACCCAGCGCGCGAGCTCCTCGTCGTGGAAGGCGGCGATCTGCTCCAGCATCTCGCCCATGTTGCCGCCTTTCTCGCCCACCGCCAGCATGCGCAGCGCCACCGGCGTGGTCAGGCCGTTGGCGTCCATCGACTGCGACACGTTGCGGCCTTCGGAGATCGCGCGGCTCGCCGCTGCTAGCCGCGCCCGAAGCATCGGATGCAGGAGCTCGGCGCCCATGTCGAGCGCGGCGACGAGCGGCATGCCGCCGCGCAGCAGCATGCCGATGGTGCGGTAGAAGCGCGCCAGCTGGTAGATCTTCAGGCGCTCGCCGATCGCCGGCACGCGCCACAGCGCATCGCCGATCGCGGTGCGCACCTGCGGCAGCCGCAGCGCATAGACGATTCCGGCGACCAGAACCGCCAGCACTGCGAGAACCACCGGGCCGTGCTTGTCGACCGCGTT
>VBBY01000252.1 GCA_005881595.1 Betaproteobacteria bacterium | reverse complement strand
CTCCAGCACCCGGCGCGGTCGCCGTGCGGCAATGCGCTCTACCGTGGCATCCACCCCCTCGCGCATCTCCTCAGCGGGGATAGGCTCTCCCGTGTAGCTGCTGTTCCAGCCCGCGATGTTGAATGCGGCGTCCTCATTCGAGGGCTGCACGTACGTCTGCTCGTACAACTCCTGCCATTGCGAAACATGCTCCGCGCTCCACTTGGCGCTTTCCTCGCCGTGTACCGCCTCCAACAGCGCAGCTTCGTCCGCCACCACGTAAGCCACCAGCCGCTTATCCCCCGGCTCGTCTTCCCGAACCATCGCCACCGCCTGACGCACCGCCGGATGGCCCTCCAACGTTGCCTCGATCTCGCCCAGCTCGACGCGGTAGCCGCGCAGCTTGACCTGGTGGTCGATGCGGCCAAGGTATTCGATGTCGCCATTCTCGAGACGGCGCGCCAGATCGCCGCTGCGGTAAAGCGTGGCCCCCGGTGTGGTGCGGAACGGGTCGGGAATGAAGCGCTGCGCGGTGAGCTCGGCGCGGTTGAGATAGCCGCGCGCAACGCCCGCGCCGCCGACATGGATTTCGCCGGGCACCCCGATGGGCGCGGGCTGCCCGTGCGCATCGAGGATGTAGACCTGGGTATTGCCGATCGGGCGTCCGATCGGGACCGAGTCGGTGGGGGATGCCACCGGATGCGTGGTGGACCAGACGGTCGTTTCCGTGGGGCCGTACATGTTGCGCAGGTCCCCGCCAATGGCGTCCTCGAGCTCGCGCGCCAGCGCCTCCGGGAGTGCCTCGCCGCCGATCAGCATCTGGCGGATCTTCGCCAGTGCCGCCCGGGTCGGTCGATCCAGCAGCAGCATCCGGGCGAGGGAAGGCGTGCATTGCAGATGGGTTACGCCATGCCGCTCGATCTGCGCTGCAACCGAGAAGCGCTCCCGGGAGTGCGCGATGCGAGCGGCATCGGCCTTCGCGTTCGCCTGCGCGCGGACCTCCTTCAGGTACGGCAGCCTCGCCAGGACTCGCTCGGTCGGCACCCCGAAATCCAGCAGGCAGGCGATCTCGTCGACACCCGCGCGCTTGCAGCGCTGCACCATCCCCGCGCAGGTCGAAGGCGTGCCGAAAAGCCCGCTGGTCTCGAAGTAGCGCTCAAACGCGAAATCGAGAATGGCATCGATCTCGCTCTCCGGCAGGCTGCGCAGGTCTACGTCTTCCGGCTTCTCGGCGCCGCCGCCGGGCCGCTTGAAAGCCGCGAACGACCAGGCGAAATCCAGCATCAGCTTGATCGAGCTGCGCAGGTATTCCTTCATCGGCCGGCGAACCAGCTCGCGCACGGCGTCGTCGTCCTCGCCTACGAACGTGTGCAGCATGAGCGTCACCCTGCCGGTGGCCGGGTCGTGGCCTGCAGCCGCCCGTGCCTGGCGGTAGATGGCGATTTTTCCGGCCACTTCGTCGACCGATTGACCCAGCAGGTGAGTGAGGACATTCGCGCCAAGCTCGCCGGCCTGGCGATACGTGTCGGGATTGCCCGCGGTGGTGACCCAGAACGGCAGCTCAGCTTGTACTGGACGCGGAAGGGTTTCGATCGCTACGTCCTGCCCGAACGGATTGCGGAACGAAACTTTCTCGCCCCGCCACAAGCGTTTGACCGGAGGCGAAGGCGAGCGCCACCCAGCCGTTGCTGAGGTTGTCAACGACGGCTCATTCCTCGTCGACACGGATCGGATGGTGCAGGGGCGAATCGCAGCTGCCTGCACGGATACCGATGTGCTCGGTGACGGACGCGAGCGCGGCGCCGGTGACGGATGGATTCGGATACGGGCCGCCGAAGGCGTGAAAATGGAGCTCCGCCGTCCACACGGCCTCGAAGCCGTTGCGATCGAAATACTTCGCCCCTTCCAGCATCAAACGGTACTTGTCGCGTCCCGGCGCGTCATCGTTGCCCCACATGAACAAGCTGAAGCCCAGAGGGAGGCTCTCGAGCTTCGCCGTCGGCGCAAAATGGTCCTCCACGTTGCCCTGGATGACGACTTTGAAGCCGCGCGCCAGAGTCCAGAGCAGCTCGAGCACGGAGATATCGAACGAGAGGCTCGTCACGGCAAGCCAGGTACCGGGCGGATCGTGGTCTACGCACGCGTCCATGGCGGCGAAGAAGTTCATCAAATTGCGGTGCTCCACCATCACGCCTTTGGGTCGCCCGGTAGAACCCGAGGTGTACATGACGTAGGCGAGGTTTGCGGCAGTCGCCGCCGTGGCGGGATTGGCGCTCGGCAGTGCCGCATCGGCGAGCAATCCATCGTCGACTAAGACGACTTGCGCAGCGGCGCCGCCGAAGTCGGGCCGCGGCGTCTTCTGCGACAGGATGACCGCCAGCCCGGCATCCTCGATCATGTAGCGAATGCGTTCAGCCGGAAAACCGGGATCGAGCGGTACATAGGCTCCACCGGCCTTGAGCACGGCAAGCGTCGCGACCACCATTTCGATCGAGCGGGCAAGGTGCACGCCGACTCGCCGGTCGGGTCCCACGCCGAGCTCGATAAGACGCGCAGCGAGCCGGTTGGCGCGCTCGTTCAGCGCCCGATAGCTGAGCTGGATGTCCTCGAATACCAGCGCAATCCGTTCCGGGGTTCGCTCGGCCTGTGCCTCGATC
>VBBY01000216.1 GCA_005881595.1 Betaproteobacteria bacterium | reverse complement strand
AGCTCTTGCACGGTCCGATCCACCTCATCCCCATGATTCAAGGCGAAAACCTCGGCACCCTACTGCCCCCACTGTTGAGCTGAGCCCAAAGCCCTTCCTCTAGTGAGACCCAATGAGCCTCATGAACGCGTCGGCGCCAAAGGCTAGGATGCTAAGTGCAGGCCGAATCTGCGCACGCATCAGGAAATGTTAGGAGCAGAATATCCGTCCCCAGGGACTCGCTCAAGGAGGCCGGCCATGGAAACAACGCCAAACATTCGAGCAAGGCAAGAGTTGGAGAGGCTGGAGGTGATTGCGGGGAATGGGCTACTTGGCCGCCGTGCTTTCTTGCGCGGCGGCGCCGCGTTCGCCGCGGCTGTGACGGGCTATACGGTCGCCAGATCCGCGGCAGCCGAGCCGCTCAAGGACGATCCGTGGAGCCTGGGGATGGGCGCTGTGACTCCGCCACTGCAGACGCCGTCGCGATTCGAGAAACACGTCGTGCGGACGCTCAGCAACCCCAACAACGAGCTGCGCAACTCGCACGCGCGCACGCCGCACCATCTGCTGAACGGCACGATCACGCCGAACAGCATGCACTTCAGCATCAACCACTCCGGCCTCCCGGATATCGACCCGGAAAAGCACCGCCTGGTGATCCATGGCCTGGTCAGGCAGCCGCTTGTCTTTACGGTCGAGTCGCTGTCGCGCTACCCGATGGAATCGCGCATGGCTTTCGTCGAGTGCAGCGGCAACAGCGCCCCGATGTTCTCCAACCAGCCGGTCCAGGCGACAGCGCAGGCGCTGCACGGCCTGGTGTCCTGCTCCGAGTGGACTGGGGTGCGGCTTTCCACGCTGCTCGACGAAGCGGGCTTCGATCCGAAGGCGAAATGGGTCATCGCCGAAGGCGGGGACGCCTTGGCCTTGCACCGTAGTGTGCCGATGAAAAAAGCGCTGGACGACGCGATGATCGGGCTCTACCAGAACGGCGAGCGGCTGATGCCCGGCAACGGCTACCCGATGCGCCTGCTGCTGCCCGGCTATCAAGGCAACATGAACGTCAAGTTCCTGCGACGCTTGAAGCTCACCGAAGGGCCGGCCATGAGCTATTACGAGGGTAAGATCTATTCACAGCTCCTACCGGATGGAAAGGCGTACCGGTTCCACTTCCTGCAGGAGGTTAAATCCTTTATCACCCACCCCTCGTTCGGACTCAAGATGAACGGGCCGGGCTACTATGAGATTTCCGGCATCGCCTATTCCGGCAACGGCCGCATCTCACGGGTCATGGTTTCGGCCGATGGCGGGAAGACGTGGGCGCAGGCGGCGCTCCAGGAGCCGGTGCACTCCAAGGCTTTTGCCCGCTTCCGCGCGCCCTGGCGCTGGAATGGCGGTCCCGCGGTCCTGCAAAGTCGCGCCTGGGACGAAGCCGGCAACGCGCAACCGACTCGCGCCGAGTTCGTGGCCGTGCGGGGCGAGACCAAGAAGCCGGTTACGAATCTTCTCGCGTTCCCCAACCAGCACTACAACAGCATCACGAGCTGGGGGATCGGCAGCGATGGGGAGATCAAACATGTCTACGCTTAAGCTGGTCCTCGCCTTTGTCCTCGCGCTCGTCTTAGGCTCGGGCGCTGCGCTCGCCCAGACGCCCCGACTCGGACAACCGATCTCCGAGGCGGACATCAAGGCCTGGGACATCGCCGTGATGCCAGACGGCACCGGCTTGCCGCCCGGCAGCGGGACGGCGGTCCAGGGCGCCCGCGTCTTCGCCGAGAAATGCTCAGCGTGCCACGGTGAAGGCGGAAAAGGGAGTCCTCTCGCCCCTGCGCCGCTGTTCGGCGGCGCACCGCTCACCAGCGGCATCGAAACGCCCAAGACCATCGGCAATTTCTTTGGCTATTCGACGATCGTTTTCGACTTCGTCCGGCGGGCGATGCCGTTCAGTCAGCCGCGGACGCTGACTGGCGACGAGGTCTATGCGGCGACCGCTTATCTCCTCTGGCTCAACAAGATCATCGGCGAGAACGACGTGATGGACGCGAGGACGCTGCCGCAGGTAAAGATGCCCAACCGCGACGGATTCATCATCCGCTTTCCGGACAAGATCTAGTGGGTGTCCGTCAATAACCGATCGCCGCGCCGTCGCTGCGCGGATCGGCGCCCCCGACGCGCGATCCCGACGAGGGATCGATCGTGATGCCGTGGGGGCCAAAACCCGCTTCGAGCAGGGGAAGTCCCTTACATTCGTTAAGTGGCAACAAGAGGGCGCTTAGGAATGGTTCGGGTTCGAGGCCGGTCTTGAGAGGAATTTCATCAGCCTGATTGAACTCGGGCGCAATCAGCCGACCATCACGACTCTATTGGTGGGCGTTTGCGCTTGATCGAGTTATTGCGGGCGACAAGCATCATCTTGAACGGCTTCAATCGGCCAACAGCAGGCGATCACGGCCATCCAAAGGCGGCTCGACCTGCGAACCCACAGAGCTTCGAGATTCGCAATGAGAAGGAGAGCAACATGACGACGGAAACGAACGGGGCAGGATGGACGACGGCGGCGGTCCTCGTAGGACGCCTGATCTTTGCCGCGCTCTTTATTATGGCGGTGAGCTTCAAGCTGATGGACATCAACGCAACGGCGACCGCCATCGCGACGGCGGGTTTCCCCGCGCCCCATGTTCTGGCTTGGGTCGCGGCGGTGTTCGAGCTCGCTCTCATCGTGTGCTTCCTCACCGGCGTCTATTTTTCGGAAGCAGCGCTGCTGGCCGCAGCCTATGTCGTGTTTCTCGCCTTCGGGTTCCACGGGCCGTCGCATTGGGCGGCAAACCAGGCCGAGTTCGGATCGTTCATCGATCATTTCACGTTTGCTGCGGGCCTTCTGTTTGCGGCCGCGCACGGCCCCGGACGCGTGTTGGCGATGAAGCGCGGATGGCTCAGGCGGTAATCACATGAAACAGGTCCTGTGGGGTTTGGCCTTCCTGTGGATTTCTTTCGCGGCGCATGCGCAGTACCCCAACAAGCCGGTTCGGGTGGTGGTTCCATTCCCCGCCGGCTCCTCAACCGACATCGTCACCCGCGTGCTGGCGAACTCGGTGTCGCAGTCGATCGGCCAGCAGCTGGTGGTGGACAACAAGGCGGGCGCCGACGGCGCCATCGCCGCCGCCGAGGTGGCGAAGGCCGCGCCCGACGGCTACACGCTGCTGATGGCGACCAACAGCCCGATGTCAGCCGTGCCCGCAATGAAGAAGAGCCCGCCGTACGATCCGGTGGCCGACTTCACGCCGATCACCGGCATCGGCCGCTACACCTTCTTCATCCTCGTGCACCCGAGCGTGCCGGCGAAGACGCTGGCCGAGCTGATCGACCACGCGCGCGCCAACCCGGGCAAGCTGAACTACGCCACCGGCAACACCACCTCCATCGTCTCGACCGCCTACTTCGCCTCGCTCGCCGGCATCCAGCTTGTGCACGTACCGTACAAGGGCGAGCCGCAGGCGGTCACCGATCTGGTCGCCGGGCGCGTGCAGCTCATGTTCTGCTCCTCGAGCACCTCGATCGCGCAGATCCGCGACGGCCGTCTGCGCGCGCTCGTCACCACGCTGGGCAAGCGCAGCCACATGCTGCCGGAGGTGCCGACCATCGCGGAAGCCGGCATGCCGCAATTCTCGATCACCTCGTGGGCCGGCCTGTTCGGCCCCGCGCGCATGCCGCGCGAAGTGGTCGAGCGCCTCAACAAGGAGTTCGGCGCGGCGATGGCGCGTGCCGAGGTGCGGGCGGCGATGGAAAAGCAGGCGTTCGCGCTGACACCGTCATCGCCCGAGCAGCTGGCGGCCTTCGTCAAGGAGCAGATGGAGAGCTACCGCCGGATCCTGCGCGCCGCCGGCGTCGAGCCGGAGTAGGTCGGGAAAGCTGCGCAGCCAGGTGAGTTGGCGCTTGGCGGGCTGACGCGTGGCGGCGAGGCGATACTTTTTCTTCAAGCTGTTCAGCTCGTCGATCAGACCCATTATTGCCATAAGGCCGCGGCACGGACGCGAAGGAATTTCCTATCCTTTTTTGACGAGAGGCGGAAAATACCTGCCCGCACCGGAACGGGCGAAGAATCCGCTACAATCTCCATTTCGGGTCGGGTTTCCGGCAAGGACCCGTCCGTTTCCGTCCGTTTCCCTCAGGGTACCCCCATGCTCCGTGCCACCCCGATCGCGCTCCTCGCTCTTTTGTCGGCGTGCGCGAATTTGCCGGACAAGTCCGCCGCGCCTCCCGCCGCGCCCAAGATCGCGCTCGCGCTGGGAGGCGGCGCGGCGCGGGGATTTGCGCACGTCGGCGTCATCAAGGCGCTCGAAGCCCAGGGCATCGTCCCGGATATCATCGTCGGAACCAGCGCAGGGAGCGTGGTCGCCGCGCTCTATGCAGGCGGCGCAAACGGCTTCGAATTGCAGAAGCTCGCGCTCAGCATGGAGGACGGGTCGGTGAGCGATTGGGTGCTGCCCGACCGCGGCTTCATCCGGGGCGAGGCGCTGCAGAATTTCGTCAACAAGGCGCTCGTCAACCGTCCGATGAACGCGCTGCCCCGCAAGCTGGCGGTGGTGGCGACCGACTTGCAAACCGGTGAAATGACGGTGTTGCGCAGCGGCGACGTCGGCCTCGCGGTGCGCGCGTCGTCGAGCGTTCCGGGCGTCTTTCAGCCGGTGCGCATCGGCGGGCGGGAATTCGTCGACGGCGGGCTGGTGAGCCCCGTGCCCGCCAAAGTCGCGCGTGATATGGGCGCCGATCTCGTGATCGCGGTGGACATCTCGTCCAAGCCGAAAAACGCGAAGGTGTCGAGCATGATCGACGTGCTGTTGCAGACGTTCACCATCATGAGCACGACGGTCGCGCAATACCAGCTCGGCCAGGCCGACGTGGTCATCCGCCCCGATGTCGGCAGCATCGGCGGCACCGATTTCCAGTCCAAGCACCTCGCCATCCTCGAAGGCGAGAAGGCGGCCGCGGAAAAGATGGAGCAGATCCGCGCCGCGCTCGCCAAGATCGGCCGTCCCGTTGCGGCTCCGCTGATACCGGCCGCAGCGACGGCACCGCGCTGAAGCGGCCTCGCCGCCGCGGCCGGATCGATCATAGCGAGAAGCACCGCTCAGCGACCCGAAACACGCCGCAAACCGCGCATTTCGCGGCACGGGCGCGAAGGAATTTCGTATCCTTTAATATCCGCGTCCGGTCTCCAGGCGCCTGTCAGCAATGTCCGCTTTGGGTCGTATAGCGACAATCCGCCGAGAGCGCTTACCGGCCAGGAGGGGCCGCTCATCCTGTGGGCGCGATAGGTCCGCTCCTGGGGCACTAGCGGCCGTTCCATCCCAGCGGGGCTGCCGGTCGTGACCCAAGCCTTCGTACTGCTTGCGAGCTATTAGCGCGCATCAGGTGTCTTGCGAACTGCGTTCTCAAAAAGGGATCTTCTTGAGAAGACGCTGTAGCTGCCATTCGCGGAACGAAACATTTATGGAATGTGTGACCGAATCGCCGGATTTTCCGGATTAGTCCGGCTTAATACCCGCGAACTTCACCACCTTCGCCCACTTCTCGGTTTCATCCGCGATGAGCTTGCCGAACTCAGCGGGGGAGCCGGTGAACGGAGTGCCGCCCAAGGCCACGAGCCGCGCATTCGTCCGGGGATCGGCGAGGGCGGCATTGATCTCCTTGTTGAGCTTGTCGATGATTTCGGCTGGCGTGTTCTTGGGTGCGGCGACGCCATAAAAGGCGCTCGACTCGTATCCCAGCACGAAGTCGGCCACGGTCGGGATATCCGGCAGCGACTCGGAGCGCGTCGCGGTCGTCACCGCCAGCGGGCGCAGCTTTCCGGCCCTGAGGTATTCAATGGATGCGGGCATGGTGTCGAACATGACCTGCACCTGTCCGCCGAGCAGGTCGGCCAGCGCGGGCGCCGACCCGCGGTAGGGCACATGGGTCATGTTGACGCCAGCCATCATCTTGAACAGCTCACCGGAGACATGTTGCGGAGTACCGTTACCGGCCGACGCCATGTTGAGCTTGGCCGGGTTCGCCTTGGCATAGGCGATGAGCTCGGGAACCGTCTTGACCGGAAGCGACGGATTTACCTCCAGGACAAGGGGCACGCGCATGATCCCGGCGACTGGCACGATGTCGCGGATGAAATCGTATTTGAGCTTTTCGTAGAGCGTCGCGTTGATTGCGTTCGCCGCGTTGACCAAGAGGAGCGTATAGCCGTCGGGGGACGCATTCACGACCGCCTGGGTGGCGACATTGCCGCCGGCGCCCGGGCGGTTCTCGATGATGAATGGATGTCCGAGCCGCTCCGACAACCATTGACCCGTCAGCCGCGCAAGGATATCGCCCGGGCCGCCGGGAGGAAACCCGACGACGATGCGCACTGGTCGCGTCGGATAGGTCTGCGCCCGCGCGATGCGCGAGACAACCGGGAGAGCAGCGGTGCCCGCTACCAGACGCAGAAATTCACGGCGAGGAAAGTGCATGGCGTTCCCTCCTTTGATGTTGTCCGCCTTGACGATCGGCCGGCAGGGATCGAGGGGCACGCCGCGTTGGCGAAGACGCCGTCGAAGCGGCCGGCAGGCAGATCGAGCTTCAGAAAATCCTGCTGCCAGACCTCACAGCCGCTGTAGGCGCGCGCCATCTGCGCAAAGCGCGCTGAGCCCTCGAGGCCGATCGCCATGTGACCGCGCTCGATGAACACCTTGAGATCGCGTCCCGGACCGCAGCCGAAGTCGAGCAGGGTGAACGGCGGATCGGCCCCGATGTGCTGCAGGAGTGCATCGATGTTCTGGGTGACCTCGTGATCGCGTGTGCCCTACCAGAAGCTCTCGGCCAAGCGGTCGTAATGGTTGAGCGTGCGCCCGGTGATCGCAGCGAGGTCGGCGGGGTCGAGCTTTTTGTCGGTCATGGATTCCCGATGAGATAAGGCGAAGCGTGCCCGCATTATGGCCGATCGATCTGGTACCATCTGGAAAACGACGAAAAATCCGTATCATCCGTCACCGCTATTCGCAATCCCCGCTTCGAGGAGGCAAGTCGTGAAGCTCGTCCGTTCATTGCAACTGGTACTGATCGCCGTGTCCGCGCTGGGCGGCGCGAGCAGTGGGCTGGCGCAATCGCAAGCCTATCCCGGCAAGATCATTCGCCTGATCGTCGGCTTCCCGCCGGGCGGGGCTACCGACATCACCGCGCGTCTCGTCGGGCAGAAGATGTCGGCGAGCCTGGGGCAGACCGTGCTGATCGATAACAGACCGGGCGCAAACAGCAACATCGGGACGGAGGCAGCGGCGAGGGCGGCGCCCGACGGCTACACGCTGCTCATGTGCACCATCGCCTGCACGATCAACCACAGTCTCTACAGGAACCTGCCGTTCGATCTGCTCAAGGATTTGGCGCCGGTCACGCAGACGACATCGGTGCAGAGCATCCTCGCCATTCATCCTTCGCTGCCGGTGAGGTCGGTTAAGGAGCTGATCGCCCTGGCCAAGGCGAAACCCGGCTCGCTCAACTTCGCTTCCTCGGGCACGGGCGGGTCGCCCCATCTTGCCGGGGAAATGTTCAAGCAGATGGCGGGCGTCGAGATGGTGCACGTGCCCTACAAGGGGACCGCGCCGGAGCTCAACGACCTTCTGGCCGGTAACGTGACGATCGCCTTCGAGACCACGCCCGCGCTGCTGCCGCACGTGAAGGAAGGCAGGCTGATCGCGCTGGCGGTCAACAGCACGAAGCGCACGCCGCTGCAGCCGAACGTGCCCACGATGGCCGAAGCGGGCGTGCCCGGTTTCGAGATGGTGTCGTGGAACGGCTTGCTCGTGCCGGCCCGCACGCCGAACGAGATCGTGATGCGCCTCTACAGGGAGGCGGCGCAGGCGCTGCAGGCGCCGGACGTTCGCGAAAAACTCTCGGGCCTGGGTGCAGACCCTGTGGGCAGCACGCCGGAGCAGTTTGCCGCATTCATCCAGACCGAAACGAAGAAGTGGGCGCGGGTGATCAGGGAAGGTAATGTGAAGGCGGAGTAGTCCGTCGTTTTTTAATTAATTCATGCAGTGGAGATCGTCCGAATGGGACTCGAGCGCTGGAAAGATCTGATCGGCGAAGAAGAGCTGAAGGCTTACGAAAAGGCGCAATTCGGCGGACGTATCGGTTTCGGGAAGCGTCCCGCAATCCTGAACGTCGATATGACTTACATGTTTTACCACTAGACTCGCTCCGACCGCCCCTGCTGAGGGGTGCGCGAGGTGGAACGAAATTAACATAAGACCGATGTACGCCGTTCAGGACAGCTTCAAGCACTGGACTGCGGCGCGCCGGAGAATTGATTATCCTATCCGTGAATGTCCGGTATGGAGAAAGGCGACCGGCGGCTCAGGGTCGAAACCAGACGACTTCGCTATAGCCCACACACGGCGCCCCCTGCCGGCCGCCGTTTCACGTTTCAGATGAAAACTTTGCAGCCGGTTGCCCGGAATCCTACAGAAATAGGCAGCAGATAAATGGAGTGGAGTACGGTTTCGGTTTTCTGCTTCGCTCGCAAAGCTCGCCAAACCCCCCGCTCGCCTTCGGCTCACGGCCCCCTTGTCAGGGGGCCGGCAAAGCGCTCAGATGCTCCGCCAGTCGAAGCCTTCTTCCTGCCCAGCGAGTCCGATCCAGCTTTCCTCGCACCCCATCGCGCGCGCCAGCGCGGCGCGCGCCAGCTCCGGCCGGTTGTTCTGCTGCGACAGGTGCGCGCAGATCACGTGCTTCAGCCGCGAGCAATCGAGCGCGCCGAGGAGCCGCTCGGACTGCCTGTTGTCCAGATGGCCGAGCGGCCCCGCGATGCGCTCCTTCAGCCACCTCGGGTAGGCGCCGCCCCGCAGCATCTCGAGGTCGTAGTTGCACTCGAGCACCAGGGCGTCGCAGCCGGAGAGCGCCTGCTCCACGTGCGCGGTGGGCGATCCGATATCGGTGAGCACTCCAAGGCGCGCGGCGCCGTCCGAGAGCACGAACTGCACCGGCTCGCGCGCGTCGTGCGGCACGGTGAAGGGCCGTACTTCCATGCAGTTAACTGAAAAAACGTCTTTGCTGCTGATGATGCTGATGCGTACCCCCTCGACGACTTTTCCTTCGGCGCCTAATGCACCGAGCGTGCCGTGCGTGAGATAAACCGTGGCGCCGTGCGCGGCGGCGAAGTCGAACACGCCGCAGGCGTGGTCGCCGTGCTCATGGGTGACGAGGATGCCGTCGATTTCAGACGGCATCAGGTTCAGGCGAGCGAGCCTGCGCTCCGTATCGCGCAGGTTGAGGCCGCAATCGACCAGCAGGCGCGTGCCGCCGACCTCGGCCACCAGGCAGTTGCCCTTGCTGCCGCTGGCTAGCGAGGCAAATCGCACCAACGGCTATTTCAGCTGCTCGAGCAGCAGGCTGAGGATGCGCTGCGCGGTACGCGAGCCCTCCGTCCCGCCGTCCTTGTTGAGCACGTTGACCAGGCTGCCCTCCGGGTCCTGCTTCACCTCGACGCGGAAGTGCTCGGCCTTGGTCTTGGAATCGTCCGAGCTGAACAGCCGCGAGAAGAAGCCGCGCTCGCGGTCCTTCTTGCCCATCTCCGCCTCCGGATCGGCGTAGCGCACGAAGTACAGGCCCTTCTGCCGGTCGCGGTCCTCGACGGTGAAGCCGACGCGGTCGAGCGCCAGGCCGACGCGCCGCCAGGCCCGGTCGAACGGCTCGTAGACCTTCAGCAGCTCATTGCCATCGCCGCCTTTCTTGAGCTCAGCGCGGGACTGCAGCGGCGCCCCGCCGCCCGCGGCGAGCTGCTTCGCCTTTTCCTCCTGCGCGCCGAGCCGCACCATCACGCGGCGCAGGAACTCGGCTTCGAGGCCCGGGTCGGACTCGCGCGGCTGCCACATCGTCTGGCCGGTCGTTCCCGCCACGTCGCGCGGCGTGGTGTAGACCTCCTTCATGCCGCGGTGGCTGATATAGATCTCGGTGCCTTTGCCGTCGGGAGTGCGGTCGAGCCGCGTGCGAAACTTGTCGCGCTCGGCGGTGGAATAGACCTGGTCGGCAAATTTGCCCAGCAGCGAGCGAACTCCGCCCTCGGGGATATTGGCGCGGTTCTCCGCCCAGTCGGTCTCCATCACGCCGGCCTCGGGCGCTTCGGTCTTGATGAGAAAGCCGTTCTCCTGCCAGAAGTCCTTCACCAGCGGCCAGAGCTTCTCGGGAATCTGGTCCTGCACCACCAGCCAGCGCTCGGCGCCGGCGCGCTCGATGTGCATCCTCTCGACCTGCGGCAGCACCGCCGTGTTGCCGGCCCTCGTCTGCTCCTTGCGCTCGGCCTGGTAGCCGGAGAACGTTGCCGAGGACTTGCCGGTCTCGGGCACGACGAAGCGGGTATCGCGCGCCGGCGCGGTGAGATCGGGCGGCACCTCGAGGTTCGGCAGCGTGCCCGCCGACTTGTAGTCGACCTTGCTGTCGAAGAGGCTGGTGCCGCAGCCGGCAAGCAGCGCTAGCGCAGCGGCAGCTGCGGCTTTCCTCATCAGGCGCGGCCCTCCACCACGCGCAGCCCCGGCAGCGCGATGCCCGCCTCGTGCAGCGCCTCGCGCAGCGTCTGATGGAACTTCTCGGCGAGCGGCGACAGCGGCAGCCGCAGGCCGTACTCGATCATGCCCATCTCGGCGAGCGCCCACTTGACCGGGATCGGGTTGGCCTCTACGAACAGGCGCTGGTGCAGCGGCAGCAGGCGCAGGTTGAGCTCGCGCGCCTTCTTCACGTCGCCGACGAGCGCCGCCGCGCACATCTGGCGCATCGGCTTCGGCGCCACGTTGGCGGTCACCGAAATCACGCCGTGGCCGCCGAGCAGGATCAGCGCGAGCGCGGTGGCATCCTCGCCGCTGTAGATCGCGAAGTTGCGCGGCGCGCGCTTGATGAGATCGGTGCCGCGCTCGATGTTGGCGGTCGCGTCCTTGATGCCGATGATGCCGGGCACCTGCGCGAGGCGCATCACCGTGTCGTTGTGCAGATCGGCGACGGTGCGCGCCGGCACGTTGTACAGGATCATCGGCAGGTCGACGGTCTCCGCGATCTTGCGGAAGTGGCGGTACTGGCCTTCCTGCGTCGGCTTGTTGTAGTAAGGCACCACGGACAGGCATGCGGTCGCGCCGGCTTTCTTCGCCGCTTCGGTCAGCTCGATCGCCTCGGCGGTCGAATTGCCGCCGGTTCCCGCAACCACGGGGATACGCCCGTGGGAATGCTGGACCGCGACGCGGATCAGCTCCTTGTGCTCCTCGACATCCACGGTCGGCGATTCGCCGGTGGTGCCGACCACCACGATGCCGTCGGTGCCCTCGGCGACGTGCCAGTCGATCAGGCTCCTGAAGCGCGCCATGTCGAGGCGACCGTCCTCGTGCATCGGCGTGACGATTGCGACCAGGCTTCCGGTAATCATGCAAGACTCCCTTTCAGGGCGCGATTCTAGCGCTTTCGGCCGGCCCTCGTAGCGCGCAGATCCGTTGCATCGCCGCTTGCTTCGGCCGCTCCACCGTCCCCTGCTCGAACGCCACTACTGTCAGCGCCTTGAAAGCACGCAGCAACTCCCCGGGCTGCAGCAGATAGGCCGG
>VBBY01000215.1 GCA_005881595.1 Betaproteobacteria bacterium | reverse complement strand
CTGCCATGAATGTTTCGTAGATCAGCACGCCGCCCTCGTCTAGCGCCAGCTCGAGCTGCGCAAGCAGCGGGCGGTGCAGATAATTCGCAACGACCACGGCGGCGAAGCGTTGACCTGCGAACGGCCAGCGCTGGCCGCTCTCCAGATCGGCTTGCACGAACGTCGCGCCGGGAATCGACTGCGGAACGCTGTCTACCGCGACGACCGCGAGGCCGCGCCCGGCAAAGAAACGCGCATGTCGACCCGCCCCGCTCGCCACATCGAGCACCGGGCCGCGCGTCACCAGCTGCGCCCAGCGCACCACCCACTCGGACGGCGCCTCGGCGCCATGCAAATCAGCCAGCTCTGCGGCTCCAGGAGAGTCCTGCCAGGCCGACTGCG
>VBBY01000004.1 GCA_005881595.1 Betaproteobacteria bacterium | reverse complement strand
CGACGAGGCTTATCTCGACGTCACGGAGAATCTCTGGGGCGAGGCGCTCGCGACCAACATCGCAAAGCGCATCAAGGAGCGCATCCGCGGCGAGCTCGGGCTCACCGCCTCGGCGGGCGTGGCGCCGAACAAGTTCCTCGCCAAGATCGCCTCCGGCTGGGAAAAGCCGGACGGGCTTACGGTGATCGCGCCTGAGCGAGTCGAGCAGTTCCTGCAGCAGCTCCCGGTCGAGTCGCTGTGGGGCGTCGGCCCGGTGACCGCGAAGAAGCTGCGCGCGGTGGGCATCGCGCGGCTGGTGGACGTGCGCAGCGCCGACCGCGAGCTCCTGTCGCGCACCGTAGGCAGCCTCGGAGAGTGGCTCGTCCGGCTTTCGCACGGCGACGACCCGCGGCCGGTAGTCTCAAACCGGCCCTACAAGTCGATCTCCTGCGAGGAGACCTACGCCCGCGACCTGTCCGACTTCCAGGAGATGGCGAGCGAGCTCGAGCGCATGTCCGGGCAGCTTGCCGCCTCGCTGAGCAGGAAGCGGCTGCGCGCGCGCACCGTGACCATCAAAGTACGGTATGCGGACTTCACTACCGTGACACGCAGCCACACTGCAGAAAGTGCAAGTAATTCTGAAAAGTACATCACGGACTGCGCCCGAACGCTCCTCGCGCGCACCGACGCCGCCAGTCGGCCGGTGCGGCTGCTCGGCGTGGGCGCGCACGGCCTCGAGCGCGAGGGCGACGGCCACCCGGAATCCGAGCGGCTATTTTGAAACTCTACGGCACGTGCTGGAACGGCAAAAAAGCGACGTTGCCCTGTCCTCCGCTGACGCTTGAACCTTCAGCGGCGGCAGCATTGGTAAAGCCGCCGGTAACGCTGGCGTAGACCCCGCTTGCCGTATTCTGCCGGCCGCCGGTGACGCTGGAAGCAACTTCTACCGTCATGTTTTCCTGCCCGCCGCTAATGCTCGAAGAGCCCCCGCCGGCGAAATTGCCTGCGCCGCCCGTCACGCTGGAGAAGTCACCACTCGCTACGTTTCTGACACCGGCTGCAAATGCTGAAACCCCGTCGAGCGTGTTGGCTGCGCCGGCAGCCAGGCCGCCATACCTGGTGAAGCTGTGCTGCCCTCCTACGATGAGGTTATGCGATCCGGTGCGGCTTACAGCCTCGGTCTGCTGCTCGTCGTACCCGACAATCAGATTACCCAGGCCGGTAGGCGTGTTGTTGTCGTCGGTTCTTCCGCTGCCGCTACGGACGTGGACATTGGCCCCGCTGAAGATAATGTGCGGCCCGTTAACGCCGTTAATAGGATTGACCTCGAGGCTGATATAGGGCTGCAGGAAGCTCAGCGCCCCGCCGCCACCGCCTTCGGCGACTTTTGTATCGGTGTAAGCCTTCGCGCTTGCAAGGGTGGTGCCATCCTCTGCAATCCGCGTAATCGCCTCGGCATTTATATTGCCTTGGAGCGTCGTGTCGGCAGCAGCACGAGCCGCGGCTTCCGAGCTTAGGTTGGCTTGCAAAGCGTTGTCCGCGGCCAATCTCGCGTTGCGCTCATTGGCAGCTTCGCTTTCCAATGCGGTCACGCGCGCGACGAGTGCAGCGATGTCTGCCGAAGAAGCGCTTACTGGAATGCATATCAGGGTGTGTGTGGCAACGTCCACGCCCTGAATTGCCTGCCCTGCCGGACAACGAAACTGAGCGTCATCCCAAGCATCGGCCGTTTGTGCCGCCAACGCCAATGTTCCTGCCACCAGATATGGTTTGATCCCATGAATGTTCACAGCGACCCCCGTAGATTGAATGCCACTGAATAAGTGGCTGAACAGCCGCTACGTTATTTGGCAGAGTGGTACAGAGGTACCGAAAGGACAGGCTCTGCTGGCCCGTAAGAAAGCGAAAACGGGAAGCTTTCACTTTTTTGAATACTGGGCGGAAACCTTACTCCTGCGCCTCCGGACCTGCAATGATCCAAACGGGGGGGTGGTGTCAGCGCTCGAGGATCGCTGCGACTCCCATCCCGCCGGCCGTGCAGATTGAAATGAGCCCGCGGCCCGAGCCGCGGTCGGCGAGCTGCTTCGCGAGCCCGGCGACGATGCGCGCGCCGGTGGCGCCGAACGGATGGCCGACGGCGACGCTGCCGCCCTTCGGGTTCATCTTGCCGCGGTTGATCGAGCCCAGAGGCTGCGTGCGCTTGAGCCGGGTACGGCAGTACTCCTCCGATTCCCAGGCCTTCAGCGTGCAGAGCACCTGCGCGGCAAAGGCCTCGTGGATCTCGTAAATGTCGAAATCCTGCAGTCGGATGCCGGCGCGCTCGAGCATCTGCGGCACCGCGTAGGTCGGGGCCATCAGCAGGCCTTCGCGCGGGCCGGCGAGACCGGCATAGTCGACGGCGGCCGACGCGGTGTGCGTGAGGTATGCCTGGATCGGGATGCCGCGCGAGCGCGCCCACTCTTCCGAGCCGAGAAGCACGCACGCCGCGCCGTCGGTGAGCGGCGTGCTGTTGCCGGCGGTGAGCGTGCCGGCGCCGCTGCGGTCGAACGCGGGCTTCAGGGAAGCGAGCTTCTCGAGGCTCGCATCGGCGCGGACGTTGTTGTCGGTCTTCAGGCCGCCGAAGGGAAACACGAGATCGGCGTAAAAGCCGCCGCGCCACGCCTCCGCCGCCTTCTTGTGGCTGGCGAGCGCGAGCTCGTCCTGCTCCGCTCGGCCGATCCCCCATTCCTTCGCCATCAACTCGCAGTGCTCGCCCATCGAAAGGCCGGTGCGCATCTCGGCGACGCCGGGGGTCGAGGGTTTGAAATCTTTCGGACGAAGGCGGAGCCAGGGCGCGATTCGTTCTCCCAGGGACCTCCCGCGGGCACTCTTTAAAGCAATGCGTTGCAAATTCCTGCCATAGGAGATCGGGATGTCGCTCGCGCTGTCCGAGCCGCCGGCGATCGCCGAGTCGATCTCGCCGAGCGCGATGCGGCTGGCGAGCGTCGACACGGCGGTGAGGCTGGTGCCGCAGGCGCGCTGCACGTCGTAGGCCGGCGTCTGCGGATCGAGGCCCGCCGACTGCGTCGACTCGCGCGCCAGGTTCCAGTCGCGCGAGTGCTTGATGACGGCCCCGGCGGAGACCTCGCCGATTTTCTGTCCTTTCAAGGAAAATCTATCCACTAATGCTTTCATCGCGGCCGACATCATCTCCAGGTTGCCCTGGTCGACGTAGGCGGTGTTGGCGCGCGCGAACGGGATGCGGGCGCCGCCGAGGATCGCAACGCGGCGTGGAATGGTGGCCATGGCGGTTTAGACTTATGCGAGGAGGTTCCGGGATGATAAAGACTTTCGCCGCCCTCGCGGCGCTGGCGCTGTCGGCGTGGCTCCAGGGCGCGGCGGCACAGGATTACCCGGCGCGAGAGATCCGCGCCATCTGCAACTACGCCGCCGGGTCGGGCGCCGACCTCATCGTGCGCTTCTACAGCGACCAGCTCTCGCGGCTCGCCGGCAAGCCGGTGATCGTCGAGAACAAGCCCGGCGCGCAGGGCATGGTGGCCAACGAGTTCGTCGCCAAGTCGAGGCCCGACGGGCTGACGATCCTGATCACTCCGGTCAGCTCGACCGTGAACCTCGCGCGGTCGCTCTTCAGGCAGCTGTCGTACGACCCGCAGAAGGACTTCGCCGCCGTCACCACCCTGGCCACGGTCTCGTTCACCCTCGCGGTAGACGCGAAGAAGCCGATCCACAGCATCCAGGAGCTGGTGGCGCACCTGAAGGCGCAGCCCAGGCAGGGCTTCTACGGCGCGACCAGCAACGCCGGCGTCATCTCGGGCGAGCTGTTCAAGTCGATGGCCGGCCTGGACACCACCTACGTGCCGTACAAGGCCAACCCCAACGCGCTCGCCGACCTGCTCGCCGGGCAGCTCGACTTCATCGCCTTCGACTCGACCTGGACCCTCGCGCAGCAGAGGAACGGCTTCGTGCGCATCCTCGCCGTGACCACCGCTCGGCGCTCGGGCGCCCTGCCCGAGGTGCCGACGATGCAGGAAGCCGGCTTCAAGGACTACGACATGACGCCCTGGTGGGGCGTGCTCGCGCCGGCGGGGACGCCGCGCCCGGTCATCGACAAGCTCGCCGGCTGGTTCAACCAGATCACCAATTCCGAGGAAGGCCGGCAGTTCCTCGCCCGCTCCGCGTTCGATCCCTTCCCCGGCACGCCCGAATCGGCGGCCCGGCTGCTCAACGCCGACTTCGAGCGCTGGGCGCGCTACGCGAAGATGGCCAAGATCGAGCCGCAGTAAATGCTGCGCCGTGGTCTTGCCGTAGTCGGGCTGCTGCTAGTTTCACTCTGCGTAAACGCGCAGGGCGTCTACTATCCCGACGCGCTCTGGCAGCGCAAGACGCCCGCCGAAGCAGGCATCAACGCGGCGCTGCTCAAGGGCGCGATCGATTTCGCGGTGGCGAGCGAATCGCGCAACCCGCGCGACCTGACGCTCAACCATTACCAGACCTTCGGACGCGAGCCGTTCGGCCAGGCGATCGGCCCGATCAAGGACCGCGGCGACCAGACCGGCGTCGTCGTTTACCGCGGCTACATCGTCGCCGAGTGGGGCGAGCCCTCGCGCGTCGACATGACCCACAGCGTGACCAAGAGCCTGCTCTCGAGCGTGGTCGGAGTGGCTTACGACCGCGGCATGATTCGGAGCCTCGACGACGCGGTGAAGGACTACGTCGCGCCGATCCAGCTCTACGAGACTTCGGAGCTCGTTTACCTGTTCGAGACGCCGCACAACCGCACCATCACCTGGAACCACCTGCTGCGGCAGACGAGCGACTGGGAGGGCACGCTGTGGGGCAAGCCAGACTGGGCCGATCGGCCGAGCGCCAAGCCGAGCGAATGGCTTACGCGGCCGCGCAACAAGGCGGGCAGCGTCTACAAGTACAACGACGTGCGCGTCAACGTCCTCGCGCTCGCCGCGCTCAACCTCTGGCGCCGGCCGCTGCCGCAGGTGCTGAAGGAAACCATCATGGACCCGATCGGCGCCTCGAACACCTGGCGCTGGTTCGGCTACGAGAACTCGTGGATCGTGCTCGACGGCAGCCCGGTGCAGTCGGTGTCGGGCGGCGGGCACTGGGGCGGCGGCATGTTCATCAACGCCTACGACATGGCGCGCTTCGGCTATCTCACCCTGCGCCGCGGCAGGTGGAAGGACCGCCAGCTCCTCTCGGCCCAATGGGTCGACTGGGCGCTCACGCCGACGCCCGCCGAGCCCGCCTACGGCTTCATGAACTGGTACAACAACCGCGACCGCAAGCTCTTCCCGAGCGCGCCGGCGAGCGCCTTCGCGCATATCGGCAACGGCACCAACATCGTGTACGTCGACCCGGACCACGACCTGGTGGCGGTCGCGCGCTGGATCGAGCGCGGCTCGATCGACGAGTTCCTGAAACGGCTGCTCGCCGCGCTGGGTAACTAACGACTCGCTACCAGGTAGACTATCGCGGCGACCGTTATCGCCGAACCGAGCAACCCTCGTGCAGTAACCGTTTTCTCGCGCAACGCAATCATGCTGACCAGTGCCGTCACAACTGGATAGGCTGCCACGATCGGCGCGACCAGCGCCACCGGCGCAGCCGTCAAGGCGAGGTACATGAGCAGTACTGCGCCGCCGTTGAGCGCCCCGGTGATCCCGAACCAGACGAAACTCCGCGGCGTGGCTCGCATCCTTTGCGAGCGCCGCAGCCGGTCCGCGCTCACGACCGTGATCGACGAGACGGCGTAGCCGATCAGGCTCGCCGCGAACGGGTTGGGCCAGAGCAGCAGCGCCGCCTTCGCGCCCACCTGGGCAAGCGCGCGCACCACGGCGCCGAGGAACGGCCAGCCGAGCGACCATCCAGAAAACCGGCGCACGCCGCCCGGATGCCAGGAAAGGAGCGCGATGCCGATCACCACGCCGAGCGCGGCCGCGGCAGCGTGCGAAGGGATCTTCTCGCCGAGCAGCAGCGCGGCGGCGACGAGCGCGAACAGAGGAGTGGTTCCGGAGACCGTGCTGGTGACGGTCGGACCGAGGAGCTCGTTGGAGCGGAAATTGAGCAGCGTGACCACCGCCGGGAAAAACAGGCCGACCAGCGCGAACAGGATCGCGGCCGCGGCGCTGAACCGGGAGAGATCGAGCGCGAAAGGCGCCGCGGCGGCGAACAGCAGCGTGGCGGTCGGAATGCTGATCGCCGCGCCGGAGCGGGGATCGAGCGAGCGCAGGCCGACGCTTGCGCTCACATGGGCGATGCCGAAGCACAGCGAGCTGAGCAGCGCGAAGGCGATCGCCACCCTAGGACTGCGGCAGGCGCAGCCGTCCCTTGATGATCTTGCGCGTCGGCGTGAGCGGCATCTCGGGGATCACGACCAGGCGCTCCGGCAGCTTGTTCTTCGCTATGTTCTTGTGCAACAGGTAGTCACAAAGTTCCTGCAGTGAAGGCGCAGGCGCTTCGCCCCTGAGGGTTATAAAGGCACAGGCTTTCTCTCCGAGCACCGGGTCGGGCATCGGCACGATCGCCGACTGCATGATCTTCGGATGCGAGTCGAGCAGCCTCTCCACCTCGACCGGATTGAACTTGACGCCGCCGCGGTTGATGATGTCCTTGATGCGCCCGGTGATGGCGATGTTGCCGCCGGCGCGCATCTCGCCCAGGTCGCCCGAGCGGAACCAGCCTTCGGGCGTGAAAGCGGTCTGGTCCTCGTCGGGATTATTGAAATAACCCGCGAAGAGCAGCGGGCCGCGCACCTGGATTTCGCCTTCGGCTGAAAGCCTCACCTCGGCGCCGGGGCTCGGCCGCCCGGCGCTCCCCGCCGACCACTCCAGCGGGTCGCCGGGACGGGTGTAGAGGCCCGCCTGCAGCTCGGTCATGCCCCAGAGCTGGGTCACCGCGCATTGCGGAACCGCGTCGGCGAATTCCCGGATCAGCGCGGCAGGAGCGATCGAGCCCGACACGATGGCGAGCTTGAGCGAGGACCAGTCGTGCCTGCCGAAGAGGCCCGCGGCGCGGCAGGCGGCGACGTGCGCCGGGGCCGTCCAGAGAGCCGTAGGTTTTTGCCTTTCGATGAGCAAGGCCAAGTCATCCGGTTTGAACGCCGGCAGGAGCAGCGTGCACGCGCCTACCGCCCAGGCGCAGTGCAGCGAGTAAAGCCCGTAGAGGTGCGAGAACGGCGCCGGCGACAGGATCCGGTCGGCCGCGGTGAGCCGGTGTTCGTTCGCGCTGAGCCGCGCGTTCGACAGCACCGTGCGGTACGGATGCGGCACGCCCCTCGGCGAGGCGGTGGTGCCGGAAGTGTAAAGCAGCAGGCAGGGATCCGCCGGGTCGGGCTCCGGGTGGTCGGGGGTCAGCGGATCCGCATCCTCGAGCTCCGTCACCGCGGCCGCCGAATCGAGAAACAGCCGCGCGCCGCTGTGCCCGAGGATCGCTTCGATCTCGGCGCCGCGGTAAGGCATGTGCAGCGTGCACATCACCGCGCGCAGGCGCGCGATGGCGAGGTAGGCGACGATGAATTCCGGGACGTTGGGCAGCTGCACTGCCACCACGTCGCCGTGGCCGACGCCGCGCGTCTTCAGGCCCTGCGCCGCCTTGAGGACGCGCTCCTGGAGGGTCTTCCACGTCAATGCGCCGCCCGGAAACGCCACCGCCTGCGAATCAGGCCGCTCTCGGGCGTGCCGCGCCAGCCACCGAGGCAGCGTATCATCGCGCCACCAGCCGCGCGTGATGAATTCACGCTCGCGCTCGGGAGCGAAGCGGGGCTGTTCCATCGGCTCAGAATCAGGCAAGCCGTGACGAATAACGCATTCTGACAAAAACATCGGCGGATTGTGAACTCTTGCAGGCCACGTCCCGCCGCGCCTGCGGTATAAATGCCTGATGGCGCAGCGCGGCTTCACCCTGGTCGAGCTGATGATCGTGGTCGCGATCATCGGCATCCTCGCGGCCGTTGCGCTGCCCGCCTACCAGGACTACACCGTGCGCGCCAAGATGTCCGAGGTGATCCTCGCCCTGAGCGCCTGCCGCACCACCATTACCGAGATCTATCAGTCGGGCGGAAGCCCGCCCGGCGCTGGTAACTGGCAGTGCGAAAGCGGCGTGCTCTCGAAGTACGTAGCCGGTGTCGCGACTGACCCGGACGGCCACGTGACCGCGACCGTCCAGGGCATCAGCGCCAGCGTCAACAACAAGTTCGTCACGCTGGTGCCGCTCGCCAGCGCGAATACCCCGGCGAGCGTCACGTTGAACATGGGCAGCGGGCTGTTCGGCTGGCGCTGCGGCGCGGCGGCCGACGGCACCGACCTGCTGCCGAAATACCTGCCGGGCTCCTGCCGCGGGACCTGATCGGGCCGGTCAGGCCGGCTTGAGCCTGCCGTTCACCACGCGCACCTTGTCGCCGCTTCTCCAGGCCGGCGGCGCGTCCGAAGACACCGTCTTGACCGAGCCATCCGGCAGGCGCACTGAGATGTCGTAGCGCTGGTTGCTGCGCGCGCTGCGCTCGACTGCCTTCACCTCGACCACTACGGCGTGCTGCGCCTTCTGCGCGGTCGGGCCCGGCAGGTAACCGGTCACCGTCGCGATGCCGACGCCCGACAGCAGGATGATGGCCACCGAGGCGCCTGCGACGAACGGATGGATTGCCGGTTCCATGCGCCGATCATACGAGCCGGCCGGATGGAACTTGTGTGATGTACATCACCTTTGCTGTACCTGTTGCGTTTTTCAGACAATACTGTCGAGCCATGGAAGAGGCGCTGCTGCTCGCCCGGGTGCAGTTTGGGCTCAACATCGCCTTTCACATCCTGTTCCCGAGCATCACCATCGGCCTCGCCTGGGTGCTGGTGTACTTCCGCCTGCGCTATGAAGCAACGCGCGACGCGGCCTGGCTCGAGACTTACCGCCTGTGGGTGAAGGTGTTCGCGCTCAGCTTCGCGATGGGCGTGGTCACGGGCGTGACGATGAGCTTCCAGTTCGGCACCAACTGGCCGGGCTACATGAACAAGGTCGGCAACATCGCCGGCCCGCTGCTCGCCTACGAAGTGCTGACCGCGTTCTTCCTCGAGGGGACGTTCCTCGGCGTGATGCTGTTCGGCATGAACCGCGTGCCCGGCTGGATGCACGTAGCCTCCGCGGCGATCGTCGCCTTCGGCACCACGGTGTCGGCGTTCTGGATCCTGGCCCTCAACTCCTGGATGCATACTCCGGCCGGCTACACGATCGAAAACGGCGCGCTCATCGCCGGCAGCTGGTGGGAAGTGATCTTCAACCCCTCATTTCCTTTCCGCTTCGTGCATATGCTGCTCGCCTCGGGAATCACCGCGGCGTTCCTGGTCGCCGGGCTGTCGGCGTGGCGGCTGCTGAAGGCGCCCGACGATGCGAGCGCGCGCGGCACGCTGCGCTTCGGCGCGCAGCTTGCCGCGGTGCTGGTGCCGCTGCAGATCCTGGCCGGCGACCAGCACGGCCTCAACACGCTCGAGCACCAGCCGGCGAAGATCGCGGCGATGGAAGCGCTGTGGCAGACGCAGAAAGGCGCGCCTCTCGTGCTGTTCGCCGTTCCCGATGACGACAGGCAGACGAATCGATTTGCGGTCGAGCTTCCCAGGGGGGCGGCGCTCATCCTCAGGCACAGTATCGACGGCGAGCTGAAGGGGATCGACGCGTTCAAGGACCATCCGCCGGTCGCGCCGCTGTTCTTCGCCTTCCGCGTGATGGTCGGAACGGGGGTTCTCATGCTGCTGCTTTCCTGGGGAAGTCTGTTCTTCATGAAAGATCCCCCCCGGTGGCTGCTGTGGGCGTTCGCCGGCTTCACGTTCTCCGGGTGGATCGCGGTGCTCGCCGGCTGGCTGACCACCGAGATCGGGCGCCAGCCCTGGCTCGTCACCGGCATCCTTCGGACCGCCGACGCCGTGGGCGAGGCCGGCGGCGCGACCCTCGGCGCGAGCCTCACTGCCTACATAGGGACGTATACGGTGCTTCTGATCGCCTACATGGTCACCCTCACGCACATGGCGAGGAAATGAACACCGAGTGGCTGCCGCTCGTCTTCGCCGCGCTGATGGGGCTCGCGATCCTCGCCTACGTGGTGCTCGACGGCTACGACCTCGGCGTCGGCATGCTGATGGCCGGCGCCGAGCGCGCCGAGCAGGACTTAATGGTCGCCTCGATCGGCCCGTTCTGGGACGCGAACGAGACCTGGCTGGTGCTCGGCATCGGCCTGCTGCTGGTCGCTTTTCCCGCCGCGCACGGCGTGGTCCTGGGCGCGCTGTACCTGCCGGTCGCCGCGATGCTGGTCGGCCTGATGCTGCGCGGGGTCGCGTTCGAGCTCAGGATCAAGGCCGAGGGCTGGCACCGCGAGCTGTGGAACTGGCTGTTCTGGGCGGGCTCGACGCTCGCGAGCTTCGCGCAGGGGCTGATGCTCGGGCGCTACATCACCGGCTTCGCGCCGGGCTTCGGCTACTGGCTGTTCGCGGTGGTGGTCGGCGCGAGCCTGTGCGGCGGCTACGTGCTCCTCGGCGCGACCTGGCTGATCCTGCGCACGGAAGGCGCGCTGCAGCAGAAAGCGATCGCCTGGGCGCGCTGGGGACTGATGTGGGTGGCGCTGGGCGTAGCGCTGGTGAGCCTCGCGACGCCGCTCACGAGCGACACCGTGCGCCACAAGTGGTTCGATTTCCCGCAAGTCTTCTATTTGATGCTTCTACCTGCAGCAACCCTCGCGGCGGGAGGGTGGCTCTGGATTTCCCTCGGCAAAAGCGATTGGAAACCGTTTGCCGGTGCGGTGGCGATCTATGTGCTCGCCTTCGGCGGCCTCGCGTACAGCCTGTTTCCCTACGTGGTGCTGGACCGCCTGACGCTCTGGCAGGCCGCGGCGCATCCCAGCGCGCTCAAGTTCCTGCTCGCCGGCGCGGCGATCGTGCTGCCGTTCATCCTCGGTTATACGGTCTACGTCTACCGGCTATTCAGGGGTAAGACCAAGGCCGGCGTTTACGACCACTGAGCCCAGTGAAAGCTAGCTGCGGGGAATGGCAACGAAGAAGGATTCGCGCACCACGTCCTTGCCGGCGAGCATCTCCTCCGAGCCGCGGCGCTCCTCGTCGAAGACCACCGCCGCGAGCTTATGCAGCGTCGCGCGCGCTTCGTCGATGGTGCGGCCGTGGGAATTTACGCCGGGCAGTTCCTCGATGAAGCCGATGTAGCCGTGGCTGGCCTTGAGATACACCGCAGTGAAGGCGAGCTTTCCCTGTTCCATGTAACCTCCTGCGCAGCAAACGTGAAGGGTACGCGGTCTTGCTTACAAAAGTGTTTCAGCGCCGAAAAAAATCTCGCGAGTGAAACTGCAAGAACTTTTATCGTCGCATCGCGGCGACAAAATTTTGCGACGCGCAAATTACCGCGCAGCATTTGCTGCAGTGCGTTTTATCCTTTTTACTTTTCCAGAAATTTTTTCTTGTCTTTCACCTTCGCCCATTGATCGGCGTCGGGAGGCGGCGACTTGCGCTCGATGATCGGCTTCCACACTTGCGCGCGCTCGCGGTTGAGCGCGATGAACTCTTGCTGCGCGTCGGGCACGTCGTCCTCGGCGAAGATCGCCTCGACCGGGCACTCGGGCACGCACAGCGTGCAGTCGATGCACTCGTCGGGGTCGATCACCAGCATGTTCGGCCCCTCGCGGAAGCAGTCGACCGGGCAGACGTCGACGCAGTCCGTGTACTTGCATTTGACGCAGCTTTCAGTCACTACGTAAGTCATTAGCAATCAACAGTTTACCACCTATCTTGGGATTCCCCTGCGGCGCCCCCATAATGGAGGCTCCGCGTCACCCCCCTTGGAAGGAGCCATGAGCAGTTCAGACATACGCCATGTCACCGACGATACCTTCGACCCCGAGGTGCTGAAGTCGGACACCCCGGTGCTGGTGGATTACTGGGCCGAATGGTGCGGCCCCTGCAAGTCGATCGCGCCGATGCTCGACGAGGTCGCCAAGGAATACGTGGGCCGGCTGAAGATCGCCAAGATCAACGTCGACGAGAACCAGAGCGTGCCGGCGAAGTTCGGCATCCGCGGCATCCCGACGCTGATGCTGTTCAAGAACGGCAACGTCGAGGCGACGCGCGTCGGGGCGCTCTCGAAGTCGCAGCTCACCGCCTTCCTTGACAGCAACATCTGAAATACTTACTCTTTGAACGGCTGAGCCGGATTTCCCGGCCAGCCGCAGCGGCAAGAGATTCTCCGCGCCGACGCCTTCGGCGCCTTTCCCGAATATGAGCAAGTCCCAGGCCGTCGAGACGGAAGTAGTCCGTTCAGCTATTGAGCAGGAAGCGGCGCCCAAGCCGCCGCCTCCCATTCCTATGCATCTGTCAGAACTAAAACAACACCACGTCACCCAGCTGGTCGAGATGGCGGTGGCGAACGGCATCGAAGGCGCCAACCGGATGCGCAAGCAGGACCTGATCTTCGCCATGCTGAAGAACACGGCGAAGAAAGGCGAGTCGATCTTCGGCGACGGCACGCTCGAAGTCCTGCCCGACGGCTTCGGCTTCCTGCGCTCGCCCGAGACCTCGTACCTGGCGAGCACCGACGACATCTACGTCTCGCCCTCGCAGATCCGCCGCTTCAACCTGCACACCGGCGACTCGATCGAGGGCGAGATCCGCACGCCCAAGGACGGCGAGCGCTACTTCGCGCTGGTCAAGGTCGACAAGGTCAACGGCGAGCTGCCCGAGGCGGCGAAGAACAAGATCCTGTTCGAGAACCTGACGCCGCTGCACCCGGACAAGGCGTTCAAGCTCGAGCGCGACATCAAGGCCGAGGAGAACATCACCGGGCGCGTGCTCGACATCGTCGCGCCGGTCGGCAAGGGCCAGCGCGGCCTGATCGTCAGCCCGCCGAAGGCCGGCAAGACGGTGATGCTGCAGCACATCGCGCACGCCCTGGTGTCGAACCATCCCGACGTGGCCCTGATCGTGCTGCTCATCGACGAGCGCCCGGAAGAGGTGACCGAGATGTCGCGCTCGGTGCGCGGCGAGGTGGTGGCCTCGACCTTCGACGAGCCGGCCTCGCGCCACGTGCAGGTCGCCGAGATGGTGATCGAGAAGGCGAAGCGCCTGGTCGAGCACAAGAAAGACGTGGTGATCCTGCTCGACTCGATCACGCGCCTGGCGCGCGCCTACAACACCGTGGTACCCGCCTCGGGCAAGGTCCTCACCGGCGGCGTCGACGCGAATGCGCTGCAGAAGCCCAAGCGCTTCTTCGGCGCGGCGCGCAACGTCGAGGAAGGCGGCTCGCTCACCATCATCGCCACCGCGCTCATCGACACCGGCAGCCGCATGGACGACGTGATCTACGAGGAGTTCAAGGGCACCGGCAACATGGAGGTGCACCTCGACCGCCGCATGCACGAGAAGCGCATCTATCCCGCCATCAATGTGAACCGGTCCGGCACGCGGCGCGAGGAGTTGCTGATCGAGCAGCCGATCCTGCAGAAGGTGTGGGTGCTCAGAAAGCTGCTGTTCCCGATGGACGAGCTGGAGGCGGCTGAATTCCTCATCGACAAGCTCAAGGCCACCAAGACCAACGCCGAGTTCTTCGACTCTATGCGGCGGGGATGAAAACCGGGGATTTCCCCTTATAATTCGCCACCTTTTCAGCGGGCGCACGACCATGAAGCCAGGCATCCACCCCGACTACCGGCCGGTGATCTTCCTCGACACCAGCTCGAACCATGCGTTCCTGACGCGCTCGGCCATCGACAGCAAGGGCCGCGAGACGATGAAGTGGGAGGACGGCAAGGAATACCCGGTGGTGAAGGTCGAGGTATCCTCGGAATCGCACTCCTACTACACCGGCAAGCACAAGATCGTCGACACTGCGGGCCGGGTCGAGAAGTTCAAGCGCCGCTACACCAAGAAGAAAACCGCTTAACCTGCGGGGCATGCCGCCCCGTCTGACCCTGCCGCCTGCGCCCGCATGGCTCGCGGGCCTTGCGCTGGCGTTCGTGCTGCCCGGCCTGGCCGGGCACGATCCCTGGAAGTCGCTCGATGCGCTAGGCATCGGCATCGTGTACGACATGGCCCTGGGGGGCGATCTGCTCGTGCCGCACGTCGCTTCGTGGGTCTGGCTGAACGATGCGCCGCTGTATTACTGGGTGGCGCTCGCCTTCGGGAAGCTGTTCCAGCACTTCGTCGAGTTCCACTCCGCGGCGCGGCTCGCGAGCGGCGCGTTCCTGCTCGCGGCGTGCTGGCTGCTCTACCGGGCGGCGCGCGACTGGACTCCCCCGGAGGCGCGCGGCACCGCCGCCGCAGCCGCGCTTCTGGTTTTCATCGGCTCGGTCGGCCTCATCGTGCACGCGCACGAGGCGCTGCCGGAGCTCGCCAGCCTCGCCGCGCTGAGCGGCGCGCTCGCCGTGCTGCCGCGGGCAGCGATGCGGCCTGTCGCGACCGGCGCCCTGTTCGGCGCCGCGCTTGGCCTGGCTTTCCTCTCCTCGACCTGGATCGCGCCGGCAGCGCTCGGCCTCGCGGTCGTCGCGGCCCACCTCGCCTGCCCGGAATGGCGCGGCCGCAATGCCCTGCCTTTCTGGGCGGCCAGCCTCATCGTCGGCGGCGCGCTCTCGATCGGCTGGCCGCTCGCGCTTCACGCGCGCTCGCCCGAGCTCTTCAGGGAATGGTGGGCTTTGACCTCGCAGCCGCAGGGAGCGCTCGGCGCGAACCTGCGTTACTTTCTTTCCACCGGAAGCTGGTTTGCGTGGCCGGCCTGGCCGCTCGCGGCCTGGGCGGTGTGGGCGCTGCGACGGCGTTTGGACGAGCCGCGGCTTTTCGTGCCGGCGTTCGCCTCGCTCGCCGCCCTGCTCGGCGCGGCGTACATGGGGCCGGCGCAGGACGTCAACCTGCTCGCGCTGCTCGCGCCGCTCGCGCTGCTCGCTTCGCAAGGCGTGCTGACGCTGCGGCGGGGGGCCGCCGCGGCGCTCGACTGGTTCGGGGTCATCACCTTCGCCTTCTTCGTCGGGCTGATCTGGCTGGGGTACATGGGGATGATGACCGGCGTGCCGCCCAGGGTGGCCGCCAACTTCGTCCGCGCCGCGCCTGGGTTCACGCCGCAATTCAACCTGCTCTGCTTCCTTTTCGCGGCCGCGCTGACGCTCGCCTGGTTCTACATCGTGCTGTTCGCCGCGCCCGCGCCGCTGCGCAGCGTGGCGCGCTGGGCCGCCGGCGTAGTGCTGCTCTGGGGAACGTTCGCCATGCTGTGGATGCCCTGGGCCGATTACCAGAAGAGCTACCGCTCGGTGGCGCTGGAGCTGCGCTCCAAGGTCCCGGTGGGCGCCGGCTGCATCGCGGCGAAGCAGCTCGGCGTGCCGCAGGCGTCGGCGCTCGACTACCATGCCGGCCTGCGGCCGCGCGCGTTCGACCTGCTGAAGCCCGAGGCGTGCCCGTTGCTCCTCGTCCAGGGCAGCCCGAGGCAAGAGCTCGACGCGCCGGGAGCGGGCTGGGTAAAGCTCGCCGACGTCGGCCGCCCCGGCGACAAGGGCGAGCGCTACCGCCTCTATCAACTCGTCAAATGAATACCCGATCCCCGACCGGATGCCCGGCCTGGGCGCAGCTCCTGGCGCACGCCGAGGGCAGGCGCTCGGTCCACCTGCGCGATCTGCTTGCCTCGCGCAAGCTTGCCGCCGAGGCGCCGGGGGTGCGTTACGACTTCTCGCGCCAGCGCGTGGACGCCATGACGCTGCGGCTGCTCGCCAACCTGGCCGACGAGCGCGGCTTCGCGGAGTGGCGCGAAGCGCTGCTGTCCGGCAAACCCATCAATTCGACGGAGAAGCGCGCCGCCTGGCACACCGCATTGCGTGCAGGAGAATCTTCTCCCCGGGAGGTCCGTGACACGCTGGCACGGATGAAGGCACTCGTCTCGAACATCAGAAGCGAAAAGAAATTCAGAAGAATCGTCAACCTGGGAACCGGCGGCTCGGATCTCGGCCCGCGCCTGCTCGCCGAGGCGCTGGGCGACGGCGCGCTCGAAGTGCGCTTCGCCGCCAACGCCGACCCGCGCGACCTGGAACGCGCCCTCGAAGGCGCCGATCCGCAGACCACGCTGTTCGTCGTCGTCTCGAAGACCTTCACCACGCCGGAAACGATGTCGAACGCGGCAGCGGCAAAAAAATGGGGAGGGAAGGTGTTTTACGCCGTGACCTCGAATGTCGAGGCGGCGAAGCAATTCGGCGCAGGCGAAACCCTGCCGATGTGGGACTGGGTCGGCGGTCGCTTCTCGGTGTGGTCGGCGGTCGGCTTTGCCGCGGCGTGCGCCATGGGTTTCGACGCGTTTCAGGAGTTCCTGTCCGGCGCGCACGAGATCGACACGCACTTCGCGCAGGCGCCGCTCGAGAGGAACATCCCGGTGCTGATGGCGCTGATCGGGGTGTGGAACGGCAATTTCCTCGGCGCCGCGACGCACGCGGTGCTGCCGTATTCGAACGCGCTGCGCCTGCTGCCCGCGTACCTGCAGCAGCTCGAGATGGAGTCGAACGGCAAGCGCGTCGACCGCGAAGGTCGTCCCCTGGATTACCCGACCTGCCCGGTCGTCTGGGGCATGGAGGGCACCGTCAGCCAGCACTCCTTCCACCAGCTCCTCCATCAGGGAACGCAGATCGTGCCGGCCGACTTCATCGATCTATCCCTTGAGAAAGTCCTGAGCGCCAATGCGCTGGCCCAGGCCGACGCCCTCGCCTTCGGCACCGACGATCCCGGACTCCCGCCGTACAAGCAGTACCCGGGCAATCGGCCCTCGAGCATGCTGCTCCTAGAAGGGCTGAACGCGCGCAATCTCGGCCGGCTGATCGCGCTCTACGAGCACAAGGTGTTCACCCAGGGAGTGATCTGGAACATCAACAGCTTCGACCAGTGGGGCGTCGAGCTCGGCAAGGCGCTGGCCGGCGAAATTCTTTCGAGGAGGTAGGCGATGGACCAGGAGACATTCAACCTCAGCATCCGCAAGTTCCTGAAGATGGTCGGCGTCAACTCGCAGCGCGAGATCGAGCAGGCGGTGCAGCAGGCGCTGCAGCAAAAAAGACTTTCAGGCAATGAAACGCTGCAGGCGCACATGACGCTCGAGATCCCCTCGCTCGGCGTCAAGCTGCCGTTCCACGGCGAGATCAAGCTAAAATAGCCCGATGAACAAGGCGCGCGAGTTCGACCAGTCGGTGGTCAGCGAGCTGAAGGCCTTGCTCGGCGAGCGCGTCTCGACCTCGGCGGCGGTGCGCGAGCATCACGGCAAGGACGAGTCCTACTTCCCCTACGCGCTGCCCGACGCGGTAGTGTTCCCCGAGACCACCGAGGAAGTGCGCGACGTCGTCGACATCTGCCGGCGCCACCGCGTGCCGATGATCCCGTTCGGCGTCGGCACCTCGCTCGAGGGGCACATCCTCGCGGTGAACGGCGGCGTGACGATCGACCTGTCGCGCATGAACGCCGTCCTCGCCGTGCACGAAGCGGACCTCGACGCGGTAGTGCAGGCGGGCGTCACGCGCAAGCAGCTGAACGAGTACATCAAGCACACCGGGCTGTTCTTCCCGATCGACCCCGGCGCCGACGCGACCCTCGGCGGCATGACCGCGACGCGCGCCTCGGGCACCAACGCGGTGCGCTACGGCACGATGCGGGAGAACGTGCTGTCGCTGAAGGTGGTGCTGCCCGACGGCCGCATCATCCAGACCTCGCGCCGCGCGAAGAAATCGGCGGCGGGCTACGACCTGACGCGGCTGTTCGTCGGCTCCGAAGGCACCCTCGGCATCATCACCGAGGTGACGCTGCGCCTCTACCCCGTGCAAGACTCGATGTCGGCGGCGGTGTGCGCCTTCCCGACCATCGACGGCGCAACGACGACCGTGATTCAGACCCTGCAGATGGGCGTTCCCGTGGCGCGCAGCGAGTTGCTGTGCGCGACCACCATGGCGGCCCTCAACCGCCATAACAAGCTGAGCTACCGCGAGTCGCCGACGCTGTTCCTCGAGTTCCACGGCACGCAGGCGAGCGTGGTCGAGCAGGCCGAGCAGGTGCAGGAGATCGCCAGGGACAACGGCGGGCTCGACTTCCAGTGGGCCACCCGCCCCGAAGAGCGCTCGAAGATCTGGGAGGCGCGCCACAACGCCTACTTCGCCTGCCTGCAGCTCAAGCCCGGCTCGCGTGCGGTATCCACCGACGTATGCGTGCCGATCTCGCGCCTGGCCGAGTGCATCACCGAAACCGCGAAGGAGATCGAGCGGGCCTCGATGCCGATCCCGCTCTTCGGCCACGTCGGCGACGGCAACTTCCACCTCGTGATCCTGGTCGATCCCGGCAGCCGGGCCGAGATGGACGAGGCCAAAGCCCTCAACGCGCGCCTCGTGAAGCGCGCGCTGGCCATGGAAGGCACCTGCACCGGCGAGCACGGCATCGGCATGGGCAAGCAGGGCTCGCTGCAGGCCGAGCTCGGCGAGGACGTGATCGGCCTGATGCGCGACATCAAGAAGGTTTTCGACCCGCACAACCTGATGAACCCCGGAAAGGTGGTGACCCTGTCATGAGCGCGGAAAAACGTCTCAAGGAGCTGGGCATCCAGCTCGCGCCGCCGAGCCCGCCGGTCGCGAACTACGTGAACGCGGTGCGCACCGGCAACCTGCTGTTTCTCGCCGGCAAAGGCCCGAGCGCGGTGAAAGGCAAGCTCGGCGCCGAGTTCAGCGTTGAGCAGGGCTACCAGCACGCGCGCTCGGTCGGGCTCGCGCTGCTCGCGGTGATGAAGGCCGAGCTCGGCAGCCTCGACCGCGTGAGCCGCGTGGTGAAGCTGCTCGGCATGGTGAACGGCACGCCGGATTTCACGGACCAGCCCAAGGTCATCAACGGCTGCTCGGACCTGTTCGTCGAGGTGTTCGGCGACAAGGGCAAGCACGCCCGCTCCGCCGTAGGCATGGGATCCCTGCCCAACGCCATCCCGGTGGAGATCGAGTGCATCGTCGAGGTCGGCGGCGCTGCCCCACGGGCGAAAAAACCGGCCAAAAAGAAACGTCGGTGAAGCAGTTAGCAGCGGCCACGGCGCTCGCGGCCGTCTCGTTCCTTTCGTTCGCGCAAAGCTGGGGCCCGCGCTCGCTCGAGGAGTTGAAGCAGGAGACGATCCGGCGCGCCGAGCGCAACATGGGGCCGCTCGCCGGCGTCAAGGCCGAGGACGCGCGCGAGGCGATGGCGGACCTGAAGAGCCTCGAGCCCGACGAATGGGCCGCAGTGTGGAGCCGCGTCGGCGAGCGCCACCTGCAGCGCGGCGACTACTACCAGGCCTGGCGCAGCTTCAACGTCGCGCGCTGGCCGAGCGAGCGGCTTTCGCCCGGCAAGCAGCGCGCCTACGCGCGCGCGCTCGAGGCGTTCCAGCAGTACGCGAGATCGCTGACACCGCCGATCGAGACGCTGCGCATCCCGTTCGAGGGAGCGGAGATCGTCGCCTACCTGCGACTGCCAGCGAACGTGAGGCCTGCGCCGCTCGTGTTCGGCATCAACGGCCTCGACTCGCGCAAGGAAGAAGTCATCGCGCAGGCCGATGCCTACCTGAAGAACGGCGTCGGCGTGTTCGCGCTCGACATGCCCGGCACGGGCCAGGCGCCGATCCTGGTCGACGTCGGCGCCGAGCGCATGTTCTCGCGCGCGCTCGACTACCTGCAGACGCGGCCGGAGATCGACGCGAAGCGCATCGTCGTGCAGGGACGCAGCTGGAGCGGGTACTGGGCGGCGGTCATGGCGTACACCGAGAAGGACCGCCTGCGCGGCGCGGTGGTGCACGGCGTCGGCATCCACGAGTACTACTCGCCCGAGTGGCAGAAAAAGGCCTTCTCGACCCGCGAGTATCTTTTCGATGTCTACCCGGCGCGCGCCTCGGTCTACGGCACGAAGTCGATGGACGAATTCCTCGCCTACGGCCCGCGTCTTTCTCTCCTTGCGCG
This sequence comes from Betaproteobacteria bacterium, assembly GCA_005881595.1. Lineage (GTDB taxonomy): Bacteria > Pseudomonadota > Gammaproteobacteria > Burkholderiales > SG8-39 > SCGC-AG-212-J23. Next base: position 35,564 of record VBBY01000004.1, on the reverse strand, counting down.
CGGCATGCTGGAGCGAGCGTCGGCGCCGATGCTCCTGGTCAACGGCGAGCGCGACAGCCAGCAGCCGATCGCCGACCTGTACCTGCTCATGAAGCACGGCGACCCGAAGGATGTCTGGGTCAATCCCCAGGGCGGCCACATGGGCCGCTCGGAGCGCTGGCCCGACGCCAAGGTGCGCTCCGAGGTGGTCGAGCCCTGGGTGCTAAGCCATCTCAAATAGCTAAGACCGTGCGCCGGTAATAGCGCAGCTCCTCGATCGACTCGAGCATGTCGGCGCGCGCCTCGTGCTTGCTTTCCTTGAGGAAGCCCTTGCCGGCCTCGGGCTTCCAGCGCCGCACCAGCTCCTTCAGAGTCGAGACGTCGAGGTTGCGGTAATGGAAGTAGGCCTCGAGCTGCGGCATCCAGCGCGCGAGGAAGCGCCGGTCCTGGCAGATCGAGTTGCCGCACATCGGCGAGACGCTGGCCGGAACGTGCTGGGCGAGGAACTCGAGCGCCGCGCGCTCGGCCTGCGCCTCGGTGAGCCTGGATGAGCGCACGCGCTCGATCAGCCCGGTCTTGGCGTGGGTGGCCTTGTTCCACGCATCCATCGCGTCGAGCACTTCGCCGGGCTGGTGGATCACCATGACCGGGCCCTCGGCTACCGTGACGAGCTGCGCATCGGTGACCAGCAGCGCGATCTCGATGATCCGGTCGGAGTCGGGCTGCAGCCCGGTCATCTCCATGTCGATCCAGATAAGGTTGTTCTGGTCCACGGGCATGCTTTATTCTCTCATGGCGTGAGCAACGCTTTTACCTGGGTGTTCCTCCTCGCGCTGGGCCTCGCGACCGCGACGCGCCTGTGGCTCGCGCTGCGCCAGGTCCGCCACGTGCGCGCGCACCGCGACGCGGTGCCGCGCACGTTTGCCGAGGCGATCCCGCTCGGTGCGCATCAGAAGGCGGCCGACTACACCGTCGCCAAGGAGCGATTGGGTATCTTCGACACGCTGCTGGATGTGGTTGTTGTGCTGCTTCTGACTTTAGGCGGTGTTTTGCAGTGGTTGATAGACCAGTGGGTACGGCTGGTCCCCGCTAGTTCACTGTGGCACGGCATCGCCTTGATCGCCACTGTACTCATCTTGCGCACAGTCATTAGTCTTCCCCTCACGCTATACCGCGTTTTTGTCATCGAAGAGCGTTTCGGATTTAACCGGATGACCTGGGGACTGTTCCTGGTCGATCTGGCGAAAGGTCTTGCCGTGGCCGTGGTGCTGGGTGCCCCGTTGTTGCTGGCGATCCTGTGGCTGGCGGGCGCTGCGGGAAGATACTGGTGGTTTTATGTGTGGGTCGTACTTACCGCCTATTCAATATTCCTGCACATCGTTTTTCCGAGATTTATCTCACCCATCTTCAACAAATTCTCACCCGTGACGGATGCTGCACTCGCAGACAGGGTCGAGCGGCTGCTTGCGCGGTGTGGTTTTCGCTCACGTGGGCTGTATGTCATGGATGGTTCCAAGCGATCTGCGCACGGAAATGCATATTTCACCGGCCTCGGCGCATCCAAGAGGATTGTTCTGTTCGATACCCTTGTATCACGCTTGCAGCCGCCTGAGATCGAAGCGGTTCTTGCGCATGAACTGGGGCATTACAAGCTGCGACATATTACGAAGGCGTTGATTTTAAGGTCTGCGCTAAGTTTGCTGTTGCTCTTTGTGCTGGGTGCGCTTGCTGATCAGCAATGGTTCTACGAGGGGCTCGGGGTACGAACCCCGGCGTTTGCCGTCGCGTTGATTCTATTCCTGCTCGTTGCCCCCGCGTTCATGTTCATTCTTGAGCCGGTGATGAGCCTTTACTCCAGGAAGAATGAGTTCGAGGCAGATCAATACGCGGTAAGTCACGCGGAGGCGGCGGAGCTGATAGCAGCATTGGTCAAGCTGTACAAGGACAACGCCGCCACGCTGACCCCGGACCCACTTCATTCAGCGTTCTACGACTCGCATCCCCCGGCAGCCAACCGCATCGCGAGGCTGAAAACCACATGAGCGATCTTGCCAAGGCAAAGTGCAAACCGTGCGAGGGCGGCACGCCTGCCTACACGGCCCAGCAGGCGAAGGACATGCTGCGCCGGCTGAAGGGCTGGTCGATCGAGGACGGCAAGCTCGCGAAGCTCTACCCGTTCGCGAATTACTACCAGACCATGGCCTTCGTGAACGCGCTCGCCTGGATCTCGCACCGCGAGGACCATCATCCCGACCTGACGGTCGGCTACAACAAGTGCCGGGTCGAGTACTCGACGCACGCCGTCGGCGGGCTGTCGGAGAACGACTTCATCTGCGCCGCCAAGTGCGACGCGCTGTTCGAGCTTTGAAGAGAATCTACAGCTCTTTCAACCTGGCGGCGGTACACCATGCCAGGAACCTCCTGGAGGCCGAAGGCATCCGCGCCGTGGTGAGGAACGAGCTGCTCTCCTCGGCGATGGGCGAGCTGCCGCCCGCCGAATGCCAGACCGAGCTGTGGGTGGTCCGCGACAGCGAAGCCGCGCGCGCAGAGGCCGTCCTGCGAAGCGCTCTTTCCGCGAAGAGCGGGCCGCCGTGGGCCTGCGCGTCGTGCGGCGAGCTGTGCGAGCCGCAGTTCACGCAGTGCTGGCGCTGCGGCAGGGACCGGCCGGCATAAGGGCGCATGCGGTTTGACCGCAGGCAATGGTGGATCATCGCGGCCGCGGCGCTGGTGTTCGCGCTGGTCTTCGGCGTGCGCCAGTCGCAGGCGCTGTTCATCAGCCCGCTGAACAGCGCCACGGGCCTGGGCATCGCCTCGATCAGCCTCGCCTTCGCGGTGGCGCAGCTGATGTGGGGAATCACGCAGCCCTTTGCCGGCGCCATGGCCGACCGCTACGGCTCCGGCCGCGTGATCGCGCTCGGCGGCATCCTGGTCACGCTCGGCACGGTGCTCACGCCGCATGCCCACAGCACCTGGATGCTGATCCTGCTGATCGGCGTCGTCGCCGCCGGCGGCGCCGGGATGGCGGGCCTGGGCGTGCTCATGTCGGCGGTCGGCCGCGCCGTGCCGCCGCAACAGCGCGGCCTCGCCAGCGGCATCGTCAATGCGGGCGGCTCGTTCGGGCAGTTCGCCGTGGTGCCGGTCGCGCAGCTCCTCACCGGCATACTCGGTTGGGTGGGCGCGCTCTCCGCCGTCGGCGCGATGGCGCTGGCGGCCGCGCCGCTCGCCTGGCTGCTGCGCGGCAGGCCCGAGGCCGCGCCGGCCGGGCAGCGCGCAGCGCCGGAAAAGTCGATGCGGGCCGCGGTGCGCGACGCGATGCGCGACCCGAGCTTCATCTATCTCACCACGGGATTCTTCGTCTGCGGCTTCCACGTCGCCTTCATCGCCACGCACCTGCCCGGCGTCGTCGCCTCCTGCCAGCTGCCGCCCGAAGTCGCGGCGTGGTCGCTGTCGCTCATCGGCCTGTTCAACATCGCCGGCAGCTTCACTGCCGGCTGGGCGATCGGGCGCTGGCGCATGAAGTCGGTGCTGTCGCTGCTGTATGCCGCGCGCGGGCTGGCGGTGATTGCATTCCTCGCCGCGCCGAAGACCACCGCCAGCTTCATCGGGTTCGCGGTGGTGATCGGCTTCACCTACCTCGCCACGGTGCCGCCGACGGTCGGGCTGGTCGCCAAGCTCCACGGCATGCGCTTCCTCGCCACCCTCTTCGGCATCGTCATGCTGTCGCACCAGATCGGCGGCTTCCTCGGCGCCTGGCTCGGCGGAAAGCTGTTCGAGGCGACCGGCGGCTACCAGTGGATGTGGTACGCGGACGTGATGCTTGCCTTTGCCGCCGCGCTGATCCACTTGCCGATCAGCGAAGCACCCAGGTTCAGATCCGCCGCGGCTGCGGCGTGAGCGGCGCAGGCACGCAGCGCCTCCTCGAGGCGCCGGTCCTGCCGGAACCTAGGCGCCCAGCTTGACGGCAAGATCGAGGAAATCGCCCGCGGTCACGTCGAACACCGCGTGGGGCCCGGTTTCCTGCCTGCCGTCCAGGCCGTACTCGAGCGGCCGCGGCACGTAGGCGGTCTTGAGACCGACGCGCTGCGCGGCTTCGAGATCGCGCGGATGCGCCGCCACCATCATCAGCTCGCCCGGCGGCAGGCCGAGCAGGCGCGCGGCGCCCTGGTACACCTCGGGGTCGGGCTTATAGTGGCCGAAGAGCTCCGCGGAGAGCACGCAATCCCAGGGCAGGCCCGCGTTCTTCGCCATGTCGACGAGGAGCGAGACGTTGCCGTTCGACAGCGTCGCGAGGACGTAGCGGCCGCGCAGCCGGTTCAGCCCCGGCACCGAGTCCGGCCACGGCGTCAGGCGATGCCAGGCGCGGTTCAGGTGCTGGATCTCCTCCTCGCTCAGTCCGCCCAGTCCGAAAGGCTTCAGCAGATCGTTGAGGATCATGCGGTGAAGCTGATCGATGTGCGTCCAGGGCAGCTTGCCCTTGCGCACGCGGTCCATGGCCGGGTGGTAGCCCGCGCGCCAGGCGTCGGCGAACTTCGGCCAGTCGACGCGCAGGCCCTTCTCCTTCGCCACCAGCTCGCCTTCGCGGATGACTGCTCCTCGCCAGTCGACGACGGTGCCGAAGACATCGAAAGCGAGCGCCTTGATCACAGCAGCCGCGCGACACTGACCACGATCAGCACCGCCACCCAGACCACCAGCGCGCGCCAGAGGAGGCCCACGGTGCTGTCGAGAAACGGGGCGTCGGCGGGCTCGCTGAGTCCGAGCTCCGGACGCGGATGCATGCCGTCGACTTCCTGCACCGGCATGCCGAGGCGTACACCCATCGCGCCGGCGCCGGCGGCGAGCACGATGCCGGCGTTCGGCTCGGGCCAGCTCGGCGCCTGGGTGCGCCAGCAGTAGACCGCGTCCTCGAAATCGCCGACCACCGCGAAGGCGGCCGCGGTCAGCCGCACCGCCGGCCAGTCGAGCACGTAGAACGCCTGCTGCGCGAAACGGCCGAAGGCGCCGAGGCCCTGCCAGCGCGCGGCGAGGAACGCCGCCAGGCGGTACAGGATCGCGCCGCTCGGCCCTGGCAGCAGCACGTACCACAGCAGCACGCCGAACACGTGGCGGTGCGAAGCGAGCAGCGCCTCCTCGATCGCGAGGCGGATGACCTCCTCGCGCGTGCGCACCACGCCCGAGGCGCCGCGCCATTCATCGAGCTGGAGCCGCGCGCGCTCGATGTCGCCCGACTTGACCGCCAGCTGGATGGCGGTGAAGTGATGGCTGAACTGGCGGAAGCCGAGCGTGACGTAGAGCGCGGCGATGTTGAAAGCGAGCGCGAGCAGCGGGTGCAGCGCGTAAAACAGAGCGTGCAGCACGGCGCCCCCAGCCGCCGCCGGTATCACCGCGACCAGCCACGCGACGATGCCATGGCGGCGCTCGCCGCCGTTGAACGACTGCTCCAGCCAGCCGGCCCAGGCGCCGAGCGCCTCGTTCACGCTCTTGCGGTCGCCGAGCGGCCGCCACTGCTCGATCAGCAGCGCGGCGATGATCGCGATGACGCCCATGGGGTCATTCTAATCAGCAAGCCGGCGGGAGAAGTTGACCAGGATCCCGGCGGTCACGCCCCAGATATCGCGCCCGCCGTACGCGATGGCGTAAAAGGAAACGCTGCGGCCCTGGAACTCGCGCGTCCTGCGCTGGTGGTTGCGCGGATCGAGCAGGAACGCGAGGGGGACCTCGAACACCTCCTGGACTTCGCGCGGGTCGGGCGCCAGCTCGAGCGGCGGCGTCAGCAGCCCGACCACCGGGGTCACGCGGTAGCCGGTGCGCGTCAGGTATTCCGGCAGCCGGCCGATGAGCTCGACCTGCCCGGCCTTCAGGCCGATTTCCTCTGCCGCCTCGCGCAGCGCCGTGACCTCCGGGCTCGGGTCCCCGGGCTCGGCGCGGCCGCCGGGAAAGCTGATCTGCCCTGAATGGATGCGCAGCTGGGAAGTGCGCTGCGTGAACAGCACCGTCAGCCGGCCGGGATGGGCGACGACCGGCACCAGCACCGAGGCGGGCGTGAGCGCGCCCTCCCTGCCGGCTTCCTCGTCGCCGTATACTGGCGGCACCGGAGGGGAGCGGCGCCGCAGCCGCTCCTTCAGCCCGGCCGGATCGAGTTCCATAAAGGAGAAGAGATCATGAAGCAGTTTGCACTGGTCGCCGCGCTGGCTCTCGCCAGCTCGGCCGCATTCGCCTTCCACTGCCCCGCCGACATGAAGAAGATCGACGCGGCGCTGGCGAACAAGCCGCAGCTCTCAGCCCAGCAGATGGCCGAGGTGCAGAAGTACCGTGCGGAGGGTGAGGCGCTCCACAAGGCCGGCAAGCATCAGGACTCGGTCGATACCCTCGCGCGCGCGATGAAGATCCTCAATATCAAGTAACCGCGTCGCATCAGGGCAAGAGGATGATCGAGCCGGTCGTCTTCCTGCTCTCGAGATCGCGGTGCGCCCGCTGCGCCTCGGCGAGCTTGTAGCGCCCGGTGGTCTCGATCTTCACCTTGCCCGCCTTCACCACCCCGAAGAGCGAGGCTGCGCGCTCGAGCAGGTCGGCGCGGCTCGCGATGTAGGTGGCGAGGGTGGGCCGCGTCACGTAGAGCGAGCCCTTGGTCGACAGGATGCCGAGGTTCACCGGCGGCACCGGCCCCGAGGCGTTGCCGAAAGACACCATCAGGCCGCGCGGCCGCAGGCAGTCGAGCGAGCCGTCCCAGGTCGCCTTGCCGACCGCGTCGTAGACCACCGGCAGCTTCTTGCCGCCGGTGATCGTGCTCGAGCGCTCGACGAAGTTCTCCTTGCTGTAGTTGATGACGTGGTCAGCGCCGTGGTCCCTGGCGAGCTTCGCCTTCTCCTCGGAGCCCACGGTGCCGATGACCGTGACGCCGAGCGTCTTCAGCCACTGGCAGGCGATCAGGCCGACGCCGCCGGCGGCGGCGTGCCACAGCACGGTTTCGCCGCGCTTCACCGGGTAGGTGCTGTGGATCAGGTAATGCACCGTCATCCCTTTCAGCATCATCGAGGCCGCCTGCTCGTCGGTGATGCCCTCCGGGATCTTCACCAGGCGATCGGCCGGCACGACGCGCGCTTCGCAGTAAGAGCCGGGCAGCCCGGTGTAGGCGACCCGGTCGCCCTTCTTCAGGTCGGTGACGTTCGCGCCGACCGCCTCGACCACGCCCGCGCCCTCGTTGCCCGCCACCTGCGGCAGCTGCATCGGGTACAGGCCCGAGCGCTGGTAGGTGTCGACGAAGTTGACGCCGATCGCGGTGTGGCGCACGCGCGCCTGGCCTGGACCCGGCTCGCCGGCCGGCACCTCGTCGAGCTGCAGTACCTCGGGACCGCCGGTGTTGTGGAAACGGATTGCCTTCGGCATCTCACTCTCCTTTCGGGTTCGAATTCTGTCCTGGCGTGACGGACCGCATAGCCTGCAACGCGGCGCGCTGCAATTCCAGTCCCTGGATCGAGAATTTCACCATGTTGAGGTTCATGTTGAGCCAGGCCTCGATCGAGCGCAGGTCGGCGATGCGCTTGTCGAGCTCCTGCGGGTCGAGCGTCGGCATCGCCATGCCCGGCAGCGGCACGCCGAGCGGGCCCCACAGGCGGCGGAACATCTCGAACGGGTCCTGCGGCTTCTGCTCGCTCATGTCGCGTCCTTCGCTTCGGGTTCAAATAACGCCCTCACCTCGGCCTCGCGGCTCACGGTGTCCTCGTAGCCGAGGTCGATCAGCGCACGGCAGAACGATTCCTCGAACAGCAGGTAGCTCGCGAGGTTCGAGCCCGCGCGGCTCAGCGCGCCGATCGGCCGCAGGATGCAGCGCACCGTCCCCGGCAGGTCGTGCAGGAAGCGCGCCGCGATGCGCTCGAGCGGCTGCGACGGCGTGATGTAGAGCACCTTCACCGCCCGCAGGCCCGAGTCGGTGAGCCGCTCCGGCGGCACCAGCCGCACGGTGCGGTTGATGCGCTCCAGCCGCTCGATGTCGACCGCCAGGCTGTCGAGGAAGATGCTGTTCAGCGCATGGCCGGCGATCTGCGCGATCGACGGGTAGACGCTGGAGCGCGTGCGCGCCTGGTCGACGTTCTGCCTGCCGGTGCCGACGATCAGCACGCGGTCGGCGCCCAGGTGCAGCGCCGGGCTCACCGGCGCGATCTGGCGCATCGTGCCGTCGCCGAAGTACTCGCGGTTCAGCTTCACCGCCGGGAAAATGAACGGCAGCGAGGCCGAGGCGAGCAGGTACTCGAGCTTGAGGCTGACCCCGGCGCCGATGCGCTGGTTGCGCTCCCAGCCCTCGACCCCGCTGCCGCCCTGGAAGAACGACACGCTCTGGCCCGAGGTGTAGCCCGAGGCGGTCACGCACACCGCGTACAGCGCGCCCGAATCGATATGGGTCTGGATCCTCTGGAAATCCAGATTTTTTTCCAGCATCCGCGCGAGCGGCTCGTTGTCGAGCAGCGACACCGGGTTGTTGCGCGAGATGAGCATCATCGCGCCGAGCCAGCGCGCGCCGCTCTTCAGGATGCGCCAGGCGTCGGTGCGGTAGATGTGCTCGCAGCGCATGTGCTCCCACACTTCGAGCAGGTTGCCGACGGCGCGCGAGAAATTGTCGGCAAACACCGCGAGCGTGGCGGCGTTGATCGCGCCAGCGGAAGTGCCGCAGACGATCGGGAACGGGTTCTTGACCGGGTTGCCGAGGATGTCGCGCACCGCCTTCACCACGCCGACCTGGTAAGCGGCGCGCGCGCCTCCCCCCGTCAACACCAGCCCGGCCCGCGGCTTGATCCGGCTCGCCGGGAATGGCGCCACGTTGGTGGCCGCGGTATCCATTTCCTTTAGAACAGGCTTTGCTCCTGCCCGCGCGGGGCGTTCGCACCGGCGACCGTGACCGCGGTCATGTTGACGACGCGCCGCACCGTGGCGGACGGCGTCAGGATGTGCACCGGGCGCGCCGCACCGAGCAGGATCGGCCCTATGGTGACGCCGCCGCCGGAGGCCGTCTTCAGCAGGTTGAAGGCGATGTTCGCGGCATCCAGCGTGGGCATCACCAGGAGGTTCGCTTCGCCGCGCAACCGCGAGCGAGGCAACACCCGCAGGCGGATCTCCTCCGAGAGCGCGGCGTCGCCGTGCATCTCGCCGTCGGCCTCAAGCTGGGGAGCGCGCTCGGTAATGAGCTGCAGCGCGCGCCGCATCTTGGCGGCCGAGGGCAGGTCGACCGAGCCGAAGTTGGAAGCCGACAGCAGCGCCACCTTGGGGGTCAGGCCGAAGCGCCTGACCTCCTCCGCGGCGAGCAAGGTCATCTCGGCGACGTTCTCGGCGTCCGGGTCGGCCGTGACGTAGGTGTCGCAGATGAACACCGTGCGCGTCGGCAGGATCAGCGCATTCATCGCCGCGTAACGGCGCACGCCGGGGCGCAGGCCGATCACCTGGTCGACGTAGTGCAGGTGCCGCGCGTGCGTGCCGGAGGTGCCGCACAGCATGCCGTCGACCTCGCCCTTGTAGATCATCATCGCGCCGATCAGCGTGTCGCGCAGCCGCATCTCGATGCGCGCGTAGCCGGGCGACACGCCCTTTCTCTCGGCGAGCTGCTGGTAAGTGGTCCAGTAGTCGCGGTAGCGCGAATCGGACTCCGGATTCACCAGCTCGAACTCCTTGCCCGGTCGCACCCGCAGGCCCAGCCGCTCGAGGCGCTGCTCGATCACCTGCGGACGGCCGATCAGCGTCGGCCTGGCCAGGCCTTCGTCGATGACGATCTGCACCGCGCGCAGCACGCGCTCGTCCTCGCCTTCGGCGTACGCCACGCGCCGCGGCGCCGCTTTCGCCGCGGAGAACACCGGCTTCATCAGCAGCCCGAAGTGGTACACGTACTGCGTCATCGAATCGCGGTAGGCATCGAGGTCGGCGATCGGGCGCGTCGCCACGCCCGAGTCGATCGCCGCCTTCGCCACCGCGGGCGCGACGCGCGCGATCAGGCGCGGATCGAAGGGCCGCGGGATGATGTACTCCGGCCCGAAGCTGATCGATTCGATGCCGTAGGCGAGCGCGACCTGCTCCGAGGTCTCGGCCTGGGCGAGCGCGGCGATGGCGTGCGCGGCGGCGAGCTCCATCTCGGTGTTGATGGTGGTGGCGCCGACGTCGAGCGCGCCGCGGAAGATGAACGGGAAGCACAGGACGTTGTTGACCTGGTTGGGGTAGTCCGAGCGACCGGTGGCGATGACGCAGTCCGGCTTGGCCGCTTTCGCCAGCTCGGGAAGGATCTCGGGCTCCGGGTTGGCGAGCGCGAGGATCAGCGGCCGCTCGGCCATCTTCTTGACCATCGAGGGTTTCAGGACCCCGCCCGCCGACAGCCCGAGGAATACGTCGGCCCCGGCGATCGCTTCGTCGAGCGCGCGCGCGCGCGTGTCCTTCGCGTAGCGCTCCTTGTCCGGGTCCATCTCCTCGCGCCGGCCCTTGTACACCACGCCCTTGATGTCGGTCACCGTGATGCTGGCGAGCGGCAGGCCCATCTTGACCAGCAGGTCGAGGCAGGCGAGCGCCGCCGCGCCGGCGCCGGAGGTGACGAGCTTCACCTCCTCGATGCGCTTGCCGACCACCTTCAGTCCGTTGAAGATCGCCGCGGCCACCGTGATGGCGGTGCCGTGCTGGTCGTCGTGGAACACCGGGATCTTCATCCGGCTGCGCAGCTTGCGCTCGATGGTGAAGCACTCCGGCGCCTTGATGTCCTCGAGGTTGATGCCGCCGAAAGTCGGCTCGAGCGCGGCGATGATGTCGACCAGCTTGTCGGGGTCGCGCTCGTCGAGCTCGATGTCGAAGCAGTCGATGCCGGCGAACTTCTTGAACAGCACGCTCTTGCCTTCCATCACCGGCTTGGCGGCAAGGGGCCCGATGGCGCCGAGGCCGAGCACCGCGGTGCCGTTGGTGACCACGGCGATCAGGTTCGCGCGCGAGGTCATGTCGAACGCCTGCGCCGGGTCGCGCACGATCTCTTCGCACGCCGCCGCGACGCCGGGTGTATAGGCAAGCCCGAGGTCGCGCTGGTTGGTGAGCTGCTTGGTCGGGAGGACGGAGATCTTGCCCGCGGGCTTGCGCCGGTGATACTCGAGCGCGTTCTTCTTCAGCTGTTCATCCACCAAAAAATTATAATCCCGGACCGTCATGCTCAGGCTCACGGCGCGCCGCGCAGCAGAAATCGAACCTTTCGAAGTGATGGACGTGCTCGCGCGCGCGCACGCGCTCGAGGCCGCCGGTCGGCGCGTGGTGCACATGGAGATCGGCGAGCCGGACTTCACCGCCCCTGCGCCGGTGGTCGAGGCGGGCGTGCAGGCCCTGCGCGACGGCCTGACCGCCTACACGGCGACGCTCGGCCTGCCCAAGCTGCGCGAAGCGATTGCCGCTCACTATGCATCGAAGTTCTCTACTCAAGTAGAGCCTGCAAGAATCGCCGTCACCTCGGGAGCATCCGGCGGCCTGCTCACGCTCGCAGCGCTGTACGTCGACGCGGGCGACGAGATCCTGGTCCCCGACCCCGGCTACCCCGGGTACCGGCACTTCGTGCGCGCTTTCGAGGGCGTCGCGCGCACGCTACCGGTCTCGGTGGCCGGCCGTTTCCAGCCGACGCTCGAGATGGTGCGCGCGGCATGGGGGCCGCGCACCAAGGGCCTGCTCGTGGGCTCGCCATCGAATCCGACCGGGACCTTGATCGAAAAATCCGAGCTGGCACGCATCGCCGGCTTTATCGCCGAGCGCGGCGGCGTGCTGCTCGTCGACGAGATCTACCAGGGCCTGGTGTACGGCACCGAGCCCTGGAGCGCCCTGGGCTTGCCGGGCGAGGTGGTGCTGATCAACAGCTTCTCGAAGTACTTCTGCATGACCGGCTGGCGTCTGGGCTGGGTCGTGCTCCCGGAGAGTGCGGTGCGCAGCTTCGAGAAGCTGGCGCAGCACCTGTTCATCTCCGCGCCGGCTCCTTCGCAGCACGCCGCCTGCTCGGCCTTCCTGCCCGAGACAGTTTCGATTTTGGAAGAGCGAAGAAACGAATTCGCACGGCGACGCGATTTCCTCGTCCCGGCGCTGCGCCGCGCCGGATTGTCGATCCCGGCGGAACCGCACGGCGCGTTCTACGTGTACGCCGATTGCGGCGGCGACGCCAAGCGCTTCAGCCTCGATCTGCTGCAGAAGGAAGCCGTGGCCGCCACGCCCGGCGTCGATTTCGGCGCGAACGGCACGGCGCGCTTCGTGCGCTTCGCCTACACGCGCAGCATGGACGACCTCGAAGAGGCCGCCGCGCGCATTACACGCTTTGTTTCTTCGCCTTCTGCCTGAGCCCCTCGAGGCGGGCGCGCTCGGCGAACACCTTCGCCGCGTACTGCGCCGTGGGCTCGTCGTAGGCGCCGGCGTACCTCTGCAGCGCCGCCTCGGTGTCGCCGAAGCGGCGCATGTACTCGCGCAGGATCCTGGCGCCGACCACGATGTTGACCTCGGGCTCGAGCACCGCGTGCTCGCCGCCGTGGTCGCTCAGCTTGTCGAGATGGAACTTGGGCATCACCTGCATCAGGCCCTTGGCGCCCACCTGGCTCTCCGCCACCGGGTTGTAGCGCGATTCGACGGCCATCACGGCCAGGATCAGCAGCGGGTCCACCGCGTATTGATCGCCGGCGCGGTATGCCGTCGAGACGAAACCGGCCACCGCCTGCTCGGAGACGCGGTAGCGCTTGGCGATGAACTCGGTCACGAAACGCTGCTCGCGCTCGCGCGGCGTTTCTGCCGCCGCCTGAATCGGGCCCGCGGCGATGCGCGCGGTCTTCATGGCGTCCCCGTCCAGGCCTGGAACAGCCTTGACGGAGGACTCGTGCCGCAGCGGCAGCAGAAGAACCCCCGCCAGGGCAGCCAGCCCGAGCATGGCGAGCAGGGTCTTGGCCGACTCGTAAGCGCGAACGGCGGCGGCGTGAAGCACCAGCGTCGAAGCGTTCATGTACACCTCCGGCTTGTTGCAACTCGAGACGAAGCTTGCCCTAGGAACGGGCCAGAAGTGCTTGCGGTTTTGTTTTGCCGCCAGCACAAATGCTGTGATGCAGCATACCGGCATTCTCTGGAGAAACGCCAACACTGTCAATAGCTTCTGGGGTTGATGCACTGCGGAATGATAGTTTGCGAAAGGGCTTGTTTCGACAATTGTTTTCAAGTTCGCAAAGACTCGGCGGTAGCGTCGGTAAAATGCCCCTGCAGCGGGTTCCGGCGCCGGCCGGAATCGGGTGAAGCCTCGCGGACCGGCCTAAGTCCCCGATCTTGGGCCGATTGACCAAGCCGGTCCGCTGAGCTTCGAGGGCTGGCGAGGGGCTTGCGCCCCTCGCCTCATTTCTCCCGGGTCCCGGTTACGGCCGGGAACCGGTGGGAAACGGCCATGCGGCCGCTGGATTCAGCGCGGTTCTCGCGCCTGGAGTCGCAGCGGTGGACGGCGGTGAGGCAGGTGCCGGTGCCGTCGGTGCCGCAGGGCTGGCCTGAGTTGTGGCGGCTTGTTTCGCCTTTTTCTTCTTTCCCGCCTTTTTCTTCTTCTTGGCGGATCTCTTTTTAACTGCCGCCTTTTTGTTACCAGCTTTCTTCAATGACTTCTTCTTCTTTTTTGATGCTTTCTTCTTCTTCTTTTTCTTTCCGCCTTTTTTCGCTTTTTTCTTCGCCATGCTCAATCTCCTTCAAGGTAGTTGAACAAAAGAAGCCCGGCCCTGCCGGCCCGGACTATCCAACCGCCGACGGCGGCTTTCGCGCGCCGGCATGCTGAATTGGGTGCATCGCGCTCCTTGACGCGACGTCATGATAGAGGATGTCGGGGTCGAGCCGGATGCCGCCCTCCCAGGTGACCGTCGCCGTCTGCGGGTCGACGCTGACCTTTTCGAACTCGCGCACGTCGCGCCACAGCTGGAAGGCGCCGATCTCGAGGAGATTGCCGAGGAACACGCTGCCCTCGAGGCCGTCCTCGAAACGCAGCCACAGCCGGTAGTCCTCTTCCGCCTTGCACGCGGTCACTCGGTGCATCTCGCTCCAGTGCTCTTGCACGGTTTCACCCCCCGTCTAGTCCCAACTCAGCGCGCCGCCGGTCTGATACTCGATGACGCGGGTTTCGAAGAAATTGCGCTCCTTCTTCAGGTCGATCATCTCGCTCATCCACGGGAACGGGTTGGCCGCCCCGGGATAGAGCGCGTCGAGCCCGATCTGCTGGCAGCGCCGGTTGGCGATGAAGCGCAGGTACTCCTTGAACATCGGCGCGTTCAGCCCCAGCACGCCGCGCGGCATGGTGTCCTCGGCATAGCGGTACTCGAGCTCGACCGCGCGGCCGAACAGCTCGCCCATCTCGTCGCGGAACTGCGGCGTCCACAGGTGCGGGTTCTCGAGCTTGATCTGGTTCACCAGATCGATGCCGAAATTGCAGTGCATCGACTCGTCGCGCAGGATGTACATGTACTGCTCGGCGGCGCCGGTCATCTTGTTCTGCCGCCCGAGCGACAGGATCTGGGTGAAGCCGACGTAGAAGAACAGGCCCTCCATCAGGCAGGAGAACACGATCAGGCTGCGCAGCAGCGCCTGGTCATTCTGCGGGGTGCCGGTGACGAAGGCGGGGTCGGTGAGCGTGTCGATGAACGGCACCAGGAACTCGTCCTTCTCGCGGATCGACGCGATCTCGTGGTAGGCGTTGAACACCTCGCCCTGGTCGAGATCGAGGCTCTCGACGATGTACTGGTAGGCGTGGGTGTGGATCGCCTCCTCGAACGCCTGGCGCAGCAGGTACTGCCGGCACTCGGGTGCCGTGATGTGGCGGTAGGTCCCGAGCACGATGTTGTTGGCGGCGAGCGAATCGGCGGTGACGAAGAAGCCGAGGTTGCGCTTCACCACCCTGCGCTCGTCCTCGGTGAGGCCGCCGGGATCCTTCCACAGCGCGATGTCGCGGCTCATGTTGATCTCCTGCGGCATCCAGTGGTTGGCGCAGGCGGCGAGGTACTTTTCCCAGGCCCACTTGTACTTGAACGGCACCAGCTGGTTGACGTCGGCCTTGGAGTTGATGACCTTCTTGTCCTCGACCGTCATCCGGCGGAAGGCCTCGCCCGCCGGCGATCGCTCTTCGGTGCCGGCGCTGGGCGGGACAAAGCCCCGGGTGGGCTGCACGGCGAGTTCCTCGAATTTGAGCATCGCGCCGCTCCCTATCTCTCGTTCTTGTTGGTGCGAAGCGCCTGCGCCAGCATGAACGCCTTCAGGCTGGGTGTTTCGGGCGTCGGCGCCGGGTAGTTGAATTCCGGCCGGTATTCGCGCGCGATCTGCCGCTCGACGGCCTCGCGCTGCGCCGCAGTGGAAGAGGACATTTCGTACGTCGCGATGTAGAGGTTCCAGTCGGTGCCGGCGATCGCCAGCCATTCGCGGTAACGCGGATGCCCGCCGAGGAGCTCGCGCGCCGAGAAATCCTCCGCCCGCCCGAAGTGGAGCGCGCGGAAGGTGAGCAGGCGCCAGCCGGGCACCATCACCGCATACAGCCCGGGGCCGCGCGGCGCCGACCACAGCGGCACGAGGAACGGCCCGGCGAAGGCCCGGCCGGCGAGCGTGATCACTGGCACGCCTCGCAATCCGGAGTATCGACAGCGCAGAACTTGGGTTCTTCGGAGCTCTCAGTCGGCACCGCGTTCAACTGGCCTGCCTTGACCGTTGATTTCTCCGCATGCGTGGCGCCCATCGCCCGCAGGTAGTAGGTGGTCTTCAAGCCGCGGATCCAGGCCAGCTTGTAGGTCTCGTCGAGCTTCTTGCCGGAGGCGCCCGCCATGTAGATATTGAGCGACTGCGACTGGTCGATCCATTTCTG
The DNA here is from genome assembly GCA_005881595.1 of Betaproteobacteria bacterium. Lineage (GTDB taxonomy): Bacteria > Pseudomonadota > Gammaproteobacteria > Burkholderiales > SG8-39 > SCGC-AG-212-J23. The sequence goes on along the minus strand of VBBY01000004.1, from coordinate 19,744 downwards.
CCGGCGCGCCCCGGCCTCGACCAGCCATTTCGGCTCGACCTCGAACGCCGTGGCATAGAGGCGCCGCAGCGCCGCCGGCACCCGGTCGATGCGCGCCAGGTTGCCGTCGAAGTACTTCAGGTCGGCGATCATCACCTGGTCCCACAGGCCGGCCTTCTTCAGGTCAGCCACCAGGTACTCGTTCGCCACGGTGAACTCGCCCGAGAGGTTCGACTTCACGAACAGGTTCTGGAAGGTCGGCTCGATAGACGCCGACACGCCGACGATATTGGCGATGGTGGCCGTGGGCGCGATGGCGATGCAGTTGGAATTGCGCATGCCGTGGCGCTGGATGCGCGCGCGCAGCGCGTCCCAGTCGAGGTGCGATGAGCGGTCGAGCTCGACATAGCCGCCGCGCTCGGCGGCAAGCAGATCGAGCGTGTCGGGAGGCAGGATGCCGCGGTCCCACAGCGAGCCTGGGAAGCTCGAGTAGCGGCCGCGCTCCTCGGCCAGCTCGGTGGAGGCCCAGTACGCCGCGTACGCGACCATTTCCATCGAGCGGTCGGCGAATTCCATGGCCTCCTGCGAGGCGTAGGGAATGCGCAGCCTGTGCAGGCAGTCCTGGAAGCCCATGATGCCGAGGCCGACCGGGCGATGGCGCTTGTTGGAGTCGTGCGCCTTCCTGACCGCGTAGTAGTTGATGTCGATGACGTTGTCGAGCATCCGCATCGCGGTGCGGATGGTGTCCTTCAATTTCGAGAAATCCAGTCCTGCATCGGTCATGTGGGCGAGGAGATTGACCGAGCCGAGATTGCACACCGCGATCTCGTCGCGCGAGGTGTTGAGCGTGATCTCGGTGCACAGGTTCGAGCTGTGCACCACGCCGACGTGCTGCTGCGGGCTTCTCAGGTTGCAGGGATCCTTGAACGTGATCCACGGATGCCCGGTCTCGAACAGCATCGACAGCATCTTGCGCCAGAGCTGGACCGCGGGAACCTTCTTGTAGAGCTTGAGCTCGCCGCGCGCCGCCTGGTCCTCGTAGCGCAGGTAGGCCTCCTCGAAGGCTTTGCCGAACTTGTCGTGCAGCTCGCGCACGTCGGACGGGCTGAACAGCGTCCAGTCCGCGTTCTGCATCACGCGCTTCATGAACAGGTCCGGGATCCAGTTCGCCGTATTCATGTCGTGCGTGCGGCGCCGGTCGTCGCCGGTGTTCTTGCGCAGCTCGAGGAACTCCTCGATGTCGAGGTGCCAGGTCTCGAGGTAGGAGCAGACCGCGCCTTTCCTCTTGCCGCCCTGGTTCACCGCCACTGCGGTGTCATTGACCACCTTGAGGAACGGCACCACGCCCTGCGATTTCCCGTTGGTGCCCTTGATGTGCGAGCCGAGCGCGCGCACCGGGGTCCAGTCGTTGCCCAGGCCGCCGGCGTATTTGGCGAGCAGCGCGTTCTCCTTGATCGCCTCGTAGATGCCGTCGAGGTCGTCGGACACCGTGGTCAGGTAGCAGCTGGAGAGCTGCGAGCGCTGCGTCCCGGCGTTGAACAGGGTCGGCGTGGAGCTCATGAAATCGAAGCTCGACAGCACGTTGTAGAACTCGATCGCGCGCTGCTCGCGGTCCTTCTCCCTCAGGGCGAGGCCCATCGCCACGCGCATGAAGAACACCTGCGGCAGCTCGATGCGCCGGCCGTGCACGTGGAGAAAGTAGCGGTCGTACAGCGTCTGCAGACCGAGGTAGCCGAACTGCAGGTCGCGCCGCGCCTTGAGAGACTTTCCCAATTTATCTAAATCAAAGCGAGCTAGCTCGGGATCCAGCAGATCGGCGGCGATGCCACGCTCGATGCAGTGCGGGAAGTAGGCAGCGTAGCGCGTCTCCATCTCCCCCTGGCTCGCTTCCTCGCCGAGCACCTCGAGCCGGATGATATTGAGCAGCAGCCGCGCCGTGACATAGCTGTAGGCCGGATCCTTCTCGATCAGGGCGCGCGCGGCGAGCACCACCGACTTGCGCACCTCGTCCATCGGCACGCCGTCGTACAGGTCGCGCAGCGTCGCCTCGAGGATCGGCTCGGGAAGGGCGGCGGCGAGGCCTTCGCACGCGGCGACCACCAGCCGCTGCAGCGCGTCCCGGTCAAGGGGCCGTCGCTGCCCGTTCTCGACTACGTGGACACGAGCATGATTCGTTCTGGCAGCTTTTTCCTGGGCGCGCAGCTTGGCGCGCTCTTCGCGATACAACACATACGCGCGGGCGACGTCGTGCTCGCCCGAGCGCATCAGCGCCAGCTCGACCTGATCCTGCACGTCCTCGATGTGGAAGGTGCCGCCTTGCGGCTGGCGGCGCATCAGCGCGCCGACCACCGCCTCGGTGAGGCTGGCGACGAGCTCGCGGATGCGCGCCGAGGCGGCGGCCTGGCTGCCGTTCACCGCCAGGAACGCCTTGGTCAGCGCCACCGTGATCTTGGCCGGCTCGAAGCCGACCACCGCGCCGTTGCGGCGGATCAGCTTGTACTCGGAATAGGGGCTGCGCCCCCCGGCACTCGACTCAGGAAGGGCTACGCCCAGTGCAGCGCTTGCGGTGGCGTCTTCCTGAGCAATCTGCATTCTCGTGCCTCCCACGTTCCCGGACAAACCCACCCTCACCTACTAGATTTAGTACTCTAGTAGTCCCTTTGGACTAGATTTAGTGGACTGTAACCCAACGCGGAAACTTTTTGCAAGCCACTCAAGCGAAAAAAATTTGTCGTGGCGACGCGACGGCGCCGCGGCAATGCGATTGACGCGGCGCAACAAAACAACAATACATAGTTCGGCGCGACCTGCTGACCACTACATCTAGTCAGCGTGCGAGGTCGGCGAGCAGGCGCGCCCAATCGAAGTGCGCGCCGGGATCGGTCTTGCGATCCGGCGCCACGTCGCTGTGCGCGGCGACGTCGCTCAGGGGAAGCGAGCCGCGCAACGCGCGCAGCAGCTCGTTCAGGCGCGCATATTGAATGTCTTCGAACGCGCTTTCCTCAACGCCCTCGAGTTCCACGCCGACCGAGAAGTCGTTGCAGCGGCTGCGGCCGCGCCAGCACGACGCGCCGGCGTGCCAAGCGCGCTGCTGCACCGGAACGAACTGCAGCAGCTCGCCGTCGCGCCGGACGAGGAAGTGCGACGACAGCCTCAGAGTCGCGATGTCGCGGAAATACGGATGCGCGGCGGGGTCGAGCCGGTTGGTGAACAGCCGCTCGATCGCGTCGCCGCCGTATTGCCCCGGCGGCAGGCTGATCGAGTGCAGGACGAGCAGCGTGATCGCCGCCCCGGGCGGACGCTCGTCGCAATTCGTCGAGGCGATGTAGCGCGCCTGCGCCAGCAGGCCGTCAGGGCCGATTTTCATCGCGGATGCCGAGGCGCTGCATCCGGTAGCGCAGCTGCCGGAAGGTGATGCCGAGAAGCTTGGCCGCCGCTGTACGGTTGAACCCGGTTTTCGACAGCGCATCGAGGATCGCTTTGCGCTCCAGGCCGTCAAGGTAGTCGGGCAGCGCTTCCCCCGAGCTGCTCTCGGCGCGCTCCCCCGCCACCGCCTGCGGCGGGGTGAGCCGCAGATCCTCGCTGCCGATCTCCTGGCTTGTGCTCAAAGCGAGCGCCCGCTCCAGAATGTTCTCGAGCTCGCGGATGTTGCCGGGGAAGCCGTAGCGCATGAGCTCCTCGGACGCCGCGGGCGTGAGCTGCGGAGGGGTGGTGCCGGCCTGGGCCGCAAGGCGCTGCAGGATCGCGGCGGCGATGAGCGGGATGTCCTCGCGGCATTCGCGCAGCGGCGGCATGCTCAGCTCGATCACGTTGAGGCGGTAGAACAGGTCCTGCCGGAAGCGCCCCGCGGCCACCAGCGCGGCGAGATTCTGGTGGGTGGCGCAGATGACGCGCACGTCGACCGGGTCTTCCTGGGTGGCGCCGACCTTGCGCACGCGCTTCTCCTGGATCGAGCGCAGCAGCTTCACCTGCATCGCGAGCGGCAGCTCGGCGACCTCGTCCAGGAACAGCGTGCCGCCGCTCGCCGCCTGGAAGAAGCCTTCGCGGTCCTCGGCGGCGCCAGTGAACGCGCCCTTCTTGTAGCCGAAGAACTCGCTCTCCACGAGAGTATCGGGAATCGCGCCGCAGTTGACGGGCACGAAGGGCTTGTCGCGGCGCGCGCCGTTCTCGTGGATCAGGCGCGCCGCGAGCTCTTTGCCGCTGCCCGACTCGCCCGAGATGTATACCGGAGCCTGGGTGCGGGCGAGTTTGCCGATCAGCTCGCGCACCTGGGCGAGCGGTGCGCTCTCGCCGAGCAGCCGCTGACCCTTGGCCGGCGCGGCAGCGGAAGCGGGCAGCGACAGCGCCGATTTCACCAGTGCGCGCAGCTGCTCCAGGCCGACCGGCTTGGAGACGTAGTCGAAGGCGCCCGCCTTGAGCGCGGCGACCGCGTTCTCGGTGCTGCCGTGGGCGGTAATCACGGCCACCGGCAGGTCGGCGCCGAGGCCGGCGATGTGGCGCACCAGCTCGAGACCCTCGCCGTCGATGAGCCGCATGTCGGTGAGGCAAAGGTCGTAGCGGTCGCTCTTCAGCCGCTCCTTCGCCTCGGCGATCGAGCCGACGCTCTCCACGTCGAGCCCCATCTTCACCAGCGTCAGCTCGAGCAGCTCGCGGATGTCGGGCTCGTCGTCGACCACCAGGACGCTGGCGCCGCGCGCAGCGGCGCGCCGCTCGGTGCGCTTCATGCGGCGCGCGCCTCCCTGATCACGATCCTGAAATGCGCTCCCGGCATGTCGTTCACGTATTCGAGCAACGCCCGGTTGGCGGCGCACAGCTCGCGCGCCAGATACAGACCCAGGCCGGTCCCCTTGCTGTCGGTGGTGAAGAACGGCTCGAACAGCTGGCCCTGGCTCGACGGCGGCACTCCCGGGCCGTTGTCGATGACGCTCAATTCTACTCGACCGGCGAAACCGCCCAGCGCGATGCGCACGCTGCGCGGCTCGCTGCGCGCGTAGCGCACCGCGTTGCGCAGCAGGTTCCACATCACCTGGTGGAGGTGCTCGCGGTCGAACTCGATCCAGGCTTCGCGCGTGGCGCCAACGCTCAGGCGCGCGGCCGGCACCGACTCGTTGGCGACGAACTCGGCGATGAAGCCGGGCAGCCAGGCGTCGAGGCGGATGCGCTCGGCCGAGATGCGGTCGCGGCGGTTGAGCTGCAGCACTTCGGCCACCAGCCGCTCGAGGCGCTGCGTGTTGTCGTGGACGATACGGGTCAGGCGCTCGCGGTCGCCGCCCCGGTCCTCCTCGTCGAGAAGCTCCGCTGCATGGCTGATCGCCGCGAGAGGGTTGCGGATTTCGTGCGCGATGTTGGCGGTGAGCCGGCCGAGCGCGGCGAGCTTGATCTGCTGCGCCTGCTCGCGCGTGCGCGTCATGTCCTCGATGAACACTACGCTGAACTGCTCGTCGGTGCCGGTGTCGAGCAACCGCAGCCGGATGTCGCGCCCGAGCAGGGCAAGGTCGGCGGGCCCGCCCGCCGCGGCATCGCCCGTGCGCCAGGCGCGCCAGCGCCCGCCGAAACCCGGCAGCAGCTCGGCAATCCCCGCGCCGAGCAGCTTCTCGGCCGCGAGCAGGCGCTGCGCCTGCGGGTTGTGCTGCAGGACGCGGCCCTCGCGGTCGAGCACCAGCACCCCGTCCTGCATGTCCTGGATCACCAGCTGGTTGACGCGCGTCTGTGTAGCGAGCGCCCGGCCGCGCTGGCGCGCCAGCGCCTCGTTCGCGGCGACGCGCTGCGCGAGCCATCCTGTGACCCCGACGGTGGCGAAGCAGCCCATCGCCAGCAGCCCGGGTTGGACGAAGCCCGCGCTCGGCACATCTTGCAGCAGCACCCAGTACCCCTGCTCGAGGAGCAGCGCGATCGTGGCGAGCGCCGCATAGAGGAAGCTCAGGCGCCGAGGCGCGACGATCGCCGCCCCGGTGAGCGAGATCAGCAGCATCACGCCGAGGCCGCTGCGGATGCCGCCGCTCGCATACATCAGCAGCGTGATGGCGACGACGTCGGCGCAGGCTTGCAGCGTCAGCTGCAGGTTGAAGTGCTCGCGCCAGCGCCTCAGGCCGGCGTGGAACACGATCCCCGCCACCATGTAGGCGGCGGCGACCAGGCGGAACAGATACAGCGAGTGCGCGCCGAGGTTGAGCGCATCCCCGTAGACCAGGCTGAGGGTGAAGAACAGCCCCGCCAGCACAACCCGGTACAGGTTGAAGTAGCGCAGCGAGATCCAGAACGACTCCGGCGTGCGCTCCTCGGGCGCGAGGAACAGCTCGGGATAGCGCGCCGGAGCCAGCATCAGCGCCGCCCCGGCCCGAGCCGGGCGTGCTCCTCGCTGCAGTAGAGGCGCTCGCCCGCGGTGCGCGCCTCGCTGCGCGGCAGATGCACGCCGCAATGCGCGCAGCTCACCAGCTCGCCGTGCACCGGCGGCGTGCGCTCGATATCGTCGCGCTGCCCGGAGCGCAACGCCCGCCGCAAGAGCCAGACGGCGACCGCGACGAGCAGCACCAGCACGATCAGCTTGCCCATCGCGCGATTATCTACCGGGAGAACAAACGAGTGGTCGGGGTGACTGGATTTGAACCAGCGACACCTGCGTCCCGAACGCAGTACTCTACCAGGCTGAGCTACACCCCGATGCCGGAGAAAAGCTAGCTGCGGCGCGCCACCGAGAAGGACGCCAATTCTAGCAAACAATCCTTGAATTCCGAGGGCGGCAGGCGCTCCAGCGCCCGCGCTGCCGCCTGCGCTTCGCGCTGCGCCGCCTGGCGCGCGTAATCGAGCGCGCCGCAGGCCCGGATCACGTCCAGCACGCCGCCGAAGTCCTCGCGCCCGCCTTCGAGAATCGCGTGCCGCACCACCGCTGCCTGCTGCGGCGTGCCGGCGCGCAGCGCATAGATCAGCGGCAGCGTCGGCTTGCCCTCGGCGAGGTCGTCGCCGAGGCTCTTGCCGATCGCCGTCGCGTCGCCCGAATAATCCAGCACGTCGTCGATCAGCTGGAACGCGGTGCCGACGTGCCTGCCGTAATCGGCCAGCTCGTCCTCCAGGGACCGGGGCGCGCCGCCGAGCACGCCGCCGAGCCGCGCGGCGGCCTCGAACAGCTTCGCCGTCTTGCGGCGAATCACCTCGAGATAGCGCGCCTCGTCGACCTCGGGGTCGTGGCTCCCCATCAACTGCAGCACCTCGCCTCCGGCGATGGCGTTGGTGGCCTCGGCGAGCACCTGCATGACGCGCATGTTGTCGACCTCGACCATCATCTGGAAGGCGCGGGAATAGAGAAAATCGCCGACCAGCACCGCGGCGGCGTTGCCGAAGGCGGCGTTGGCGGTGCTGTGCCCGCGCCGCAGCTGCGATTCGTCGACCACGTCGTCGTGCAGCAGAGTGGCGGTGTGGATGAACTCGACCACCGCGGCGAGCTGCAGACGAGCTTCGCCGCGATAACCCGCCGCGCCGCACGCGAGCAGCAGCAACGCGGGCCGCAGCCGCTTGCCTCCCGAGGTGACGATGTACTCGGCGACCTGGCGCACCAGCGCCACGTCCGATTCGAGTCGCCGGCGGATCAGCGCGTCGACGCGCTCCAGATCCTGCGCGACCGGCGCCAGCATGGACACAAAACTCATGATTCGCTTATAATTGCAAGTCTTTGTGGATGCAACAATTCATGTACGCAGTCATCAAGTCCGGCGGCAAGCAATACCGTGTTCAATCCGGCGCGCAGCTGCGCGTGGAGTCGCTGCCGGCTGAAGTCGGCGCGGCGATCTCTTTCGACGAAGTACTGCTCGTCGGCGAAGGCGACAACCTGAAGATCGGCGCGCCGCTCGTCTCCGGCGCGAAGGTGAAGGGCACGGTGGTGGCGCACGGACGCGGCGAGAAGCTGAAAATCTTCAAGCTGCGCCGGCGCAAGCACTACCAGAAAACGCAGGGCCATCGGCAGTCGTACACCGAGGTCCGCATCGACGATATCCTGCAGGGGTAAGGCATGGCCCACAAGAAAGCAGGCGGCAGCTCGCGCAACGGGCGCGATTCCAAGGCCAAGCGCCTCGGCGTCAAGGCGTTCGGCGGCGAGCGCGTCAACGCCGGGCAGATCCTGGTGCGCCAGCGCGGCACGCGGGTACATCCCGGCGCGAACGTCGGCATGGGGCGCGACCACACGCTGTTCGCGCGCATCGCCGGCCAGGTGCAGTATGCGGTGAAAGGCGAGGACTCGCGCAACACCGTGAGCATAATCTCGGAAAACTCGCCGGCGTAAGCCGGACGCTCCTTCAAAAAAGCCCTGTCGATACCGATAGGGCTTTTTCATTTCAGGGCCATGAAGTTCATCGACGAAGCGAAGATCGAGGTGCACGCCGGCAAGGGCGGTGACGGCGCCGCTTCGTTCCGGCGCGAGAGGTCCGTGCCGCGCGGCGGCCCCGACGGCGGCGACGGCGGCCGCGGCGGCAGCGTATGGGCGCGCGCCGACCGCAACGTCAATACGCTCATCGATTACCGCTTCGCGCGCATCCACCGCGCGCAGAACGGCGCCAAGGGCGCCGGCGCCGACTGCAACGGCAGAGCGGGCGGCGACATCGAGCTGCGCATGCCGGTGGGCACCGTGATCCGCGACGCGGCGAGCGGCGCGCTGGTGGCCGATCTCGCCCGCGACGGCGAGCGCGCGCTGCTCGCGCGCGGCGGTCAGGGCGGCCTGGGCAACCTGCATTTCAAGTCGAGCGTCAACCGGGCCCCGCGTCAGTTCACGCGCGGCGCCCCCGGCGAGAGCCGCAGCCTTGGGCTCGAGCTGCGCGTGCTGGCCGATGTCGGCCTGCTCGGCCTGCCGAACGCCGGCAAGTCCACCTTCATCCGCGCGGTGTCGAGCGCGCGTCCGAAAGTCGCCGACTATCCGTTCACCACGCTCAACCCCTCGCTCGGCGTGGTCCGGGTGGGCGATGCCAGCTTCGTGATCGCCGATATCCCCGGGCTGATCGAGGGCGCCGCCGAAGGCGCCGGGCTCGGCCACCAGTTCCTGCGCCATCTGTCGAGAACGCGGCTGCTGCTGCACATCATCGACCTCACACAGGACGATCCGGCACGCGACGCCAGGGTCATCGCGGCCGAGCTGAGGAAATACGAGGACACGCTGTATCGCAAGCCGCGCTGGCTGCTGTTCAACAAGATCGACGCGGCCGAGGACGCCGACGCGCGCATCAGGAGGATCCTGAACCAATTGCGCTGGAAACGGCCATGGTTCAAAGTGGCTGCCATCAGCGCCACAGGAACAAAAGAGGTGTGCTCGGCAGTCGCCCGCGAGCTCTCCACGAAATGATCTCGCAGGCGAAGACCCTGGTCGTGAAGGTCGGCACGTCGCTCGTGACCCACGCCGGCCGCGGCCTCGATGTCGAGGCGATCGCGCGCTGGGCGGCGCAGATCGCGCGCCTGCGGCAGATGGGGCGGCGCACGATCCTCGTCTCGAGCGGCGCGATTGCCGAGGGCATGCAGCGGCTCGGCTGGACGCGCCGCCCGCAAAGCATGCACGAGCTGCAGGCGGCCGCGGCGGTCGGGCAGATGGGCCTCGTGCAGTGCTACGAGAGCTGCTTCCGCGAGCACGGCCTGCACACTGCGCAGGTGCTGCTCACCCACGCCGACATGGCGGACCGGCAGCGCTATCTCAACGCGCGCACCACGCTGCGCACGCTGCTCGAGCTCGGCGTGATCCCGGTGATCAACGAGAACGACACCGTGGTCACCGACGAGATCAAGTTCGGCGACAACGACACGCTCGGCGCGCTGGTCACCAACCTGGTCGAGGCCGACGCGCTGATCCTGCTCACCGACCAGGCGGGTCTTTATGAATCGGATCCCCGCCTGAACTCAAGTGCAAAACTGATAGAAGAAGCACAGGCGAGCGATCCGCGGCTCGAAACCGTCGCCGGCGGTACCGGCAGCGCGCTCGCCAAGGGCGGCATGCTGACCAAGGTGCAGGCGGCAAAGCGCGCCGCGCGCAGCGGCGCGCACACCGTCATCGCCTCGGGGCGCGAGCCCGAGGTGCTGGTGCGCCTCGCGCAGGGCGAGCGCCTCGGCACGCTGCTGAGCGCGCAGACCGTGCCGCTCGCCGCGCGCAAGCAATGGCTTGCCGACCACCTGACCGTCACCGGCCGGCTGCGCCTCGATGCCGGCGCGCTCAAGGCGGTGGTGCGCGACGGCAGGAGCCTGCTGCCGATCGGCGTCGTCGAAGTGTCCGGGGAGTTCGAGCGCGGGGCGGTGGTCGGCTGCCTCGACCCGCAGGGCCGCGAGGTGGCGCGCGGCCTCGTCAACTACTCGGCGGCCGAGGCGCGGCAGATCATGCGCCGCCCGTCAGCCGAGATCGAGTCGGTCCTCGGCTACTTCGACGAGCCCGAGCTGATCCACCGCGATAACCTGGTCGTGCTCTAGTTGCCGCCGCCGAGATTTTTCGGCTCGACATAGACCGACGGGTGGCTGCCGCGGCGCAGCGCGTCGACGCCCTCCGCGGCGCTGCGGATCGGATCGCGGTGCGGACAGAAGAAATGATGCGCCAGCGCATATTGCCAGCCGAGCGATGTGCCCCGGGCGAATTCCCGCCAGTCGCTGTCCCTGCTGCTCCAGCTGCCGCCGGCGCGCGCGACGGCGTAAAGCCGGTGCTCGCGAGGGCAGCGCATGCCTTCGTAGCTCACGTTGTCGACGCCGCTCGGGCTGCGCGCGACGAGCGTGAAGCGCACGATCCTGTCGGCGCCTACGCTCAGCGAGCGCGCGTCGACGAAATACTTGAATTCGGCGGTCGGGCTGACGTAGAACTCGATCAGGTCGGCGGGGCGCGGATAGGGCGGCGGCGCCGCCGTGTCTTCGCTGACCAGGCGCTGGCGGTTCTGCCGCTCCCAGTCGCTCACCGGCTGAGTCGGCGCGCAGCCGGCCATCAGCAGGACGAGAAGCCACCTCAAGCGAGGTCCGCCGCGAGCGAGGCGCGGATATCGGCCGGTACTTCGACGCCGACGCGGTATTGAGGATGATCGACGCCCATCGACAGCCCGGCGCCGCGGGCGAGCGCCGCGCGCATCGGTGCCGCCAGCTCGAAGCGCAGGAAATGCACCGACGAGGTCTTCTCGTCGTTCTCGCGCTCCAGATCCTCGTCGGCGATGGCGTAGACGCGCTCGCTGGCCGCGACCTGCGCCCAGACGCGCTGCTCGATGCCGCGCAGCAGCCCCAGCATGCGGCGGCGCTCGGCCTCCTCCGGATATTCGATCAGCATCGTCGCTTTCCAGTTGGAGCCGTCCGGGATCAAGGGGTTGTAGGCGTCGAGCTCGTCCTGGATCCCCGCGTCCTCGAAGATACGCTCGATGCGCAGCATCTCCTGCACCTGGTAGCGGATGGTGAGCTCGTCCTCGAACTGCAGCAGGACGTGCTCGCCCAGGTGAACATTGCGGCGCTTCTTGTGCTCGATGACCTTGGCGCGGAACTCGTTGCGCTGCCGCGCGTACGCCTCGAGCGACAGCAGGCTGTGTCGTGTGATCATGCCGCTATTTTACGAGAGCGGCCTCGATCTCCGAGAAGGCGCGTGAAATGCGCCTAGCCCACCGGCAGCGCGCGTGGCAGCCGCGCGCGGCGGTCCGCCAGCAGGAAGCGATGCAGCTCGATCAGCGCCTGGCGGTACACCTCGCGCTTGAACTCGATCACCGCCTCGAGCGGCACCCAGTACTCGTGCCAGCGCCAGGCGTCGAACTCGGGATGGCCGCTGGCGCGCAGCTTGACGTCGCAGTCGCGGCCCGTCATGCGCAGCAGGTACCAGATCTGCTTCTGGCCGCGGTAGGCGCCGGCGTTGGACTCCCGCGCGCGACGCGCCCACCTCTCCGGCACTTCGTAGCGCAGCCAGTCGCGCGTGCGACCGAGGATGCGGACATGCGCGCGCTGCAGGCCGATCTCCTCCTCGAGCTCGCGGTACATCGCCTGCACCGGCGTCTCGCCATGATCGATGCCGCCCTGCGGGAACTGCCAGGCGTGCTGATTGACGCGCTTGCCCCAGAAGACTTCGTTCCGCTGGTTGGCAAGGACGATGCCGACGTTCGGACGGTAGCCTTCCTTGTCGAGCATGGCTGCGCCGCCTTGAGTTAGCTTAAGTTAGAATCGCGCAACGATTTTTTCACAGCCCACCGACAATTACAACGGCGGTGCGGACCATGAGAACCAGCAGGTTTTTCATCGCCACGCTGAAGGAAGTGCCTGCCGAGGCCGAGATCGCGAGCCACCGGCTGATGCTGCGCGCCGGCCTGATCCGGCGCCTGTCGGCCGGCATCTACACCTGGCTGCCGCTCGGCGTGCGCGTGCTGCACAAGGTCGAGGCTGTCGTGCGCCAGGAGATGAACCGCGCCGGCGCGATCGAGCTGTCGATGCCGGTGGTGCAGCCCGGCGAGCTGTGGCAGGAGTCTGGCCGCTGGCAGGCCTACGGGCCGGAGCTCCAGCGCTTCAAGGACCGCCACGAGCGCGACTTCGTGCTGCAGCCGACCTCCGAGGAGGCCGTCACCGACCTGGCGCGCAGCGAGCTGAAGAGCTACCGCACACTGCCGCAGCACTTCTACCAGATCCAGACCAAGTTCCGCGACGAGCGCCGTCCCCGCTTCGGCATCCTGCGCGGGCGCGAATTCGTCATGAAGGACGGCTATTCTTTTCACGCCGATCTGGCCGATCTGGAACGCGAGTACCGCAATATGTACGACACGTACACGCGCATCTTCACCCGCCTCGGCCTGAAGTTCCGCGCCGTCGCCGCCGACCCCGGCGCGATCGGCGGCACCGGCTCGCACGAATTCCACGTCCTCGCCGAATCGGGCGAGGACGCCATCGCCTGGTGCCCGCAGTCGAACTACGCCGCCAACGTGGAACTGGCGGAGGCCGTTTCCACCGATTCTAGAAAAGCTCCCACCGTAAATCTTAAAAAAGTACCGACACCGGGCAAGACAAAATGCGAAGAGGTGGCTGCGCTGCTCAAGATCCCACTCGAGAAAACCGTCAAGGCGGTGGCGGTCATGCACGACGGCGAGTTCTACCTGCTGCTGCTGCGCGGCGACCACGACCTGAACGAGCTCAAGACGCAGAAGCTGATCGGCGCGTTCCGCTTTGCCACCGACGGGGAAATCGAGACCGCCTTGAAGTGCAAGGCGGGCTACATCGGCCCGGTCGGGGCGAAGAACGTCAAGGTGATCGCCGACCGCGCCGTCGCCGCGATGGGCGATTTCGTGTGCGGGGCGAACGAAGAGGGGTTCCACCTGACCGGGGTCAACTTCGGCCGGGACCTTCCCGAGCCGTCGCAAGTCGCCGATCTGCGCAATGTCGTCGCCGGCGACCCGAGCCCGGATGGCAAAGGGCGGCTGGAGATCGTGCGCGGCATCGAGGTCGGCCACATCTTCCAGCTGCGCACCAAGTATTCATCCGCAATGAAGGCCGGCTTCCTTGACGCAGCAGGAACGCACAAGCCTTTCGAGATGGGTTGCTACGGAATCGGCGTCACGCGCGTGGTCGCCGCCGCGATCGAGCAGAACAACGACGCGCGCGGCATCGTCTTTCCGGCGCCGATCGCGCCTTTCGCCGCGTGCCTGGTGCCGATCGGCTATCAGAAGAGCGCCGCCGTGCGCGAGGCGGCCGATCGCCTGCACGACGCGCTGGAGCAGGCGGGGATCGACGTGCTGATGGATGATCGCGACGAGCGGCCCGGGGTGCTGTTCGCCGACATGGATCTGATCGGCATCCCGCACCGCGTCGTGCTGTCGGAGCGCGGGCTCGCGGCGGGGAACGCGGAGTACAAGGGCCGGCGCGAGGACAAGCCGCGCGAAATGCCGCTCGACTCGATCGGGAGCTTTCTGAAGGAACGTCTGCACGCGTGAGGCGGATCGCCGCTCTCCTTGGCCTGCTGCTGCCCATGCCCGCGCTTGCCGGGGCGCAGATCTACGAGCCGCTTGCCGACAGCGTGCGCGCGCGGCTGTCGACCCAGGTCGCGGATCGCGCTCCGGCGAACCTGCATTTCCGCTCGCCGCAAGATGCGCAGCGCTGGCTGAACGAGATGGAAAAGCGCGTCGCCGCGAGCATCCCCGACCGCAGGCAGCGCCTGGAGCTGCTGCGCACGGTGCATTACGAGGCCACCCGCGCGCGGCTCGATCCGCAGCTGGTGCTCGGCCTGATCGAGGTCGAGAGCAAGTTTCGCAAGTACGCGGTATCGAAGGCCGGGGCGCGCGGCTACATGCAGGTGATGCCGTTCTGGCTGGATCAGATCGGGCAGCCGGGGCATAACCTGTTCCACCTGCGCACCAATATCGCGTACGGCTGCGCGATTCTCAGGCACTATCTCGACGTCGAAGACGGCGATTACTTCCGCGCGCTGGGGCGCTACAACGGCAGCCTGGGACGCGCGGAATATCCGAACATGGTGCGCGCAGCCTGGCAGGGACGCTGGAAGTACGACGGACCAACCGCATGATCGGCGCGCTGCTCGAGCGCCATCCGCGCTTCGCCAACCGGCTCTACGGCTTCACGCCGCCCGAGCACGGCACCGTGGTGCTGGTCCATCGCCGCGTCTATATCGTGCCGGCGCGCCTCGGCTGGCTGTTCGCCGCGACGCTCGGCATTCTCCTCATCGGCTCGATCAACTACGCGCTGTCGCTCGGCTTCGCGCTCACCTTTCTCCTCGCCGGCCTGGGGCTCGCCGGGATGGTGCACACCGCGCGCAATCTGGCGCGCATGGCGATCAGCGTCGGCCGCGCCGAGCCGGTGTTCGCCGGCGAATCGGCGCAGTTCCGCCTGTACCTCGACGGCGGGCCGGGGTTCGACCGGCCGGCGATCCTCGCGCGCCATCTCGCCGCCGGTTCGCAATTGGTGGTCGACGTGCCCGCCGGCGGGCTCGCCGAGGTGGTGCTCGCAGTGCCAGCGGCGCGGCGCGGCTGGCTGCCGCTCGGGCGAGTGATGCTGGAGACGCGCTTTCCGCTCGGCCTGTTTCGCGCGTGGAGCTACATCGAGCCCGCTGCGCGCTGCCTGGTCTATCCGAGGCCGGAGCGCTCGGCGCTGCCGCCGCCGAGCGCCGAGGCGGCGGCCGGCGCTTTGCGCACGCAAACCACGGGCAACGACGATTTCGCCGGCCTGCGCGGCTACCAAGCGTCGGACTCGCCGCGGCACGTGGCGTGGAAGGCGGTGGCCCGCAGCGACGTGATGCTGACCAAGCAGTTCACCGGCGAGGCGGCCGCCGAGCTGTGGCTCGACTGGCGGCTGCTGCCCGCGGGCATGGGCCCCGAGCAGCGCCTGTCGCGCCTGGCGGGATGGGTTCTAGCCGCCGAGCGCACCGGCGCGCATTACGGCCTGCGGCTGCCGGGACTGGAGATTGCGCCGCGCCGCGGCGACTCGCACAGCGCCGCCTGCCTGCAGGCTCTCGCGCTCTACCAGCCCTCATGACCCAGGCAGCGCATCCGCTCGCCCCCGAAGTGCGCCTCGTCGACACGCGCGACCTTGCCTGGTTGATCGGCTCGCTCCTGATCGTGATCGCGCCGCACACGCTGCGCGCGCCCTGGTGGCTGACCGTGCTCACGCTGTGCCTGTTCGGATGGCGCCTGTACTGCACGCTCAATCGCGCGCCTTTGCCTTCGCGCTGGCTGGTGATAGGCATCGCCGCCGTGGCGATGCTCGGCATCTGGATCGAGTATCGCACCCTCTTCGGGCGCCAGCCGGGGATCATCCTGCTGATGCTGTTCGCCGGGCTCAAGCTGCTCGAGACGCGCAGCCACCGCGACGCCGCGGTAGCCGCTTTCCTCGGCTACTTCCTCATCATCACCAACTTCCTGTACACGCAGTCGATGCTCACCGCGATCGTAATGTGCGGCGCGTTGTACACGATCACCGCGACGCTGATCGGCTTCAGCGCGCCGCAACGGCCGGCGCGCGCGAACCTGCGCACCGCGGCGCTGCTGCTCGCGCACGCCGTGCCAGCCGCCCTGGCGCTGTTCTTCCTCTTCCCGCGCGTGCAGGGCCCGCTCTGGGGCCTGCCGCAGGACGCTTACAGCGGCTTGACCGGGCTGTCGGACAGCATGAGCCCGGGAAATCTCTCGCGGCTCGCGCAGTCCGACGCCATCGCGTTCCGCGCCGAGTTCGAAGGCGACACGCCACCGCAGCCGCTGCGCTACTGGCGCGGCCCGGTGATGTGGGATTTCGACGGCCGCAGCTGGTCGACGGGCCCGACGCTGCTCGCCGATTTCACGCCCCTCGAGGGCGGCAGGGGAAGGTACCGCTACGGCGTGGTGCTGGAGGCGCACAACCGCAACTGGCTGTTCGCCCTGGAAACCGCGGCCACGTTGCCCGAGCGCGCGCGCTACACCGCAGATGGGCAGCTGCTCGCCCGCTCCCCGGTGCGCGCACGAATGCGCTACGACCTCGTTTCCGTCATCGCTCCGGCGGGCCCCGGCAGCGACGAAGAGCCGGCCGCCTTGCGGCGCGCGCTGCGCAGACCGCCGGGGTTCAACGCGCGCACGGTCGCGCTGGCGGAAAAACTGCGCGCCGCGTCCAGCTCGGACGCCGAAGTGGTGACGCGCGCCATCGCTCTGCTCAGGGAAGGCGGCTACGCTTACACGCTCGAGCCGCCCCTGCTCGGCGCTGACTCGGTGGATGAATTCCTGTTCGATACCAGGGCCGGCTTTTGCGAGCACTTTTCCTCGGCGTTCGTGTTCATGATGCGCGCCGCGGGAGTTCCGGCACGGGTGGTCACCGGTTACCAGGGCGGCGAGCTGAACCCCGTGGACCAGATCATCACCGTGCGGCAATCCGACGCCCACGCCTGGGCGGAGGTGTTCCTGAGAGGCCGCGGCTGGGTTCGAGTCGATCCGACCGCCGCCGCGGTGCCGGGCCGCATCCAGTCCGGCCTGGCGCGCGCCCTGCCCGCGGGCGAGGCGCTGCCGCTGATGATGCGGCCGCAGCTCGAATGGCTGCGCGCCGTGCGCTTCCGGTGGGACGCGCTCGCGCACAAGTGGAACGTGTGGGTGCTCGGCTACAACCCGGAGCGCCAGCGCGACCTGATGCTGCTCCTCGGGATTCGCGACGCCGACTGGCGCAGCCTCACCGCCACCCTGTTCACGATTCTGGGTGTCATGACGCTCGTCCTGCTCGCCTGGTCGCTGCGTCAGCTGGTGCGCCCGGATCCAGTGCAGAGGGCCTGGGGCGCGTTCTGCCGCAAGCTCGCGGCGCGCGGCGTCGAGCGCGTGCCGCACGAGGGGCCGCGCGATTACTCGGTGCGTGCGGCGCGCGCGCTGCCCGGCTCGCGGCGCGCTATCCTGCGTATCGCCTGGCTGTATATCGGCTTGCGCTACGGCTCCCAGGCGAGCGCGCCCGCGGTAGCTCGGCTGCGCCGCCTGGTGCGCCAGCTGCGCCTCACGTGAAACGCATTTGCGCCGTCTTCCTGGCGCTGATTTCCCCTGCTTTAGCGCAACAGCCCGGCTATGCGGAGCGGCCGGAGGTGCGCGCGTTCATCCGCGAGCTGGTCGAGCGCCATGGTTTCATCGAGCGCGAGCTCCTCGCCATGTTCGCGCGCGTGCAGCGCACCGAGCCGGTGTTGCAGGCGGTGCAAGCTCCGGCGGAGCGGCGCCCGTGGGAGGAATACCGCGCTACCTTCCTCTCCGAGCGGCGCATTGCCGACGGAGTCGCGTTCTGGAGCGCCAACCGCAAGGCGCTCGAGCGCGCGCAGCGCCAGTACGGCGTGCCGCCCGAATACGTGGTCGCGATCCTCGGCGTGGAAACCTTCTATGGCCGCAACACCGGCCGCTGGCGCGTGGTCGACGCGCTGACCACACTCGCCTTCGACTACCCGCCGCGCGCGCCGTTTTTCCGCGACCAGCTCGAGAATTACCTGCTCCTCGTGCGCGACGGGGGCATCGACGTCTTCTCCGTGCGCGGCTCCTACGCCGGGGCGATCGGCATCCCGCAGTTCATGCCGGGCAGCACGCGGCGCTTCGCGGTCGACTTCAACGACGACGGCGTCATCGATCTGCGCCGCAGCGCGGCCGACGCGATCGGCAGCGTCGCCAACTTCCTCAAGCAGCACGGCTGGGAGCCCGGGGGCGAGGTGGCGCTCGAGGCCCGCGTCACCGGAGACGCCTACCGCGCGTATACCGGCGGCCTGGAGGCCAAAAATGCGCTCGCCGAGCTGATCCGGGCCGGGGTGCAACCGCTCGGCAAGGATCTTCCGGGAGAGGCGCGTGCGGCGCTGGTCGAGCTCGAGACGCCGGAGCGGCCGAGCGAGTACCGCATCGGCTTCAAGAACTTCTACGTCATCACGCGGTACAACCGCAGCGCGTACTACGCCGCTGCGGTCAACGATCTCGCCAAGGCGCTGCGCGAAGCTCAGAGCGCGGGCAAATAGCGCATCGGATCGACGGCAGCCGATCCCTTGCGGATCTGGAAGTGCAGCTTCGGGCGCTCGGCGTCGGTGCTGCCGATCTCCGCGATCTTCTGGCCGCGCGCCACGCTTTGCTGCTCCTTCACCAGGATGTCCTTGTTGTGCGCGTACACCGTGATGAAGCCGTTGTCGTGCTTGATGACGACCAGCTTGCCCAGGCCCGGGATGCCGGTGCCGCTGTAGGTGACGCGGCCGGCGGCCGCCGCGACCACCGGATCGCCGATCCTGCCTTCGATATCGATGCCCTTGCTTCTTGGCTCGGCGAATCCAGCCAGGATCTTGCCCTTGGCCGGCCAGATGAACGCGATGGCCTCCGCGTCCGGCTTGTCTTCCTTCGAAAGGATCGCGACGTTCTCCCTGGAGTACGGCAGGCGCACCGCCTTCGGTTCGGTTTTCGCGCTGCCGTCGCCGCGCCCCTGCTGCGGCGCCGAGTCGAGAGGCCTCGCTTCGACGCGGCCCGCGCCGCGCGCCGGCGCGACCTGCACTGCGCTGCGATCCTCCGGGGGCCTCACTCGCAGCACCTGTCCGATGCTGATCTTGGTCGGATCGTCGATGCCGTTCCACTGCGCCACCTCGCGGTAATCGGCGCCATTGTCCAGGGCGATGCTGTAAAGGGTGTCGCCGCGCTTCACCATGTAGGAGCCCGGCGGCACAGGCTGTGCGGCCGGAGCCGCCGGCGGCGCCGAGCGGCCGCGATCGACCACCGGCGCCCAGCGGCGCGTGCCGCACGCGGCGACGCTAAGCGCCATGACTACGATGCATGCCAGTCCTGCCGCCCGCGTCATGCCTTGCCCGCCTCCATCGGAACGAAGCGCACCGCATCGAGCCCGGACTCGATGAAGCCGCGCCCGCTGCGCTCAATCAGCACCAGCCGCTGCGCCTCGCGCCCGGAATTGCCGGCGTGCAGCGGCAATATCATTCTGCCACCGGGAGCGAGCTGGCGTAACAGAGCATCTGGAATCTGGCGCGCCGCCGCCGCGACGATGATCGACTGGAACGGCGCCGCCTTCTCGAGGCCGGCGTAGCCGTCGCCGTGCGCGAGACGCAGATTCTTGAGCCGCAGGCCGAGGAGATTCGCACGCGCGCGCTCGAGCAGCCCCTTGATGCGCTCGATCGAGTAGACCTCGCGGAAAATGCTCGCCAGCACGGCCGCCTGGTAGCCGCAGCCGGTGCCGACCTCGAGGATTTTTTTTGCAATTTTCTGCTCGATCAATGCTTCGATCATGCGAGCTACGACGTAAGGCTGCGAAATGGTCTGGCCGAAACCGATCGGCAGCGCGGTATCCTCGTAGGCGCGGCTCGCCAGCGCCTCCTCGACGAACAGGTGCCGCGGCACCG
>VBBY01000040.1 GCA_005881595.1 Betaproteobacteria bacterium | reverse complement strand
ACCGCGTTGCACACCGGACTGGCGGCGAGAACCCGGACGATTGTAACCAGCAGCGCGGCTAAGCGACCCAGTATCGCCCAACGAGTAAGCGTCCGGGAAAAGTCCCCACTAGACGTTAAGAGGTCTAGGGGGACTCGACTAAGTGCTTGAAGGAACTGGCGCGCCCGGCAGGATTTGAACCCACGACCCCCTGGTTCGTAGCCAGGTACTCTATCCAACTGAGCTACGGGCGCGGAGGGCGCGAATTATAGCAAAATCGCGCATGGCCCTCGATCTCGTCATCAGCGGCGGAACGGTCGTCACGGCGGAAAAAACGTTTCACGCCGACGTTGGCATCCGGGGCGAGAAGATCGTCGAGCTGAAGGCAGGCCTGAGCGGAGAAAAAACCATCGATGCAGCGGGGAAGCTGGTGCTGCCGGGCGGCGTCGACAGCCATTGCCACATCGAGCAGCTCTCCTCGATGGGCGTGATGACGGCGGACGATTTCTATAGCGCGACGGTGTCGGCGGCGCACGGCGGCACGACGACCGTGATTCCCTTCTGCGCGCAGCATCGCGGCGACGTGCTGGCCGAGGTGCTCGCGGATTATCACTCGCGGGCGCGCGCGAAGGCGGTGATCGACTACGGGTTTCATCTGATCATCGCCAATCCCGACGAGCGCACGCTGCAGCGGGATCTGCCCGCCGCGATTCACTCGGGTGTGCGCTCGTTCAAGATCTTCATGACGTACGAGCGCACGCGCCTGACCGATGAGCAGATCCTAGACGTGATGGCCGCGGCGCGGAAGAACGGCGCCCTCGTCATGGTGCACGCGGAGAACCACGGCGTGATCTCGTGGCTCGCGGGGCGCATGGTGAACCAGGGCAACACCCTGCCCCGCTACCACGCCATCTGCCACACGCGCGGCGCGGAAGCCGAGGCGATCGAGCGTGTGGTCAGGTTCGCCGAGCTGGTCGACTGCCCGATCCTCATCGTGCACGTCTCCACCCCGGAGGGGATCGAAGCGATCCGGCAGGCGCGCGCCAGGGGATTGAAGGTGTTTGGCGAGACCTGCCCGCAATACCTTTTTCTGACCGCGAAGGACATCGACATCGGCCTGCAGGGGGCGCTGTTCTGCTGCAGCCCGCCGCCGCGCGACGAGAAGGCGCAGGAAGCCTGCTGGCGCGGCTTGAAGGACGGTACGCTGCACGTTTACTCCTCCGACCATGCGCCCTACGGCATGGAAGGCAAGCTGCCCAAGGGCGAGAAGACCACGTTCAAGGAGATGGCGAACGGCGTGCCGGGGCTCGAGCTGCGCTTGCCGCTGCTTTTCACGTATGGGAAAAACCGCATCACACTCGAGGAGTTCGTGAACCTGACCTCGACGCGCCACGCGCAGACCTACGGCCTGTACCCGAGGAAGGGCACCATCGCCGTCGGCTCCGATGCCGACATCGCGATCTGGGACCCGGAAAGGAAAGTGACCGTCGAAACGACCCACGACCGCACCGGCTACACGCCTTATAAAGGGCGCGTGCTGACCGGCTGGCCGATCACCGTGCTGTCGCGCGGCGAGGTGATCGTCGCCGACGGCAAGCTCGCCGCCGAGCGCGGCCGCGGGCAGTTTCTGGAGCGCGCGCCCTCGCCCGCGCTCAAGCCGCTCGGCCGCGACGTGCCGGAGATCGCGCAACTCAAGGCGTGGAATACGCCGCTGCAGCTATGAGCCGACACCTCAAGATCGCTGCCGCCCAGTTGGGACCTCTTCACAAAGCAGACAACCGTGCCGTCGCGACCCGGCGATTGGTAAACCTGCTGAAAGAAGCGCACGGCATGGGAGCGAAGTTCGTGGTCTTCCCCGAGCTCGCCTTCACCACCTTCTTCCCGCGCTGGTGGATGGAGGACCAGGCGGAGGTGGACCGCAAGTATTTCGAATCGACGGTACCCTCCCCTGAAACGCAGCCCTTGTTTACCGAAGCGAACAAGCTGGGGATTGGGTTTTATATCGGCTATGCCGAGCTCACGCCCGACAAGCATCGCTACAACGCCTCGATCCTCGTCGGCCCCGACGGCTCGATCGTCGGCAAGTACCGCAAGGTGCACCTGCCGGGGCACGCCGAGCACAAGCCCAAGGCGGCATTCCAGCACCTGGAGAAGAAGTACTTCGAGGTCGGCGACCTCGGGTTCAAAGTGTGGCGCTTCATGGGCACCGTCACCGGTATGCTGATCTGCAATGATCGACGGTGGCCTGAAGCGTTCCGCGTGCTGGCGCTGCAGGGCGCGGAGATCGTCGCGCTGGGCTTCAACACGCCGAGCGAGAACCTGCATTATCCGGAGCCGCCGGCGCTGCGCGTGCACCACCACCTCATCATGGCGCAGGCGATGGCGTTCCAGAACGCCACCTGGCTGGTCGAAACCGCGAAGTGCGGCTACGAGGACGGCTTCCGCATGTTCGGGCACTCGGTGATCGTCGCGCCCACCGGCGAGATCGCCGTGAAGAGCCAGACCGAGGAGGACGAGGTGATCCTCTACAACTGCGACATCGACCTCGCCGCCGATCTCAAGAGGACGATGTTCAACTTCGCCGCGCACCGACGCCCCGAGCACTACCGCCTGATCGTCGAGCGCGTCGGCGCCGAGGTCACCCCCGCCAACGAGGAGAAAAAATGAGTTTCGTGCTCGAAGTGCAGCTGCGCATCAAGCCGGAGAACGTCGACCGCTTCATGAAGCAGGTGCTGGAAAACGCGCAGCACGCGCGCAAGGAGGCCGGCTGCAGGCAGTTCGACGTGCTGGTCGATCCGCACGACCGCGCGCAGGTCATGCTGTACGAGGTCTACGCCGACGAGCAGGCGTTCGAAGCCCATCAGCAGACGGTGCATTTCAAGAAGTACCTCGCCGAGGCGGTGCCGCTGCTCGCCTCGCGGCAGCGCCACGTCTGGCGCCGCGCCGGCTGATGGACCTGAAGCTCGCCGAGCTCGCCGCCCTCGAGCGCTACAAGCTGCTGATCGGCCTCGTCATCCCGCGCCCGATCGCGTGGATCTCGACGCGCAGCGCCAACGGCGTCGCCAACTGCGCGCCGTTTTCGTTCTTCAACGTCTTCTCCGAGGACCCGCCGCTCTGCGTGGTCGGCATCAATCCGCGCAGCGACGGCGCGCTCAAGCACTCGCTGAAGAACATCCGGCGCACCAGGGAGTTCGTCGTCAACCTGGTCGACGAGGCCACCGCCAACGCGATGCACCAGTCGAGCCGCGAGTATGCCGAGGACGAGAGCGAGTTCGAGAAGGCCGGCCTCGCCGAAGCGCCGGCGATGCTGGTTCGGCACCCGCGCATCGCCGAGGCCGCCGCCTGCCTCGAATGCAGGCTGTTCCGCCTGATCGAGATCAGCGGCACGCGGCAGCTGGTGCTGGGCGAGATCCTGCTCATCCATGCGCGCGACGGCATCATCGACCCGCAGACCAAGCGCATTTCCGAGGAGCGCTACAAGCCGGTTGGCAGGCTGTTCGCGAACCGCTACTGCACCACGCGCCAGCGCTTCAACCTGCCCGGACCGCTACCCGACTAGAAACATGCCCCCGGCAACCCCGCCCGCGGCCATCAGCCACAGCGGGTTCAGGCGCGTCGCCAGCATTCCCGCGGCGCTCGCGCCGGCGATCAGCCAAAGGCGCCAGTCAGGACTACCCGGCGTCGCGATGACGTATCCGCCGGCGAGGACCAGGCCGACCACGAGCGGTCCGAGCGCGCGCTGGATCAGCTTGCGCCATGCGGAACCGCGGAAGCGCTCCCACAGGTCCGACACCCACCAGGCGAGCACTGCGGCGGGACCGCACATCGCGCCGAGCGCGACCAGCGAGCCGGCGAAGCCCGCGACCTTCCAGCCGACCAGGCTGGACATCAGCACATTGGGCCCGGGCGCCGCCTGCGCCACCGCGAACAGCTGCATGAACTCGGTGGCCGACATCCAGCCCTTGACGTCGACCATGTAGCGCTGCATCTCGGGAAGGACCGAGCTCATGCCGCCGAAAGAAAGCAGCGACAGCACCGCGAAGTACAGACCCAGCTCGAGGAGAATCAAAGCAGCTCTGCCTTGGATAAAAGCATTCCGACAGCGGCCGCGACCGGCACGACGATGAGGAGCGACACGCGCCCGATCGCCACCGCGAGGAAGCAGGCAGCGATCATCGGGAGCGCCGCCGGCCGCCTCGCGAGCGGCCGCCCGAGCTTCACTGCCGTGGCGATGAACAGCCCGGCGCCGGCCGCGCCGACACCCGTGACCGCAGCATGGATCATCGGGTTGGAAGCAAAATCGGCATAGAGCAGCGCAAGACCCAGGACCCAGACATACGGCAGCGCAAACAGGCCGAGAAAGGCGACGATGGCGCCGCGCAGGCCGAACCAGCGCTTGCCGAGGACGATCGAGGCATTGCCGAGGTTCGGCCCCGGCAGCACCTGGCAAAGGCCGACGGTCTCGGTGAAGTCCGCATGCGTCAGCCAGCGGCGCTCCTCGACCATCGCCTGGTACGCCCACGGCAGCACCCCGCCGAACGAGCGCGCGCCGATGGAGAGAAAGCCGAGAAACAGCTCGCCGAGGTTGCGCGGCGGAGTGACGCCCTCGCTCAAGCCGCTTCCCAGCCGAGGCGCACCCTGCCGATCGCCATCGACACCGCTGCCTGTGTCGGCTCGACCACCGGGATGCCGAGCGCGTCCTGCAGGGGCTTCCTGTAGCGCGCCATGCCGGCGCAGCCCATCACTATCACCCCCGCGCCTTGCCCGCGCAGCGCCCTGCCGGCGTCCACCATGCGGCCGAATGTTTTCTTTTCATCGGCCAGCTCCACCACCGGCAGGTCGACGGGCAGTTCGCCCGCCAGCCGGTCCATGACCCCCAACGCGCCCATGTAGCGCAGATGCCGCGGGATCGACTGCTGCAGGATGGCGATGACGCCGAATTTCTGCCCGAGCGTGAGCGCGGTCAGGATGCCCGACTCGGAAATGCCGAGCACGGGCTTCCTTGTCGCCTCGCGCAGCGAGTGCAGTCCCGGGTCGCTGTAGCAGGCGATCACGAACGCGGCGTACCGGCTCTCGCTTGCCCTGACCAGATGAAGCAGGGGCTGCACTACGCCGTCCACGTGCTCCTGCGTCTCGATACCCGGCGGGCCCTCCTTCAGCGTGACGCACTCGATCGCCGGGCCGCCCGCCATGCGCAGCGGCGCACAAGCCTCGTCGATGCCGCGCGTCACGGCTGCGCTGGAGTTCGGGTTGATGACGAGGATCCGGTCCATCAATGCAAGGCGATCTGGCGATGCTCGAAGCGCGAAAGCAGCCGCACCAGCGGCCACAGGCACACGAGGTAGATGATACCTGCGGCGATGATCGGCGTCGCGTTGTAGGTCAGCGCCTGCGCTTCGCGCGCCGCGTGCAGCAGCTCGGGCAGCGCCACCACGCTCGCGATCGAGGTGAGCTTGATCACCTCCAGCGTGTTCGAGATCAGGTCGGGAACGACGTTGCGCACCGCCTGCGGCAGCACCACCCAGGCCATGGTCTGCAGCGCCGAAAGCCCGGTCGAGCGCGCCGCTTCCAGCTGGCCGCGCGGCACAGACTCGATCCCGGCGCGCAGGATCTCGCCGTAGTAGCTCGAGGTGTTGAGGAAGAAGGCGAGCGCCACCGAGCCGAACGCGCCCAGGCGGATATCGAGGAACGGCAGCCCGTAGGCGACGAGCATCAGCAGCACCAGCGCCGGGAAGGCGCGGAACAGATCGACGTAGCCGACCACCACGGCCCGCACGAAGAAATTTTTTGTCGTGGAAGCGAGCGCCACGGCGAGGCCGCCCGCGAATCCGAGCGGCACCACCGCCAGCGTGAGGAGCAGCGTCATCCAGAAGCCGGCGAGCAGGATCGGCCAGGCCTGCGCCAGGATGTCGAAGTTGAAAAACCCGCGGATCAGCGCTTCCATGCGAAGCG
This sequence comes from Betaproteobacteria bacterium, assembly GCA_005881595.1. Classification (GTDB taxonomy): domain Bacteria; phylum Pseudomonadota; class Gammaproteobacteria; order Burkholderiales; family SG8-39; genus SCGC-AG-212-J23. The sequence continues at coordinate 40,477 of VBBY01000040.1, read as the reverse complement.
CGTCTCGATCCAGCGGCCGAAGCAGACCACCGGAATGAACAGGATCAGGTAGGCCGCCGCGCCGAGCAGCAGCGGCGAGGGGTTGTAGGAAAACGAGTAGGCGCTCTGCGCCTGGTAGAGGATCTCGCCTACGGCCACCACTGCCCCCAAGGCGGTGTTCTTGGTAATCGCTATCGTCCTATTGGTGAGCGGCGGAATGGTGAGCCGCACTGCCTGCGGCAGGACCACGTCGCGCAGCGTCTGCAGGAAGCTCAAGCCGGTCGAGCGTGCCGCTTCCCACTGTCCGCGCGGCACCGCGAGGATCCCGGCCCAGAAGATCTCCTCGGAAAACGCCATCAGCACGAGCGACAGCGCGAGCCAGGTCGAGACCCAGGCCGACATGCGCACGCCGACCGTGGGCAGCGCGAAATAGAACGCGATGATGATGACCAGCGGCGGCAGCGCGCGCAGCACATCGACCGCGAAAACAATAAGAACATTGATCGCCCTGAAGCGAAACGCCCTCAATACGGAAAGAAACAGCCCGCAGGCGATTCCGGCGATCGCTACCGCAAGGGCGAGCCGGATCGTCACCCAGGTCCCCTCGAGGATCCTGGGGGCGTATTGCGCCATCACGGCCCAGTTGAGGAACGTGTCGGCGAAGCGGCCCATCTAGCGCTCGATGGAAACGAGGAACTCCCGCACCCGCTGATGCTCGGGCGAGTTGAAGATCTTCTGCGGCGCGCCTTCTTCGAGAATGCGGCCCTGGTCCATGAACAGGACCCGGTCGGCGGCGCTGCGCGCGAAGCGCATCTCGTGGCTCACCACCACCATCGTCATCCCCGATTCGCGCAGCTCGCGCATCACGTTGAGCACGCTGCCGACCAGCTCGGGGTCGAGCGCGCTCGTCGGCTCGTCGAACATCAGGATCGCCGGCTCGAGCGCCAGCGCGCGCGCGATCGCCACCCGCTGCTGCTGCCCGCCGGAGAGTTCGTTGGGATAGGCCTTCTCTTTTTCGCCTAGGCCTACCCGCTGCAAAGCCGCCGCGCCAATGTCTTTGGCTTCGCTTCTGGATTTTTTCAGGACGCGCTGCAACGCGAGGGTGACGTTGCCCAGCGCATCGAGATGCGGGTAAAGATTGAACGACTGGAACACCATGCCGATACGCCGGCGAATGGCGTTGATGTCGACGCCGGGGGTGAGGATGTCGACGCCTTCCACCTTGATCGAGCCGGAGGTCGGCTCCTCGAGCCGGTTGCAGCAGCGCAGCAGCGTCGACTTGCCCGCGCCCGAAGGCCCGATGACGAACACCAGCTCGCCGGGCTTGACCCTGAGGTCGATCCCCTTCAGCACCTCCAGGCGGCCGAACGCCTTGTGGAGCGCCGCGACATCGAGAATCACTTGCAGTGGAGCTGGTGCGGCTTCGGATCGTAGCCCGGCAGTCCGGGAACGCCGTAGCCCGGGTAGATGGTGAGCGCGGCGGCGCCGGCCGCGGGCTTGAAGCCGAACCATTTCTCGTGCAGGCGCGCCACCGTGCCTTCCTGCTTGAGGCATTCGAGGGCCTCCTCGACCGCGTTGCGCAGCGGCGCGTCGTCCTTGCGGAAGGCGGCGCCCCAGACCAGGCCTTCGTCGAGCTTGAGCGAGGCGAGCTTGATCTGGTCCTTCGCCTTCAGCACCGCATAGGCGGCGACTGTGTTGCCCGACATGTGCACGTCGGCGCGGCCCGAGATCAGCGCCTGCACCGCATCGGCGTTGGTGCCGAAGGACTCGGCCCTGAAGCCGTACTTGCCGGCGTTTTCCTGCAGCCACTTGTCGTAGGCCGAGCCGCGGTTCACGGAGATGGTCTTGCCTTTCAACTGGGTGAACGAGTTGACGTCGGCGGATTTCACCGGCACCACGAACGCATAGTAGGTATTGAGGTAGCCCTCGGTGAAGAGCAGCTGCTGCGCGCGCTCCGGCGTCACCGTGGTCGGCGCGCCGACGAAGCTGAGCTCGCCGGCGTTCATCGCCGGGATGAGGCCGGAGAACTGGCCGGCGAAGATCTCGATCCTGCGGCCCATCTTCGCGCCGATCGCGTTGATGAGATCGACGTTGAAGCCTTCCACCCCGCCGCCCAGCTTCGGCATGGCGTGGGGCGCGAACGTGCCGTCTACGCCGACGACGAGCGGCTTTTCCTGGGCCAGCGCGGAGATTGCGAGCGCGGCTGCGAAAAGCAGCGCGGCGAAGCGTCTCATTTTCTCTCCTCCGGATTGAAACGGCATTTTACACTTCGCTGCATGAAGGTCCGGATCACGCTCGTTCTCGCCGCGCTTGCGCTGACGGCAATGGCGCCGGCGTCCGCATTCAGCCCCGAGGAGATCCGGAAGATTCTCCTGCATGGTCCCTGGCCGCCGCCGCTGCGCGCCGATCCGGGCAACCGCGTCTCCGGCAGGCCCGCAGCGATCGAGCTCGGCGAGCGCCTGTTCTTCGAGCCGCGGCTCTCCGGCACCGGCTCGGTGCTCTGCGCCAGCTGCCACGTGCCGTTCCGCGGCTTTCAGGACGCACGCCCGCGCGCCTTCGGTCTAGAGCAGGCGGAGCGCAACACTCCGAGCCTGCTCAATGTGCGCTTCAACCGCCGGTTCGGCTGGGACGGCGCGCGGGACAGCCTGTGGGCGCAAAGCATCCGGCCGCTGCTGGAGCCGAGGGAGATGCGGGCGACGCCGGCGCACGTCGCAGCTGTGGTGAGGAAGAATTACTCAAGCGAATACGCGGCGGTATTCGGGCGATTCCCTGCCTCGGACGAAGAAATCCTTGTCGATGTCGGCAAAGCCCTCGCCGCCTTCCAGGAGAGCCTGGTCACGGGCCGCACGCCGTTCGACGACTTCCGCGACGCGCTGGAGCGCGGCGACGATGCCGCGGCCGCGGGCTATCCGCTCGCGGCGCAGCGCGGCCTGCGGATCTTCGTCGGCAAGGGCAACTGCAGCGGGTGCCATTCCGGCCCGCAGTTCACCAGCGGCGGGGTCGCCGACAGCGGCGTGCGCTTCCGCGTCCCGGGGCTGCGCAACGTGGCGCGCACCGCGCCTTACATGCACGACGGCAGTCTCCCGACGCTGCGCGACGTGGTGGGCTTTCACTCCGAGCTTAACGAGCAGGAAGTCGTGGAGGTCGTCACCTTCCTGGAAAGCCTGACAGCCGAGTAAGCTGTCGTTATGGGGCGACAGTCGAAATGTCGCGGATTTCGCAGTTGGTGGCTCGTTTTATTCATCATCAAGCATTGAAACGTTATATTCGGGGCGTCCCATCAGATAAGGAGGGCGCCATGAATAGAAACCAGGGTTGGCTGATATTGATCGGAAGCGCATTGCTCGCGCTTCCTTTCGCCGTCTGGTCGCAAACGGGCAGCACGACGACGACCGACACGAAGACCACCCCCGAGTCTACGGATCGACTCATCCAGAAATACACCGCGTTCGCGGGCTCGGAAGACAACGCGAAATCGCTGGTCACCGGATTACGCAGCGGTACCGAGGTCAAGCTGTCCTCGGGCAGCACCAGCACCAGCTTCACATCGCCAACCGGAAAGATGGGATTCGGCAACGTCAATATCGCCTTGTCACTGGCCGACGCGAGCCTCAAGCAGCAGGGAATCACCAATCCCACGCCGCAGCAGCTGCAAAGCTCGCTGACGGGCATTCTCGATCAGCGGGCCAGCGGCAAGGGATGGGGCCAGATCGCCAATTCAATGGGCTTCAAGCTGGGCGAAGTCGTGCGTTCCGAGAAAGCGGGACAGGCGGGCGGTGAGCAGCGCGCGGAAAATGCCCGCGCGGAGCGGCCGGAGCGGCCACTGCGTCCGGAGAAACCCGAAAGGCCTGAGAAGCCCGAGCGGCCCGTGCGCTGATAGGTCCGAGGGAGAACAAAAGGAATGCAGCGAAAACTGTTCGCGCTCGGCCTGCTCGCCTTTGCGCAGGGCGCGCTCGCCGCGGACGCCGGGGAGTTCAGCCTCGGCGTCGGCTTCAACTACAGCAGCGGCGAGTACGGTACCTCGACTATCACCGAGATCCTGTCGATTCCCGTCATCGCGCGCTATGACCACGGCCCCTGGATCTTCAAGCTCACCATTCCCTATCTGAGCATCTCGGGCGGAACGTCGGTCGTTCCAGGCGTCGGGCGTGTCACCAGCAGCAATCCAAAGCGCCGAGGCGACGGCGCCAGTGAAGCGACCGCCACGGGGCTCGGGGATATCGTCGCTTCGGCGACCTACACCGCCTTTTATAACAGCGCCACGGCGTCACCTATTTCGGCGGTATCGGCTACACCGAGCCCGGCAGCTCGCCGTTCATCCAGCTCAACAGCGTGCTCAATGCCACCGCCGGGGCCAGCTACAAGCTCGACGAGCGCAACAGCGCCGGGCTGAGCGTCGACACGCGCGAGCGTGCTTCGCCGAGCGGCTCTCCGCAGCGCGAGCTCACCGCCTTCTGGACGCAGAAGATCGACCGCACCTGGAAGGCGCAGGCTTACGTGCTCAAGGGTTTTGCCAACGGCAGCCCGGACTGGGGAGTCGGCGCTTCGGTCGCGCGCAGCTTCTGAAGCTCGTGCAGGCTCTGGGGGAGCGTGAGAAATTACCGCTACCCCTGTCAGAAACGGTGTGCCGTGACTTTTTCGGTTCGAAGAAAACAGTGCCACCCGTAGCATTGCGCCCTTCATTCCGCCTCAGGGAAAAAGGGGAACACAGCAATGCGCAGAGCCATCGGCAAGTCGGTAACCGCCGTTTGCATGATCGCCTGCGCCCAGCTTGCGCTCGGCGCGGACGACGGCCAGTTGAAGCTGGGTCTGCGCTTCGATCGCAGCCTCTCCCAGGCCGCGGATCCTTACTCGCTCATTTCCAGAACCCCCGAGCGCTTGCCGTTCATTCAGCGCGAGAGCGCATTCGACTACATCGTGGATGCGAATCACTGGGTCTTCGAACGCAGAGCTGCCGCAATGAGCTACGACGCGCGCGAGCGCCTGTCCCCCTTCTCGCCGCCGCAACGCGAGCTCGTCGCCTTCTGGTCGCACAGGCTCGACAGCATCTGGAAGACCCAGGTCTTTGTCATGAAGGGAGTCGCCGAGGGCAGCCCGCGCTGGAGCGCCGGCGCTTTCGCCGTCTACCCGTTCTGAGCCCTCTGGAAGCGTTCCCGCGTCGCAAATAGCACGGCCGCTACGGCAAGCGTCAGGCCGGCATACAGCAGCCAGGCGCCGCGCCAGCCGGTCGCGTCGCGCAGCAGGCCGCTCAGGAACAGCGCGCTTCCCATGCTCAACGACTGCACCAGCGTCCAGCCGCCCTGATAGGCGCCCCGGCGTCCAGGCGGCGCGAGCCGCGCCACGGCGGCGGGCACCGCCGAGCTGAAGACGAGCTCGGCGAAGCTGAACACCACCGTGCCGGCCATGTAGGCTGCCGCCGCGCCGGGAAAGAGCGCATAGCACACGAATGCCGCAGCTACGAGCGCAGCGGCAGCGCCGAGCATGCGGAACGGCCCCATCGGCTCGATGCGCGCAGCGACCGGCACGGCCAGAAGCGCGACGATGATGCTGTTGCCGCCGAGCACCAGCCCTATGTAGCCCTCGGCCAGCCCTTCATCGGCTGCAAACAGCGGCGACGCGGTCACCACCTGCCCCATGGCAAACGGGAAAATGAACGCGAGCGCCGCGAAACCGAGAAATACGCGATCCCGGGCCACCGACAGCACCTCGGTCATCAATCTGGACTCGGCCCTTTGCAAAGGCAGAGGGCCGCGCAGCGCCACCGTGTAAAGGATCGCGACCAGCAGGTAACCGATGCAGCTGATGGCGGCCAGCAGCCCGTAGCCCTGTTCCGCGACGTAGCCCGCCGGCATGACCCCGAGGGTGTACGCGACGCTCATCCCCGTGTAATTCACGGCGAGCACGGCCTGGCGCCGTTCAGGCGGAGCCAGGTCGAGCAGCAGCGCGGTCGCCACCGGCATGTTGGCTGCGCCGGCGATTCCCATCGCGGTGCTCCACGCGAGGAGCGAAGCCGGCCCGCTCACCAGCAGAAAGCACGGCAGCACGGCCGCCGTGATCAGCGCAGCGGCAAGGAGCAGCGGGCGGCGGCCGACGCGGTCCGAGAGCGCGCCGAACATCGGCGCGGCTGCGCCGCGCAGCAGGCTCTCGAGCAGAAACGCGGCGCCCACCGTGGCGAGGCTGATGCCCGCCACGCGCACGAAGTAGATGCCGAGGAAGGTCACCAGGCTCATGCGCGCCGCGACGGCCACGAAGTTGGCCGTCACCACGACGCGAATGCGGCGGTCGAGCTCTAGAAACCCCAATAATCCAGGCCTTCGGGAAGCGGCTCGCCGAGCGTGAGCGAGGCGAGCTTGGCGTACTGGCCCTCGGAGTAGAGCAGCGGCTTGCCTTTCTTTCCGAACAGCACCTGCTCCACCTGCCCGAGGAAGATGGTGTGCGTGCCGTGCGCGAGCTTCTTCACCACGCGGCAGTCGAACGACACCAGCGCGTCGATCAGCACCGGGGAGCCGGTGGCGAGCCGCGTCCAGTCGCGCGACTTGAAGCGGGCCTCGCCGCTCTGCGCGCCGCTGAAGGTGGTCGACAGCTCCCAGTCCTCCGCGCGCAGCACGTTGACGCAGAACGCCTTGCTCTTCGCCACTGCGCCGTGCGTCGTGGCGAGCCGGTTGATGCACGCCAGCACCGTCGGCGGATCGGCGCTCGCCGAGCACACCGCGGTGGCGGTCATGCCGTAGCGATGGCCGGCCTGCATGCTGGTGATGATGTTCACCGCGCCGGCCAGCGCGCGCATTCCGACCTTAAACTGATCGGCCTCTACAGGCTTCGCGTCCACGCGGCGGGCTTCGCTATCATTCGAACATTCTAACCATGGAACCTCACGGCTTTCTTCAGCAGGCCCTGGTCTACCTGGCTGCAGGCGTCATTGCCGTGCCGCTGTGCAAGCGCCTCGGCCTGGGGTCGGTGCTCGGCTACCTGGTCGCCGGCATGGCGATCGGGCCCTGGGGCCTGCGCCTCATCGCAGACCCGCAGACCGTGCTGCAGTTCTCCGAGTTCGGCGTCGTGCTGCTGCTGTTTCTCATCGGCCTGGAGCTCAACCCGCAGCGCGTCTGGGCGCTGCGGCGCACGATCTTCGGCCTCGGCGGCGTGCAGGTCGTGGCAACCATCGCGGCGGTCGCCGGCATCGGCGTCGCGCTCGGGCTGCCTCTCGCCGTCAGCGCGATCGCCGGGATGGGATTCGCGATGTCCTCGACCGCTATCGGCCTTGCGACCCTCACCGAGAAGAACCTGCTGCCGACCCCGGGCGGCCAGGCCTCGTTCGCGGTGCTGCTGTTCCAGGACCTGGCCGTGATCCCGCTGCTGCTGGTCGTCGGCCTGCTCGGCGGCGAGGCCGAGATGCTGAAGTGGGCGGACGCGGCGAAGGCGCTCGGCATGATCGCGCTGCTCATCGTCGCCGGCCGGTTGCTGGTGCGCCCGGTGCTGCGCTACGTGGCCGAGACCCGCCTGCGCGAAGTGTTCGTCGGCTTTTCCCTGCTGCTAGTTCTCGGCACCGCCGCGCTGATGGAATGGGTCGGGCTGTCGATGGCGCTCGGCGCGTTCCTCGCCGGCGTGATGCTCGCCGATAGCGAGTACCGGCACGAGCTCGAGCTCGACATCGAGCCGTTCAAGGGGCTGCTGCTCGGCCTGTTTTTCATCGCCGTGGGCATGTCGGTGGACGTCGGCCTGTTTCTGCGCGCGCCGCACCTGGTGCTCGGCCTGGCGCTCGGCGTCGTGCTGCTCAAGGCAGTGATCCTCTTTCCGATTGCGCAGGCATTCGGCTATTGCGACCGCGCCGACGCGGGGCTGTTCGCCGTGGCGCTTTCGCAGGCCGGCGAATTCGCGTTCGTGCTGTTCGGGGCGGCAAGCACGGTGCTTCCCGCGCCGGTGGCTGCAATCCTCAATGCGGCGGTAGCCGTGTCGATGCTGACCACGCCCTTCGTCGTCATGGGCTACGAGCGTTTCCTCATGCGGCGCCTGGACCGGCCGCTCGAGCGCGCGCCCGACGCCATCCGCGAGACCAACCCCGTGATCGTCGCCGGCTTCGGCCGCTTCGGCCAGGTGGTCGTTCGGGTGCTGCGCGCCCTCGGGATCGGCGCCACGGTGATCGACCACGATCCCGGCCAGATCGACACCGTGCGCCGCTTCGGCTGGAAAGCATACTACGGCGACGCGACGCGGCTCGACCTGCTCGAATCCGCCGGCGCGGCTCACGCCAGGCTGCTGCTCGTCGCCCTCGACGATCCCGAGGCCGCGATGCAGATCGTGAAGCGCGTGCGCTCGCGCTTCCCGCAGCTTGCGCTGGTGGTCCGGGCGCACAGCCGTACCGACGCTTACGAATATGCCGAGATGGGCGTCCCGGCGGTGCGCGAGGTGTTCGGCTCGGCCCTCGACGCGGCAGCGCGGACCCTCGGAATCCTGGGATTCGGCGAAAGAGACGTGCAGCGCATCGTGCGGCGCTTCAAGGAATACGACGAGCGGCAGATCGCTGAGAGCTCGCCCTTCCGCCACGACATGAAGAAGCTGGTCGCGCTCACCGAGCAAGGCCGCCGCGATATCGCCGAGCTCCTCGCCGAGGAAGCCCGCTCAGCGCCGCAGGTTGACCAGAAGCATGAGTGAAGTCGAACGCACGGAGATCTTGCACCATGGCGGCGATTTTGGCGTAACATCAAGTCATGGTGCGCAAGGTCAAGCGAACCGATCCGCAAGCCGATTCCCCGGCTGCCGCCTCCAAGGAAGAGGCCCCGCGCGGGCGCATCATCGAGCGGCCCGACGGCTTCTACTGGCAGGCCGGCGGCGAGGAGTACGGGCCGTTTCCGACGCTCGGCGAGGCCGAGACCGACATGCAATCGGCCGGCGACGGCGAGTTCGCGCCCCCCGACACCCTGCAGGAAGCCGAATCCGAGCTCGGCATCTCCGAGTGGATCGATCCCGACAGCGGCGTGCCCGCGGAAGACTCGGTGCCACGGATCGAAGATCACTAAGCCGGCGCAGTCACGGTTCTCGACGACAAACGCAACTGGCAGCTCGCCAACGGGGTGCGGATCAGCTGCGTCAACACGCAGTGGGTCGGCGGAATCGAGGAGATCAGCGGCGTCGGCGGCACGGAGCGCGACGGTTCGCCGTGGACCTCCCCGGTCGGGGCCGTGATCGCGGCGATCCAGGATGGCCGGCCGTACTTCGTCCTGACGCCGGTGCAAGCGCTTCTCGTCTCGGTGTACGTCGACGCGGCCGGGAGAAAGCGCCTCAAGGCCGGCTTCGACGAGGACGACGCGAGGCTCCTGCGCCTGGCGAGGTGTGCCTAGTCGAGCGGCTCGAGCTTGATGATCGACGCGCCGTGGTTGCTGCCGACCCAGAACGCGAGCGGCGTCGCGGAATTGTCGACAAACACCCTGCGGATATTGGTGGGCCTCGGCAGCAGATACTCGACGAAGCGCCCGCTCTTCGGATCGAGCCGCAGGATGCGGTCGCTCAGCATCGAGCCGGTCCACGCTTCGCCGTTCCTGTCCAGGGCGATATCGTAAGGCGCGGACCACGCGGTCGGCGCTTCCCACTCCTGGAAGCGCTCGGTCGCGGGATCGAACAGGCCGATCCGGTTGCCGCGGTACTCGGCGAACCACAGGCGGTCCTGCGCATCCATCATGCCGCGACGGGGCGATGAGCCCGGCGTCGGTGTCGGATAGAGCGTGATCTTGCCGGACTTCGCATCGATCCTGCCGATGTGCTCGTTGGCGAAGTCGGTGAAATACACGTTGTTCTTCGAGTCGGCGATCACGTCGTAGATGTTGTGGTTGCGCTTCGAGTCCTTGAACGGCTCGAAGGTCTCCCACTTGCCGGAAGCAAGGTCGATGCGGTGCACGGCCGCAAAGCCGTTGTTCTGCGTCCACAGCTTGCCGTCCACCGCGAAGTGAAGCGGGCTGGTCATGTTGATCTGCGTGTTGGCCTTGTTCAATTCCGGCGGAATGCTCCACAGCTGCAGCTTGCCGCTTTTCCGGTCGAGCCTGGCGATGGCGCCCTGGTACATCATGCCGGCCCACAGGTTCTGCTCCCGGTCGAAGCGCAGCGACAGCAGGCCGGTCGGCCAGCCCTTCTTCAGCTCCGGCACCGGGTACTCGGTGACCTTGCCGCTCTTCGGGTCGAGCTTGCCGATGCTCTGGTCGCCGAAGTCGGAATACCACGCGATGCCGTCGGCGTCGACGACCACGTCGTGCGGCTCGATCGTCGGCCGCGGCAGGTCGTACTCGGTGATGATGACGCGCGTTCCGCGGCCGCTCGGGCGAAGGAGGCTTTGCAGCGCAAACCGCCAGCTCGGCCCCGAGCTGAGATTGATGGCGCTCAGCCATTCCGCCTGCTCGCGCTGAAACCGCGCGCGCTCTTCTCCGATCAGCTCGCGATCGCGATCGGCGAGGCGTCTTTGCGGCCGCAAAGGCGTGCTCTGGTTCGCGTACCCTGCCATGCGCTGCAGGGTCTGCACGAAGCCCGCGCTGTCGTGCGTCGAGCGCACGACCCGTTCCAGCGTGTGGCAGCCGACGCAGTTGAGGAGCGTCCTCTTTTGCGAGTGCGTGCCCGGAACGCTCGCGATCCACTCCGCGTTTGTGAGCTGGGCTGCAAGGTTCGACGTTTTGCCGAGATGCAGATCAATCGCGGTTCCTTGCGGCAAAACGGTCGCGGTCGCAGGGCCGCCGAGCTCGTATCCGACCGCCCGGATGCCGAGCGAGTAGGTGCCCGGCTGCAACCTGGATGCAGGAAAGCTGTAGCGCCCCTGCGCGTCGCTGACCACGGTGATCGTCACGCTGGAGCCGGCCGCCTTTGCGCTGACCAGCACACCCTCCATGGCGCCTTCTTCCGCGGAGCTGACGCGCCCGCTCAAGGCTTGCGCATGAGCCAGGCCGCAAAACAGCAAAAGCAAGAAAATCTTCGGCATATCGGCCTCCGCGCTAATGCAGGATCAGCTTCTGCACGCGCCAGTTGAGCAGCTCGGCGACGTAGAGCAGGTTTTCAGACGGGCAGGCGATTTCGTGGATCCAGCCGAACTGCTTGAGCTGTTTCCCGGACTCGCCGAACACGCCGAGCAGCTTGCCCTCCAGGCTGAGCTTGTAGACCCGCCCCGGGTAGGCGTCGGATGCGAACAGCACCTGATTGGGCCCGGGCGTGATGCACAGCGCCCAGGGCGCACCCGGCGCCATGGTCAGCGCGCCGCCCGAGGCTTCGAGCTTGACGAGGTCGGGCCGGTTGCCGATCGCCGGACGCGCCGCCGGATCGTACGGCACATCGATCCTTATCTCGCGCAAGAGCGCGCCGTCGCCGTCGAAGACCTGGATGCGGCGATTGCCGCGGTCGGCTACATAGATGTTGCCCCTGGCATCCGCGGCGATGCTGTGCGGCGTATGGAACTCGCCGGGCTTGTTGCCGCGCTCGCCCCACGACTTGAGCCAGTTGCCGCTGCTGTCGACCTTCGCGACGCGGGAGTTGATGTAGCCGTCGCTGATGTAGGTGTTGCCGGCGGGATCCCAGGTGACGTCGGTGACCTGGCGGAAGCGGCCGTCCTCGGCCGGCCGCGGCGGGCTGGGGTGCTTCAGCGGCCCGGTTTCTTCATCGGAGGCTTCCTGCTTGCGGCCGAACACCATCGCCACCCGCCCCCGCGGATTGAACTTCACCACCATGTCCGAGCCCTTGTCCGTGACCCAGATGTTGTCGCGGCTGTCGACGCGCACCGTGTGGCCGAACGACCAGGCGTACAGGTTCCTGCCGATCTCGCGCACGAACTTGCCGTCGCCGTCGAACTCCAGCAGCTGCGTTGCCGCGGCCGCGTAGGCCGGCCCGGTCGTGTTGCCTCGCGAGAGAACGAACACGTGGCCCCTGGAATTCACCGCCACGCCGGTCACCTCGCCGAAATGCAGGTCGCGCGGCAATTTGAGCGGCTCCGGAACGGAGTCGAATTGAATGACCTGCGCGTAAGCCGCCGGGTTGAGAAGCAGAAGGACTGCAAACAGGGCAACTCTCATGATATTCATTGCGTCACCAGCGTGGTCGCCGGCGCTCCTATGTCCTTGACCATGAAAACCAGCGCCTTGGCGGTCACGCTTGCGCTGGGATTTCTCGACACGACGTGGATGTCGGAGGGCGACTCGTAATACGTGTCTCCCGGCTTCAGTGTTACGGGCTGGCCTCCCTTCACCTGCACGATCAATTGCCCCTCGAGCAGATGCAGGAACACGTGCGCGCTGTGCCGGTGCGGCGGGTTGGAAGTCCCGGGCGGATATTCGTTGGCCCTGACTACGGCCTCCTTTCCCGCCAAGTCAATCAGATCCTGCGTCATCAGATCCTTGCCGACGGAGCGTGGCGGCGTGGACTGCGCCGCGCCACCCGCCGGCAGCGATGCGATGAGCACGATCGCGAGCAACGTATGGTTGACGTTCATGTGCCCTCCTCTCCTCGAGCGCGCCTGCGCAGTATAGCTTTCGTTGGGAATAATCGGGGTGTAACGCTGTTGGGATTACATGAACCTGGCAAAGAAAGGCCTGTGTCGCTTGCTGGTCGTGTCGGTCGCTTGTCTCTCGATTCACTCGGCCCGCGCCGAAATGATCGCCACCGAGCAAGCCGTCACCTATTTGGGCCGCGCGGAAGTTGCAAGTCAGCTTTACTCTTTGGGCGTGGAGCGGGCGTTCGCGGAGCAGCGGGTCGCGGCGATGTCGGACGAGGAGATCGATACGCTCATCGGAAAGCTGGGCTCGCTTCCCGCCGGAGGGCAAATGTCTGGGGGCGGCGCGAGCTCGGGCGGATACGGCGGCGGCGGCGGTGCGTTCCTTGCGGTTTTGCTGGTCGCCTTGCTCATCGCCTGGTTGATCTACATTGCTACGCCGCGCTCCCCGGCCAGGACACTGAATTCCAGTTTTTGAGTGCCGCGCACCACGGTCAGCCGGCTCGCCGTGCCGATTCGCTCGGCAGTGAGCAGCCGATGCAGGTCGTCGATGCCGTTGACCGGCTGATCGTCGAAGCTCACGATGAGATCGCCCGCCTGCAGGCCTGCGGCGATGGCGGGTCCGCCCGGCTCCACCGATTCCACCCGCACGGCATGGGCATTCTCGAGCTGGAAGTGCCGCGCGATGCGCCGGGCGAGCGGCAGGTTCGCGCCCGCGATGCCGAGATATCCGCGCCGCACTCTGCCATCGCGGAGAAGCTGTACGACCACCCACTTCACGGTGTCGATCGCGGTGGCAAAGCAGATTCCCTGCGCCCCGGGAATGATCGCGGTGTTTACGCCGATCACCTCGCCGCGCGAGTTCACCAGCGGGCCGCCGGAATTGCCTGGGTTGAGCGCGGCATCCGTCTGCAGCACGTCGTCGATCAGGCGCCCGGTCTGGGCGCGCAGGCTCCGGCCAAGCGCGCTCACAACGCCGGCAGTGACCGTGTGCTGGAAGCCGTACGGATTGCCGATCGCGATCGCGAGCTGCCCAACCCGCAGGGCGCGCGAAGAGCCGAGGACTACGCTGGGCAGCGCGTTCGCGCCGATGCGGACCACGGCGATGTCGGTATCCGGATCTTCACCCAGGAGGTCGGCGTCGCGGCTGAATCCGTCGGCGAAAGTAGCCTTGATGCGCCTCGCCCCATGCACCACGTGGCTGTTGGTGAGGAGCAGCCCGTCGGGCGTAAACGCGAATCCAGACCCGGTGCCGCGGCGCGAATTGGCGCCCAGCTCGACTTCGAGATGCACCACCGCCGGGCCTACGCGCTCGGCCGCAGCCACGACCGCCTGGGAATAGGCATCGAGCAGTCCGCTTTCGTCGAGGAGGAACCGGGGAGCTGCGTCCATCTTTTTTCCCTTGTGCCTCTAGATGGGGGCGGAAGGGGGAAAGTGAAGACGCGAGAAGGCAGTCCTTTCAGTACACGGTTTCGACGGGGACGCCGAACAGGTAGCCGGCGCCCCTTTCCGTGCGGATGTAGCGCGGCTCTGCCGGATCCCTCTCGATCTTGCGGCGCAGCCGCATGATCTGCACGTCCACCGAGCGGTTGTAGACTTCGTCGTTGTGAAGCCGCGACAGGTCGAGCAGCTGGTCGCGCGACAGAATGCGGCTGGGCGCGCCGAGCAGCACCACCAGCAGGCTGAACTCGCCGTTGCTGAGCGGCACCGACTGGCCTGCGGGGCTCATCAGGCGCCGGGTGTTCAGGTTGAGCTCCCAGCCATCGAAGCGGTAGGCGCGGATGCCTTCGGGCTTGCCCTGGCGCACTTCGGCGCGCCGGCGACGCAGGATGCTGCGGATGCGCGCGAGCAGCTCGCGCGGGCTGAAGGGCTTGGTGAGATAGTCGTCGGCGCCGAGCTCGAGGCCCATCACGCGGTCGGCCTCCTCGGCCCGGCCGGTCAGCATGACGATCGGGATGGCGGATTCGTCGCGCAGCCTGCGGGCGAGCCCCATCCCGTCCTCGCCCTTCAGCTTGAGATCGAGCACAATGAGATCCACGACTTCCGCGCCGAGCAGCGCCTGCATCGCGTGGCCGTCGGCGACGGCGCTGACGCGCAGCTCGTGCTGCCCGAGATAGTCGGAAACCAGGTCGCGGATCGTGGGGTCATCGTCGACGACGAGCACGTGGGGCAATGCCGCATAGGCCGATGTCCGGGAATCGCTGCTCATGGTTTCGATATTCATGGCTGGGTGCGAGTCTAGCCAGGTGCCGGCCGGCCCTATTACATCTGTAACGCGCGCCCGCGTCGTTGTAAATTACACGCAATCAGGGGAGCTTGGAATCGTGAAGTGAACGAGACCGCCAAAACCCGTGTCGAGGTGCTGGTTATCGACGACGACGCCATCATGCGTGAGCTGATGGCGGATTGGCTCGAGGCGGCGGGCTACCGCGTGCGCCAGGCCGGCGACTGCGGGACCGCGCTCGCCGAGTTCAAGCGGCAGGCGCCGGCGTTGTGAGCGCGCTTGGCCGGAGCCTGCGCGCCCAGACCGGGCGCCTGATCGACGACGTGCTGCAGACGGATGCCGCGCTCAACCCAGGCAATTCCGGCGGCCCGCTGGTGAACTCGCGCGGCGAGGTGATCGGCGTAAACACCGCAAGCCGAGCAGCCCGGAATCGTTCTCATCGCGGTTTCCGGCTACTTCAACTCGGGGCAGGGCCTGAGCGCGGAAGCGGCGCTTTCTGCCGGCGCCGACCGGGCGCTGCCGAAGCCGGTCAAGCGCCGCGAGCTGATCCAGGCGGTGGCCGAGCTCGTCGGCCCGCCGGTCCGATAGCCGAGCGATGCCGACGGCTGGGGCCCGATCGGCCGCCTCCCGCATCACCCTGACCCGCGCGCTCGTCGCGCTCGGCGCCGTGCTGGTCGGCATCAACGTCGCTTCCGCCATCTGGGATGCGCGAACCGACCGCGACCGCACGGAGCTGCGCGCGCGGCGCAATCTGTCCAACCTCAGCGGGCTGCTTTCGGAGCAGACCGCGGCCGCCCTGGAGGCCGTCGACCTGGTGTTGCGCGATGCGGTGCGCGACGGGACCACGGCGAAAGTGGCGGCCATGATGCCGCGCCTGCGCGACGAAATGATCCATATTCCGCAGGTCGCCGGCTTCCTGGTGATCGACGCAGACGGGAGCGTCGTGGGGCGCACCAACGAGACCCCGACGATCGATCA
The DNA here is from genome assembly GCA_005881595.1 of Betaproteobacteria bacterium. Classification (GTDB taxonomy): domain Bacteria; phylum Pseudomonadota; class Gammaproteobacteria; order Burkholderiales; family SG8-39; genus SCGC-AG-212-J23. The sequence continues at coordinate 24,845 of VBBY01000040.1, read as the reverse complement.
CGGCTTCGCCGGGCGCGCGTTCTTCACAGCGCACCGCGAGGCGCGCGATGCAGGGCTTTTCTTCAGCGAGCCTTACAAGGGCGGTGGCGATGGCACGAGATGGCGCTTCGTCATGTCGCGGCGCCTGAACACGCCCAACGGCGCATTCAGCGGCGTCATTGCGGCGGTGATGGAGATCGAGAATTTCGACCGGCTCTACCGCATGATCGACGTAGGCGAAGGAGGCTTCATCAACCTTCGCGCCCGCGATGGCACCATCATCACGCGGGTTCCCGATCCGCGCGAGGCGCGCGGACGCAAGTTTCCGAATCCTGACATCTCCACTGCGGTCGAACGTGAAGGCCGCTTCACCGGGTGGACGACCAGCCCGATCCTGAACGAGCGCGTGCTCGTGTCGACGGTCGCCGTGCGCGGCTTTCCGCTGGAGGTGCTCGTCGGCGCGACCGAGGCTGCGGTGTTCGCCCCGTGGCACAGCGAGGCCTCGCGCATCTTCCTGCGGACCGTGCTCACGTCGGCCGCCATGCTGGCCTTGATCGCGCTCGCGGCATGGGGGCTCGCCCGGCGCGAGCGCGCGCTGCAGCGCAAGCAGAGGCAGTTCCGCGCGATGATCGAGCACAGCTCCGACGGCGTGATCCTGACTCGCCCCGAGACCGGCATTTTCTACGCCAGCCCCGGCCTTGAGCGCATGCTCGGTTACACCATCGAGGACCTGCGCGAACGCGAGCCCTATGAGTTGCTTCACCCTGATCATGTGGAGGCGACGAGGAGCCGGCGCTCCCAGATGATGCATTCGCCGGGGAAGGTGGTGACGGTCGAGACGATGGTGCGCCACAAGGACGGGTCGTGGCGCTGGATCGAGAACACCGTCAGCAACCTGCTCGAGGAGCCGAGCGTGCGCGCGCTGGTGATGAACTTCCGCGACATCACCGAGCGCAAGCTTGCCGACGCCGAGCGCTCGAGGCTCGAGCAGCGGCTGCGGCAGGCGCAGAAGATGGAGGCGGTCGGCCGCCTCGCCGGCGGCATCGCGCACGACTTCAACAACATCCTCGGAGGCATCCTGGGCTACGCCGAGATGCTCGTCGAGCAGACCGCCGCGGGCTCGCCCTTCAAGCGCTACGCGCAGAACGTTCTCACCGCGGCGAACCGGGCGCGCGGCCTGGTCGACCAGATCCTCGCTTATAGCCGCAGCCAGCGCGGCAAGCGCGTCGCCGTCGATCTCAGCCGCATCGTCGCCGAGACCCTTGAGCTGGTGCGCGGCTCGCTTGACCCCGGGATCAGCCTCGAGGCGAAGCTGCCCGCAGCGCCGTTGCAGGTGTTCGGCGACGCGACGCAGCTGCATCAGGTCGTGATGAACCTGTGCACGAATGCGATTCAGGCGATGGGCGGGAAAGGTACGCTGCGCGTGACCCTCGAAACCGCCGAGGTCGGCGCGGAGCGCTCGTTAGCGCACGGCACCGTAGTCCCAGGAACCTATGCGCGTCTCGCCGTCGAGGACACCGGGACGGGCATGGACGAAGCAACGCTCGGCCGCATCTTCGAGCCTTTTTTCACGACCAAGGAGGTCGGCAAGGGGACCGGGCTCGGACTGGCGCTGGTTTACGGCATCATCACCGACGCCAGCGGCGCAATCGACGTGGCGAGCGCTCCCGGGCGCGGCACCGCGTTCACGATCTACATGCCGCGCGTCGACGTGGCAGTGGCCGACGACGACGAGAAACAGGGCCCGGTCGCCAGGGGCAATGGCGAGCGAGTGCTGGTGGTCGACGACGAGCAACCGCTCCTCGCGGTGACCGCCGAGGTGCTTTCGCGGCTCGGCTACGAGCCGATCGCCTTCTCCGAAAGCCTGGCAGCGCTTGCGGAGTTCGAAGCGCAACCCGGGCGTTTCGACGCGGCGATCACCGATGAAGTGATGCCCGGACTATCGGGGACCGAGCTGGCGGGCGTGATCCACCGCCGCCGTCCCGAGCTTCCGATCCTGCTCGTCAGCGGCTACATCGGTCCCATGATGAGCGAACGTGCAACGGCGGCGGGCGTCAACGAAGTCCTGAAGAAGCCGGTGCAGTCCCGCGAAATCGCTGCCGCCCTGGCGCGCGTGCTGGCGACACGCTGACGTTACAGCTGTAACGCTCGAGCACAGGCGCGCAACAAGCGCGCAATCGGCGCCGCCCAGCATGGCGTCATGGCCCAGCCCTCTCCTCGTTCTGACGCTGCCGAGCAGCTGGTCCCGGGCAAAGCCGCATCCAGCCCGGACCGCTATGACGGTGTCGCCCTCGGCGTGGAATGCGCGTGGCCGAGCCTTTTCTCCCCAGCGGTGCAGCCATGGATAAACGCCGCAGACTCGACCTAAGATACGTGCTCGTGATGGCTCTGGCGGCGGCGACGACGATCGCCTGCGCCGCGCTGGTCGCGGCATGACCTGGGCCACCTTCGCGCCGGCCGTCTCGGCGGCCTTCCTCGGATCGCTGGTCGAAGCCATCGAGGCGCTCACGATCGTTCTTGCGGTGGCCACGGTACGGGGCTGGCGGCCGGCGGGACTCGGCGCGGCGGCGGGATTGGCCTCGCTTGCGCTGATCGTGGCGGGCCTCGGGCCGCTGCTCGACCGCGTTCCGCTCCTTCTTCTGCAGCTGGTCATCGGCGTGCTTCTGCTGCTCTTCGGCATGCGCTGGCTGCGCAAGGCGATCCTGCGCGCGGCGGGAGTCATCCCCCTGCACGACGAGGCGGCGGCGTTTGCCGCCGGCACCGCTGAGCTGCGCGAGCACCGCTCGCGCCTCGACTGGCTCGCCGGGCTCGCGAGCTTCAAGGCGGTCCTGCTCGAAGGTCTGGAAGTCGTCTTCATCGTGATCGCGGTCGGCGCCGGCCGCGGGCTTCTCCTGCCGGCGAGCGCCGGCGCGCTCGGCGCCTGCGCTCTGGTGGCGGGCGCCGGATTTGTCCTGCATCGCCCGCTCGCCCGGGTGCCCGAGAACGCTCTCAAGCTCGCCGTCGGCGTCATGCTCTCGGCCTTCGGCGTCTTCTGGACCGGCGAGGGCCTTGGCGTCGCCTGGCCTGGCGCGGATCTCGCCATCGTCGGCTTCGCCGCGCTGTTCCTGCTGGTCGCGGCTCTCGGCGCGGTCGCGGTCAGGCGCCCGCTCGAGGTCGCGGCGTGAGAATGCTCGCCGGCATTGCGCGCGAGCTGATCGGATTGTTCGTCGATGACGGCATGCTCGCGCTCGCCATCATCGCGGTCATCGTCATTGCGGCGATCGTGGCAAGCCTGATCCCGGGAGCGACCGCCGGCGTGGTGCTTCTGGCCGGCTCGCTCTTCGCCCTGCTCGCCAACGTCCTGGCCGTGCAGCGATGAAAAAATTCCTGATCGCGCTGCTGTTTGCCGCCGTGCCGGTCGGTGGCGCATTTGCGGCGCCCTATGCGCCGCAGGAATTCGATTTCAGCGGCCTCGACGGCGTCGCCTACGGCACCGTCGAGCTGGTTCAGCCCGCACCTCCCTCGCCCACCGAACTGGCGCAGAAAGCCGAGGCGGCTCTGGTGCGCCTCGACGATGGCCGCAGCATCACCGTCGTGCTGCGTCTCCTGCAGCACGTGGAGCCCGGCGAGCGCGTGCGCGTGGTCCGAGGCGCAAAAGGCGCGCGCATCGAGCGGGGCTGAGCGCAGCGGTTGCTCGTTGCAGATGTAACGGCACAAGAGCATTTCGAAACAGCCGCGACAAGCGCTCTTGGCAAACTGAAAGCGTAGTCACCGTACACTAACCTAAAGGAACACAGTCATGAAACGCACTCTCCTCGCAGTCGCCCTCGCAGCCGCCGCGGCCACCGCTTTCGCCGCCGGCGAACCCGCCAACGACCAGTACCGCAACAACGCCGGCGAGCCGGATCGGCACCAGCCGCAGGTTGGCGCGATCGACAGCTCGTACATGGTGGCGAGCGCCGACCAGTACCGCCCGAACGCCGGCGAGTCGACCGACAACAACGTAGTCCAGAACCAGGTCGGCTAAGCAGCCCGCTTTTCAGTCCCCTCCGCGCGCTCCCTCCTCCCCCTTCGCGCGATCAGCACCCCGGCCAGCCACCGTGAGGGCGGTGGCCGGGGTTTTTGTCGTTCCAGTCCGCGGTATGGTATACAGAGCTGTCTCGTCGCAGGGGACAGCGCATGCGTACCGGCCTGTCGGCACACCACCACCAGTCCGCGACTCGCTCGATCGGAGCGCGAGAGCGCATAGATAGAACTGCTTACGAGCTGTTTTCCCGCCACGGCATCCGGGCGGTGGGAATCGACACCGTCGTCGCGCGCGCTGGCGTGGCAAAAATGACGCTGTATAGACACTATCCCTCGAAAGACGAGCTCGCCGTGGCGTTTCTTCGGCGGCGCGAAGAGCTGTGGACGCGGTCCTGGCTGCAGCAGGACGTTGAGCGCAGGGGCCGGACACCACGCGCGAAGTTGCTTGCCATCTTCGACGTTTTCGACAAGTGGTTCCGTCGGTCGGATTTCGAGGGATGCTCCTTCGTAAAGGCGCTGCTCGAGCACGGCGTCCGCGGGCACCGGGTGCGAATCGCCGCGGTGAGGCACCTCGATACGATCCGGACATTCGTGAAGCGATTGGCAGAGGAAGCGCGCATGCGCGATCCCGACGGATTCGCGAGGCAGTGGCAAATGTTGATGGCGGGATGCATAGTGGCCGCCCACGCCGGCGATCGCGAGGCTGCAAAGAGAGCAAAGAAAGCCGGGCGCTTGCTCCTCGCGGCCGGAGGCAGGACAGGACGGCGGAAATAATGGCGCGCGTGGCAATCGAAGCAAAGCGCGCGGGAGACGCGCTGCGACAGAGCGAGGATCGGCTTCGGCTGGTTATCGACACAATCCCCACGATGGTCTGGAGCCTGCTGCCTGACGGCGCCGTTGATTTCGTCAATCAGCGTTGGCTGGAATACACGGGCCTGTCTCTGCAGGAGGCACTTGCAGATTCAATGCGCACAGTTCATCCAGAAGATGCCCCAAGGGTCATGGAAAAGTGGCGTACGGACATGGCTGTCGGGGAACAGTGCGAGTATGAACTGCGTTTGCGGCGCGCCGACGGGGAATATCGCTGGGTCCTGGTCCGCACCGTGCCGCTGCGCGATGAGCAGGGAAATATCGTCAAGTGGTACGGAACGGCTGTCGATATCGAGGACCGCAAGCGCGCTTTGCAGGAGATCCATGCGCTAAAAGACCGGCTTCAGATGGAGAATCTGGCGCTGAAGGAAGAAGTCGTCCAGGCGTCGATGTTCGAGGAAATCATCGGCTCCTCCGAGGCGCTCAACCGCGTATTGGCGCACGTGACAAGAGTTGCGCCGACCGACTCCACGGTTCTCATCAAGGGCGAGACCGGCACCGGCAAGGAGCTGGTGGCACGTGCCATCCATAGGCTCTCGCGCCGCTCGGGCCGTGCATTTGTTCTGGTGAATTGCGCTGCGATCCCGCCTGCGTTGATCGCGTCGGAGCTTTTCGGCCACGAGAAAGGCGCCTTCACGGGCGCAACCCAGAGGCGCCTTGGCCGGTTCGAGCTGGCCGACGGCGGCACCATTTTTCTCGATGAGGTCGGCGAGCTGCCTGCGGAAACCCAGAGCGCTCTGCTGCGGGTCCTGCAGGAGCGGGAATTCGAGCGAGTCGGCGGCAGCCAGCCGATCTCGGTCGACGTGCGGGTACTCGCCGCCACCAACCGCGACCTGAAGGCCGGAGTCGACGCCGGAAGCTTCCGGCTCGATCTGTTCTACAGGCTGAACGTGTTTCCACTGCAGGTACCTTCGCTGCGCGAGCGCGTCGAGGACATTCCGGTGCTGGCCGAGTACTTCGCCCAGCGCTATGCGGCCAAGGCCCGGAAAAATATCCGGAGAATCGAAAAGCCGACGCTCGAGCTGCTGCAGGCTTACCCTTGGCCGGGAAATGTCCGCGAATTGCAGAACGTCATCGAGCGGGCGGCGATTCTGTGCGATGGCGATACGCTTTCGGTGGACGAAAGCTGGCTGCAACACGAGTCCCTGACAGGGGGCGCCGGCTCCGCTACCCTGGCCGCTTCGCTCGCAGACCAGGAAAGGGAAATGATTGAATCGGCCCTGGCGGAAAGTCGCGGCCGGGTCTCCGGCCCGTCCGGCGCCGCAGCCCGCCTCGGGATCGCGCGCTCGACGCTCGAGTCGAAGATAAGAAGCCTGCGCATCGACAAGCATCGGTTCAAGTCTTCCTGATTGCTCGCCAATTGGCGAGAACTCGCCATCAAACCGCGTAGGGAGAGCCGCGCAATCAGCCGGTTAGGCCCTGGTATGGCCCTTGCGAGCTCGCAAGCGAGGTGCGCGGGATGTTCCGAATCGAGACGGATTCACATGCGCGTGACACGGTTCTCCGGCTGAGCGGCTGGATGCAATCGCGACACATACCGGAGCTGAAGGGAGAAATCGAAGGCAGCGGGCGCAAGATCATCCTGGACCTGGGGAAGGTGACCCTCGTCGACCGCGAGGTCGTGCGTTTTCTGGGGGCTTGCGCGGCAAAGGGGATGGAGCTGCGCGATTGCCCCTCCTACATCCAATTGTGGTTGGCCAGCGAGAAGAATTGGGATTCATCCGCCTAGCGCGACGCCAATGACATCCAAGACCGTGCCGACCCTGCGCGTGCTGCTCGCCGAGGACGTGGCCGCGGATGCCGAGCTCGAGATCCGGGAGATCAAGCGCGCGGGCCTGCGCGTGAGCCATCGCATTGTCGATAGCGAGAAAGACTTCATCCGAGGGCTGCGCGAGTTCGCTCCCGACGTGATCCTCTCGGACTTCTCGATGCCCCAGTTCGACGGCATGGAGGCGCTGAGGCTCGCCAAGGAGCTGGCACCCGACATCCCGTTTATTTTTGTGTCGGGGACGCTCGGCGAGGAATACGCGATCCGCGCGCTGAAGAACGGCGCGACCGATTATGTCGTCAAGTCGAATCTGGTACGCCTGTCTGCTGCAGTAGAGCGCGCCCTCGCCGAGGCGAAGGTGCTGCGAGAGCGCCGTCAGACGGAGACAGCGCTCGAGATTGCCCGCGAGCGCCTGCAAGAGCGCGAGGCCGGGCTGCGGCGCGCTCAGCTCATGGCCAAGCTTGCCCATGTGATTACCGGCGCCGACGGCGATTTTGAGAGCTGGTCGGATACGCTGCCGTCGTTGATCGGAATGCAACCGGCGTCCATGCCGCGGAGCACGCGCGAGTGGTTGGACATCATGCACCCCGAGGACCGCGAGGCACTGCGCGCGAAAAGCATCGAGGCGGGCGCTACGGGGCGGCGCGTGGACATCGAGTATCGCCTGCGGCGGGAGGGTGCCGAATGGATCCATGTGCGACAGGTGATCGAGCCGCTCGGCGGACAGCCTGACGCAGGTAGCACCGAGCGATGGTTCAGCACGCTGCAGGACGTCACCGAACAAAAGCGGGCCGAGGAGAGAATCAAGCGCCTCAACCGCGTCTACGCCGTGCTCAGCGGAATCAATACGTTGATCGTCCGGGTAAGGGACCGCGAAGAGCTGTATCGCGAAGCCTGCCGCATCGCGCTCGAAGCCGGGCAGTTCCGCATGGCCTGGATCGGCGTCGTCGATCAGGAGGCCGGACTGGTAAAGCCGGTCGCCTCGGCAGGCGAGGTGGGCGATTTCTTCGAGTCCGCTCCCCTTGCGGTGATCGAGAACAAGCCGGGCGGGCACGGCCTCGCCGGGCGCGCGATCCGCGGCAAAAAGGCCATGATCTCCAACGACATCAGGAATGACCCGCAAAGACTGATGAGAAAGGAGCTGGACGAACGCGGGATCAATTCGCTGGCGGTGATTCCGTTGATCGTGGGTGGCGAAGCGATCGGCGTGCTTGCCTTGTACGCCGCAGAGGCCGGCGCCTTCGACAGCGAAGAGACGCGGCTGCTTCTCGAGCTCGCGGGCGACATATCCTTTGCGCTCGGTCACATCGAGAAGGCAGAGAAGCTCGAGTATCTCGCCTATTACGACCCGCTCACCGGCCTCGCCAACCGCAGCCTGTTTCTGGAGCGGTTGCAGCAACAAGTGATTGCCGCCGGCAGCTCGCAACGCAGGCTCGCTGTCTCCATCGTCGATATTGAGAGGTTCAAGGCGATCAATGATGCCTACGGGCGCCAGGCAGGCGACGAGCTGCTCAGGCAGCTTGCCGAGCGTATCAAGTCCGCAGGTCCTGATCCGACGCGAGCAGCCAGGATCGGCCCGGACCACTTTGCGATTGTTTCCACTGATGTGGAGAACGAGGACGATGTCGGCCGCCTCACCGAGCAAAGGCTCGCCGCCTGCCTGGGCCCTGCATTCCGGCTCGATGGGCGCGAGCTTCGGCTCTCCGCCCGCGTGGGAATAGCGATGTATCCCGGCGATGGCGGTCATGCGGAGGCTCTCTTTGCAAACGCCGAAGCGGCGCTGAAGAAGGCGAAGGCCACGGGCGAGCGCTATCTTTTCTTCGCGCCGGCAATGACCGAGCGCATTCACGAGAATCTGTCCCTCGAGAACAAGTTGCGCGAGGCGCTCGACAAAGAAGAGTTCGTGCTGCACTACCAGCCCAAGGTGGATGTGGAGAACCGGGGCATCGTCGGCGTCGAGGCGCTGATCCGCTGGCAGAGCCCGGAGCTGGGCCTCGTGCCGCCCATGAAATTCATTTCGCTGCTCGAGGAAACCGGGCTCATCCTGCAAGTCGGGTCATGGGCCCTGAGGCGGGCCGCGCTCGATCATCGCACCTGGGCCGAGCGGGGACTGAAGCCGCCCCGGGTGGCGGTAAACGTGTCGCCGATTCAGCTGCGGCAGCGCGACTTCGTGCGCGACGTGGAGCACGCGATCATGAAAGGGATTGCTCCGGTAGGCATCGACCTGGAGATCACCGAGAGCCTGATCATGCAGGACATCCACGCCACCATCGAGAAGCTGAAGCTGCTGCGCAAGCTCGGGGTCCAGGTGGCGATCGACGATTTCGGAACGGGGTATTCGTCGCTCTCCTATCTGGCCAAGCTCCCGGTCCAGACGCTCAAGATCGACCGCTCCTTCGTCATCGCGATGCTCGAGGACCCGAACACCACGACCCTGGTGCACACGATGATCACGCTCGCCCATTCGTTCCAGCTGAAGGTGGTCGCCGAAGGGGTGGAGTCGGAAGATCAGGCGAACATGCTGCGCCTGCTGGGCTGCGACCAGATGCAGGGCTATCTCTTCAGCAAGCCGCTGCCGGTCGAAGCGTTGATTCCGTTACTGATGTAACCGGAGCGGAAATCGGCGCGCGGCGCCGACTCCACCGGCTTCGGGCTGGACATGATTTACTCGTTCTGAGACGCAAACGCCAGGCACGCCGCGAAGGCGTGCCTGGCGTCCGTTACACGCATTGACTGCTTAGTCGCCTGCTGCCGGCTGGTGCTGGTCCACTTCCCCTGCAGTATTGCGGTACTGATCGTTAGGGAAAGCTGCCGCGAACGAACGGGCTGCGACCACCGCCAAGAGCGCTGCGAGGATGATGCGTTTCATGGTTCAACTCCTTTGCAGTTGATTGATCGATGCCTTGCTGCGCCGCCAAGGATGCCGCTGCCGGGGACGTTGCTCAAACGCTAAATTCTCAAGGACCCTTGAGGAAAGCTAATGCGCCTCCTGCCGCTTATGACTGCGCCTGCCGCGGTCCCGGGGAAACGATCGGCGTCTCGGTGTCGCCGGGGCACGACTCAGAGGACTGCGCCGGGCACAGATGAGCGAACGGATCGGTGGGCGTGGGCTGAACGGTACTACACGCGCTGAGAAGCACGACTGCGCTGACGAGCAAGTATTTCATGATGGGGCTCCAGGTTGTGGTTACTCAAAAGGATGACGGTTTCGATGCCTCACGGCACCGCCCGCACTATTGGGCGAGCGCATAGCGCGCCGATTTCAAACCGAAACGTCGGGTTTTCAACCGTAATGGATGTGACATCTGTAAGCGGCGCGGAAATCACGCTGGAACCGCGACTTCGCAACGATGGCTGCTCTGGTTCAGCACCGGCATGGAGTGGTATGAGCATCCGTGCGGCTTGCGCGCATTCGCGAAGTACGGCGAGGACGACACGCCCGCCGTGCGGCAGGCTTACTTCCTCACCCAGAAAGACCCGGGGCTCTGCTCCAAGCTGTTTCCGTAACTACATAACTCTCGCTAGCACTTCCGCGGCGATGAGGTACACACCGAGCACGAGCACCAGCGCGGACAGCGGCACTAAGACGGGAATCCATCGGACGAATGATTGCTCGCTGTCTTGCTTCACGACCGGTACGGTGCTGCGAGCGCGTTTGGCGAGACCATTATATGGTCTTGTCCATCCTCTGCCTGCGCCTCACCAGCTCTTCCCACAGTCCTTCGGGCTTGCGCATCACAAGCGCCGCGTCGGGCTCGAGCACGTACCAGGCTCCTTGCTCAACCTCGCTGCGAAGCTCGCCCGGCTGCCACGCCACGAGGCCGGCGACGAACCTCGCGTGCTCGGGCTCCGTTTCGATGACGCGGTCTACGACCGCGGCGTCGAAGGCCGCGAACAGTCCGGGCAGCACCTCGAATGACTTGGCGCCAAGGCTGTCGCGCCGCTGCACCAGGGCGAAGATCGCCTGCGATTCATAGGGCCCGCCGAGGTAGACCGGATCGATTATCTTCCGCGACGCCGCGTGCTCCGGAAACAGCCTGCCGAGCGTGACCCCGGTGGGCCGGTTCACGATGAATCCCACGTGCTGGTCGCCGCCCAGCGGCGTGACTACGAGGATGCTCGATCCGTAGAGCTCATCGCGCAGCTCTGGCTTGGCGACAAGGATAAGCGGCTTGGACAGGTCGGCGGCGCCCGCGAGCGCGGACCAGCCGAGCAGGACGACGCAGACCAGGGCGAGGCTCGACTTGCTCATACGGGCTGCTCCTTTCGAGGCTGACGGAGCAAGGCTGGCCCGCGAGCGTGTCGCGGCTGTTTCGGAACGATTACATCCGTCACGTTCATGGCGCGCGCCATGCGCAGCGTCAGCAGAGTGCCGGCCGAGCCCAGGACCACGCCCGCGATCATGATCGCGGAGTTCTGCAGCACAAGCCCCTCGACCCCGACTGCAAGGCCGGTGAAGCTGTTGAGCAGCGAGATGACTACGGGCACGTCGGTGACGCCGATCGGCAACGCAATCATCACGCCGAAGGCGAGCGCCGCCACGAAGAACAGACCGATGAGCCCGAAGCCCGCTTCACCATCCGCCACAACGATATAGGTGCCGATCGCAAGCGCCGCCAGGAAGACGACCGCGCTGTAGAACCGCTGGCCCGTGAAGCGCCACGGCTTTTTGATCAGGCCGTCGAGCTTCGCCCAGGCGACGAGCCAGCCGGCGAGCGCCGCCGCGCCGATCAGATTGGCGAGCATCAAGATATAGAATTCCATGGCCTCAGTATCGGCTTGCTGCCCACGAGTCAGTGCTCCTTGACTCGTCATCATCGGCAATGCCGGATACGCGTTTATTGCAGCGCCGGGCGCGAACCGTTTCAGCTGTAATGCCAGACCGCCCGCGGGTCAGGCGGGCAGGGCAAATGCCGTGTATACCCGCCGCTCCGTGCAGCGGAATGCGCCGCCGAAGACCTGGCCCTGGCGGAATCCAGAAGCAAGATCCCGCAGCAATCGCATTTGAAGAAGCTGCAGATCTGGATCGAAGGAGGCGATCTCTGCATCCTGAAAGTCGAACCAGACCCCGGTCAGAGGATAGAGGCACTTGAAGAACGACTCTTTCGCCGAGAAGCACAAGGACGAGAACGTCTGGTGGTCGATTTCAACAGAGTCACGCAGCGAACGTTCTCGCTCGCTCATGCAAAGCTCGTCGATTTCGGCCGTGGTCTCCGGCTGAATGATCGCTTCCGCGTCAATACCGATGCTTCGAAAGTCTTTGCGCCGCGCGACGGCAACCCCCAGGAGGTCGTCAGTGTGCGTGATCGAGCCGACATAACCCTGGGGCCACACCGGAGAGCGGTCCGCGGCCATGCCTACCGAAGTCTCGCGAGAACCAAGCTCGGCGAGAAGCTCGGCGGCACATGCCCTGCCCATGTCGAATATCGACTGGCGCAGGCGGAAGCGCTCGTCCCGAGTCGTTCTCCGCCGCGGGCCGCGTTCGCGGCCCGACAGCAATACAACGCGCTGGGCTATCTGCGGATCCAGCGGAAACACTTCGGAGCTGGTTCGGCTCATCCTGGCCAGTATCGCGCCGGGCTACTCGAGCGAGATGACGCCTTGCTTGATCGCGAACTTTACTAGGTCGGGAAGGTTTTCGAGCCCGAGCTTTAACATCATGCGCCCGCGGTAGGTCTCCACGGTCTTGCGCGACAGCGAGAGCCGGGCTGCGATACGCACCACCGAATTACCTTCCGCGATCATCTTTAGCACCAGCCGCTCCCGCGCGCTTAGCACGGATAGCGGGCCGCAGCAGGCATCGGCCATCGTCTGCTCGAGGAACTCGTCGGCTAAGGCTCTGCTCAGATAACGCCGCCCCGCATGCACAATGCGGATCGCATCGACCAGCTCGTTCACCGCGGATGCTTTCGGCACATAACCGCTCGCACCTGCCCGAAGCGCGCGCTTGACATGCTCGGCATTCGAATGCATCGATAGCATGATGACGCGCGTCGAGCTGCGCCTCCTGCGCAGCATCTCTGCTGCCTCGGTGCCGTTCATCTCCGGCATAGCCTGGTCCATGACCGCGATGTCAGGGTTTGTTTCTAGGCAACTGCGCACAGCGTCAAGGCCGTTGCCGGTGAGAGCGACCACCTTCATGTCGCCTTGCGCGTCGATAAGCAATCTCAAGCCTTCGGCGACAACCGGGTGGTCGTCGGCGAGGAGAATCCGGATCGTCACGTCGGGACCTGTACGGTGATGCGCGTCCCGCCTTGCGGGAGCCCCTCTGCATCGAAGCGGCCGCCAATGGCCTGGGCGCGCTCTCTCATCGTCACCAGGCCAAAGCCGGCTCGAGGCTGGCCGGCTTCGTGCGGCCGCAGGCCGACGCCGTCGTCCACCACCAACATCCGCCATTCTGATCCTGCGCTCCAGAAAGAGATCACCACGCTCGTCGCGCGCGCGTGCTTGGCTACGTTGTTGAGCGCCTCCTGCGCGATTCGAAAGAGCGCGATCTCGACCTCGGGCCTGGCCCGCTCCGACCCCTGGCTTCCGCGCACTGAAACCGCGATCCCGGCTCGTCGCGTGAATTCATTGGCGTACCAGTGAAGAGCCGCCAGCAAACCGTGGTCGTCGAGCATCGGCGGACGCAGCTCGGACTCGACGCTCCTGATGTCCCGCGCGGTGGATTCGAGCAACGCGGCGCAGTCATCCAGGCGTGAAGTGATGTCGCTGCTCGCGCGTGAGGACAGCGCAGCTCTCAGCATGCCGAGGTTGATCTGGAGTGCAGTAAGACTTTGACCGACGCGGTCATGCAGCTCACGAGCGAGGTCTTTACGCTCGGACTCCTGCAGCTCGACCAGCCGGCGCGTCAGCGCCTGGAGGTGGACGCCGGAGTCGCGTAACGCATTTTCAGCCTTCTTGCGCTCGGTGATGTCGGTACTCGTTCCGTACCACTTGACGATATTTCCCTGCTCATTGCGCAGCGGCACGGTGCGGACCAGGAACCAGCGATATTCCCCGTCGGCGCGGCGCAAACGCAGTTCATACTCGCACGGTTCCCCGACGGCCATGTCCGTACGCCACTTTTCCATGACTCCTGGGAGGTCTTCCGGATGAACCGTGCGAGTTGCATTTGCAAGCGCCTCCTCCAGAGACAGGCCCGTGAATTCCAGCCAACGCTGATTGACGAAATCAACGACGCCGTCAGGCCGGAGGCTCCAGGCCATCGTGGGGATGGTGTCGATAACAAGCCGAAGCCGGTCCTCGCTCTGTCGCAGCGCGTCGCCAGCGCGCTTTGCTTCGATGGCGACCCGGGCCATCTGCGTCGCCATGTCTATCAGCTGAATGTGCTCAGCCGACGGCATCCTCGGCTCGCTGTAATACATCGCAAACGTCCCGAGCACGGAATTGTCGTCCGAGAGAATCGGCGTCGACCAGATCGCACGCAAACCGTTGCGGACCGCTACATCGCCGCAGTCCTCCCACAGAGCATCGTTAGCGGTATCTCGCGTATACACGGGCTCGCGCCGGAACGCAGCGGTTCCGCAGGAGCCCATGTTCGGCGCGATGAGCAGGAATGGCTCGATGCCTGTCTTGTAATCCTCTGGAATGTTCGGCGCTGCCGCGAAGCGCAGCTTCTGCTGAGCGGAATCCGCCAGCAGCACTGCGCAACGCATGTCACTCGCCTGCTCTTCGATCAGCTTGACCAGCGTTTCAAGGATTTCCGGTAGTGGCGCTGCATTCGCGATCCTCTCCAGCACGCGACGCTGGCAGTCAAGCAGCGCGGCGCGGGCGCGTTGTTCGGTTGCACCTTGCAAATTAGCCATCGGCGAGCACGAGGTCGCTTTTCGCGGGATAGGGATTGTAAAGCTTTGCCCGTGCGGCCATACCCCTATTAGTATACAGACCTGTCTATACGGCCGGCGCGCCCGTCATCCCGCCTTGCGAAAAGTCAAGTTGATGCGCTGCTCGCCGAGCAGATAATGATGTGCCGCCTTGAGCGGCTGCACGCCGTGATAGCGCAAGCGATCGGGGCCGCCCCAGACCACGACGTCGCCGTGCTCGAGCGGTACGCGGCTGGGCCTGTCGGACCTTTTCAGCCCGCCGAACAAAAAAACCGCCGGAACGCCGAGCGAGACAGAGACGATCGGCGCACTGAAGTCGCGCTCGTTCTTGTCCTGATGCAGCGTCAGCCGGGCGCCGGGCAGGTACTGGTTGACGAGGCACGCGTCGGGCACAAAGGCGTCGAAGCCGGCGTGCGCAGCGGCGTCGCGCGCAAGCCGCAGGAACGCGGCCGGCATTGCAGGCCAGTGCTTGCCGGTCTCCGGATCGGCTGCGTCGTAGCGATAGCCGGTCCGGTCCGTGACCCAGCCGAGCGAACCGCAGTTCGTCAATGCCACGGACATGCGATAACCGCCCGGCGTGATCATGTGACGAAACGGCGCCTGCTCGAGCACTTCCTGCAGGCCTGCGAGCACTTGCGCATCCGCGGCGGCGGCAAAGCCGCGCAACAGCAGCGCTCCGGGGCCTAACGCTTGCTTCATGCCGCGTCGTGGAAAATGATGCCGGCGGTGTAGCGCTGCCCGGAGCGCACGCGGCTCACGCCGTGGCGCAGGTTCACTCGGTAGATGCCGCGCGTGCCGTGCACCGGGCGATGGCGCACCGCGAACACCACCGCATCGCCCTTGCCGAGCTGCACGACCTCGGCGCGCGACTGCATGCGCGGGCGCTGCTCGCTCAGCACGAATTCGCCGCCGGTGAAATCGCGCCCGGGCTCCGAGAGCAGGATCGTCAGCTGCAATGGAAACACATGCTCGCCGTAGAGATCCTGATGCAGGCAGTTATAGTCGCCGGCGCCGTATTGCAGCAGAAGCGGCGTCGGCTTGCGCTGGCCTGCGGCGTGGCAACGCTTGATGAACGCCGCGTGCTCCTCCGGAAAGCGCGCCCGCATGCCCAACGCCCTGTTCCAGCGGTTGGCCACCACGGCAAGCTGCGGGTAGAGCGCGCTGCGCAGTCCGGCGATCGGCTCGGGCAGCGGATAGCTGAAGTACTTGTACTCCCCTCGCCCGAAGCCATGGTTCGCCATGATCACGCGGCTGCGGAAGCGGCCGTCGACCGTGTAAAACGCGGCCAAGGCGTCGCATTCCGAAGCGGAGATCAGCCGCGCGATGACCGCGCTGCCATGGCTATCGAGCTCGCTCGAAACGCGTACCCAATCGATCGTGCTGAATGCCCGCATCGCCCACCGAGAAAACGTCGCCCGTCACGAGGCGGTCTCGCGCTCGAGCAGCGTGCGCTTGCGCTCCACGCCCCAGCGATAGCCAGACAGCGCGCCGTCGTTGCGCACCACGCGATGGCAGGGAATCGCCACCGCGAGCCGGTTGGCGCCGCAGGCCTGCGCCACCGCGCGCACCGACTTCGGCGCGCCGACGCGCCGGGCAAGCTCGGTGTAGCTCACCGTCTCGCCCGCCGGAATCTCGCGCAACGCCTGCCATACACGCTGCTGGAACGCGGTGCCGCGCACATCGAGCGGCAGATCGAGCCCCACGCCAGGGGCCTCGACCAGGCCCACCACCTTGGCGACGAGCTGCTCGAACCCGGCGTCGCCGCCGATCAGCTTCGCGCGCTGGAATTGATCCTGCAGCTCGCGCGCGAGCGCGTCTGGATCGTCACCCATCATGATCGCGCACACGCCGCGCTCGCTTTGCGCGACGAGGATCGACCCGAGCGAGCATTCGCCCACCGCGAAGCGGATCTCGGTGCCGGCGCCGCCGGCACGATAGCGCGTGGGCGTCATGCCGAGCAATTGATTCGATTCCTCGTAGAACCGGCCCTGCGAGTTGTAGCCAGCGCCGTAGATCGCCTGCGTCACCGTTGCGCTGCTGCCAAGCTCCTTGCGCACCCGCTTCGCGCGATGCGCATTGGCATAGGCCTTCGGCGTCAGGCCGGTGACATCCTTGAACACGCGATGCAGGTGATACGCGCTCAATCCCGCGCGCTGCGCGAGCTCGTCGAGCGTCGGCAGTTCCTCGGCGTTCTCGATGAACCGGCACAGCTCCGCGACCTTGGCCGCGTGCTGGCCGGCGAGCGAGAGCTGATCGGGCTTGCAGCGCTTGCAGGGACGAAAGCCCGCGCGCTCGGCGTCGCCCGGCGTGGCGTGGAAGGCGACGTTCTCGGGCCTGGCGGTGCGCGCGGCACACGAGGGCCGGCAGTACACGCCGGTGCTCCTGACCGAATAGACGAACTTGCCGTCCGCCTTCGGATTGCGCACCAGCACTGCCGCCCAGCGCGGGTCGCTGACTGTTGCCGCCGCACTGATTTCCTTCCTGGTAACCATGTTCATTTGGAGTCCTTTCGCGTTGGATGGATCGATGGCTGCACTCTAGCCATCGCGCCCGCGCAAGGCACCCCGGGTCTTGCTCTGGAATCCGACGATATTGGCGGAGAGAGAGGGATTCGAACCCTCGATACGGGTTTAAGCCCGTATAACGCCTTAGCAGGGCGCCCCCTTCGGCCACTCGGGCATCTCTCCGCAGTACGCGGAATTCTACACGCGCTTGGCGATGAGCGATTTTCATCTGGCTAAAAGGAAAAGATGGCCTTCACGGTCCAGCGGTCGCTGGCGCCGTTCAGACCGCGGCCGACGCCGAAGTTCACCGTCTGCGTGTCGAGCACGAAGTAGAGTATGTGCGACTGCTCGCTGCCCGGGGCGAAATGCGACAGGCGTCCGAGCTCGGCGTAGTACTCTGCGCCGAGCGCGTAGCCGCCGCCCGCACTGCGCGCGATCTTGAACGCCGGGGCGAAGGTCAGCACGCCTTTCTGCGGCCCGGCGAGATCCGTGCCGACGATCGGATTGAACGAAAGCAGCCAGTCGTCGTTGCGGTAGCCGACGATCGGCCGGATTTCTGCGGTGCGGCGCGCTTCCTCGAAGCGGCGCTCGACGAACGAAAGCTCGACGTTCACGCCCGCAAAATAGCCCGGCTTGCTGCGCAGCGGCATCCATTTGAGGCGAAATCTCGGCCCAGCGAAATACTCGGTTCCGTCGCCGCTCCTCACGAAAGGCAGGTAAAGGCCCCAGTCGACGTCCGGCACGAGACCCCACGACAGCTCCGGCGTGATGCGAAGCCCGTGGTAGGGCGTCACCTCTCCGGCGTAGTCGGGCCTCGAGCGGCCGCTCGGCGTGGCGTTGACGTGCAGCTCGATGCCGCGCTCGCCGGGCGCGTTTATGTCGTCGGTGTAAACCTGGATCTCGTCGGGCAGCGCGCCATAGGCGTGCGAACAGCAAAAGAGCGCCGCTACGACAAGAGATCTATTCCTGGTCGAGCTCAAAGGCCTTGTGCAGGACGCGCACCGCGAGCTCGGTGTACTTCT
Organism: Betaproteobacteria bacterium; assembly: GCA_005881595.1. Lineage (GTDB taxonomy): Bacteria > Pseudomonadota > Gammaproteobacteria > Burkholderiales > SG8-39 > SCGC-AG-212-J23. The sequence continues at coordinate 6,871 of VBBY01000040.1, read as the reverse complement.
CCTCGATCACCACGGTGATCTTGATCTCCGAGGTCGAGATCATCTGGATGTTGATGCCCTCCTCGGCCAGCGTGCGGAACATCTGCGCGGCGATGCCGGCGTGCGAGCGCATGCCCATGCCGACGATCGACACCTTGGCGATGCGATCGTCGCCCGTGACGTCGCGGCACTTGATGTGCGGCTGCACCTGGCTCTTCAGGAGCTTCATCGCCTTCGCGTAATCGGTGCGGTGCACGGTAAACGACAGGTCGGTCATGCCGTCGTGGCCGATGTTCTGCACGATGACGTCGACGTCGATGTTCGAGTCGGCGATCGGGCCGAGGATGGCGTACGCGACGCCGGGACGGTCTGGAACGTCGTGCACCGTGATCTTCGCCTCGTCGCGGTTGAACGCGACGCCCGAAATCACTGCCTTCTCCATCGCCATGTGCGGGTCTTCCTCGAAAGTGATCAGCGTGCCGGACCGCGCCTCCTCTTCGACCGGCAGCGCCGGGTCGGTGAGGCTGGAGAGCACGCGCGTGGGAACTCTGTACTTGCCGGCGAACTCCACTGCGCGGATCTGCAGCACCTTGGAGCCGGCGCCCGCCATCTCGATCATTTCCTCGAAGGTGACGTGGCGCAGGCGGCGCGCCTCGGGCACCAGGCGCGGGTCGGTCGTGTAGACGCCGTCGACGTCGGTGTAGATATGGCACTCGTCGGCCTTGAGCGCCGCGGCGAGCGCGACCGCCGAGGTGTCGGAGCCGCCGCGCCCGAGCGTGGTGAGGTTGTCGTGCCCGTCGACCCCCTGGAAGCCGGCCACCACCACCACGCGACCTGCATGAATATCGGCGCGAATTCTTTGCTGGTCGATGGACACGATCCTGGCCTTGTTGTGGGCCGAGTCGGAGACGATCTTCACCTGCCAGCCGGTGTAGCTTCTCGCCTTCACGCCAAGGTCCATCAGCGCCATCGCCAGCAAGCCGATGGTGACCTGCTCGCCGGTGGCGGCGACCACGTCGAGCTCGCGCGGATCGGGCAGCGCCTGGATCTGCCTCGCCAAGGCGATCAGGCGGTCGGTCTCGCCGGCCATCGCCGAGGGCACCACCACCAGGTCGTGGCCCGCCGCCTTCCACTTGGCGACGCGGCGCGCGACGTTGCGGATGCGCTCCACCGAGCCCACCGAGGTGCCACCGAATTTCTGGACGATCAGAGCCATGCTCGCGGCCGGAAAAAGGCATTGATTTTACAGGCTGCATCGGGTGTCATACGGAGGAGCCTTGCCATGACCCCGCGCCTCGGTTCCCTGCAAGACGTCCGCCATGACCTGCTCGACCTGCATCGCGCGCTGGTCGAAGCGGAGCGCCGCAATTACGAGCGGGGACGAGGCCGCCTGCCGGACCGGGATTTTCTGGAGGCGCTGATCAACGACCCGGCCCTCGGCTGGCTGAGCGCGCTGACGGCGCTGATCGTGCGCCTGGACGAGCTGCTGGAGGAAGGCAGCCCCGAGCCGGCGAGCGAGCGCGAGCATTGCGTCGCGCAGATCCGCAAGCTGCTCAAGCCAGCCGCCGGCGCGACCGAATTCCACCGCAAATACGCCGAGGCATTGCAGCAGAGTCCCGACGTGGTGGTCGCCCACGGCAAGGCGATGCGCGCTCTCGAGCGGGCAAAAGCCCTGTGAACCTGAAAGACTGGATCGGCCGCACTGAAACGGTAGACGACATCGTCACCGCCATGCCGTATGCGGCGCTCTCGGCGACCCTGGACCGCGAACCGGCAAGACCGAAGCCGGGCACGCCCCTGCCAGCGCTGTGGCATTGGCTGTATTTCCTGCCGCTGCACCGCCAATCCGAAATCGGCCCGGACGGCCACGCGAGGCGCGGCGGGTTCCTGCCCCCGGTAGCGCTGCCCAGGCGCATGTGGGCCGGCAGCCAGCTGCAGTTCCACCGGCCGCTGCGCGTGGGCGACTCGGTCACGCGAGTATCGACGATCCAGAGCGTCGACGAAAAATCCGGCCGCAGCGGTGCGCTCGTGTTCGTGAAGGTCCGGCATGAGTTCCGCGCCAACGGCGAGAAGGACGTTGCGCTGACCGAGCTCCACGACATCGTCTACCGCGAGGCGGCAAAGCCGGCCGACGTCGCGCCCGCTCCTCGCCCCGTTCCCGGCGCATCCGCCTGGGAGAAGAAGTGGGTACCGGACGAGGTACTGCTGTTCCGCTATTCGGCGCTCACGTTCAACGGCCACCGCATCCACTACGATCGCCGTTATGTGACGCAGGTCGAGGGCTACCCCGGCCTGATCGTGCATGGTCCGCTGATCGCGACGCTGCTCGTCGATCTGCTGCGCTGGCAGCTGCCGGAGGCGCGGGTCGCGAAGTTCGAGTTCCGCGCGCTGCGCCCGATCTTCGACACCCGTGCCTTCTTCGTCTGCGGCGAGCCGCAGCCCGACGGCAGGACGTTTCACTTATGGGCCCGCGACCATGAAGGCTGGCTCGCCATGGATGCGACGGCCCTCGCCGAACCAACCCCTCCTTGAACAGGAGCCGCAAAACATGCCCGCAACCAGCGTCGACTCCGTCATCTTCGGCAACCTCTTCAGCACCGAGGCCATGCGCCAGGTCTGGTCCGACGAGAACCGCACGCGCAAATATCTCGACATCGAGGCCGCTCTGGCGCGCGTCCAGGCCCGGCTCGGCATCATCCCCGCAAAGGCGGCCGCGGAGATCGTGCGCAACTGCAGGCTCGAGAGAATCGACCTGAGCAAGCTGCGCGCGCAGACCGAGCGCATCGGCTACCCGGTGCTGGGCGTGGTGCAGCAGCTCGTGGAGCTGTGCGCCGACGGCCTGGGCGAATGGTGCCATTGGGGCGCCACCACCCAGGACATCACCGACACCGCCACGGTGCTGCAAATCCGCGAGGGCCTGGTGCTCATCGAGGACGATCTCAGCGCGATCTCGGCGGCAATCGCGGAGCTTGCCAGTCGCCACCGCGACACGCCGATGATCGGGCGCAGCAACCTGCAGCAGGCCGTTCCCGTGACCTTCGGCTACAAGATGGCCGGGATTCTCTCCGCGATCGAGCGGCATCGCGCGCGTCTCGCGGAGCTGCGTCCGCGCGTGCTGATGGGTGAATTCGCGGGCGCAGCCGGCACGCTCGCCTCCCTCGGCCAGGGCGGGCTCGAGACCCAGGCCGGATTGATGAAGGAGCTGGGCCTTGCGCAGCCGGCGATCGCCTGGCACACGCTGCGCGACACGATAGCGGAGGTCGGCTGTTTCCTCGGCCTGGTCACCGGCACGCTCGGCAAGCTGGCGCTGGATGTAAAGCTGATGATGCAGACCGAGGTGGGCGAGGCGTACGAGCCGTTCGCGCACGGCCGCGGCTCGTCGAGCACCATGCCGCAGAAGCGCAACCCGATCTCGAGCTGCTACATCCATGCCTGCGCCAGCGTCGTCCGGCAGCAGGTCGCGGCCCTGCTCGATGCGATGCTCGCCGATCACGAGCGCTCCACCGGCCCATGGGAGATCGAATGGATCGCGCTGCCCGAGGCGTTCCTGCTGAGCGCCGGAGCGCTGAACCAGGCGAAGGCGCTCGTCGCCGGACTCGAGGTCGACGCGAAGCGCATGCGGGCCAACCTCGATTCTACGAAGGGCTTGGTGGTCTCGGAGGCGGTCATGATGGGTCTCGCCCCCTACCTCGGCCGCGAGCACGCCCACGACCTGGTCTATGACCTGTGCCGCGAGGCGATCAGGCAGGAGCGGCCCCTGCTGGATCTTCTGAGCGAGAACGCCGCAATCACCAAGCACGTCGACCGCAAGAAGCTCAGCGAGCTTTGCGACCCGTCGAATTACCTCGGGCTTTCCGGCGTGATGGTGGATCGAGTACTAGAGCGAATCCGCGCTGCTCCTCTGATAAAGGGTGTATAAGGGTTCACAAAGCGATGCGGCCTTTCAGAATCACCCCCAGACAAAATCCGGCGCGACGGCTGTCGCGCGTGCACGCGTTCGAGGCTCAAGGCGTGACGCTCAGATACCCGGAGCGAAGCTGGAGCGGCGTGCGCTTTGACGATGGCGTGGTGGTGTTCGCCCTGCGCGAGCGCGACGTCGAGGGCCATGACGACGGATTCAGCTGCCTGCTGTGGGCCCCGCCCACCGAGGGCACCACGCAGTGGGCGGACCGGTCGAGCAGGCAGGAGAGGCTCGAGCACTGCCGCCTCGCCCTCGTGCACGGCGGCGCCGATGGCCTGCTCGTCTGCGGCGATGCGGCGCTGGTCGAGCCCGATGCCATCCTCGCGCTGCGCGTCGAGAAGCGGCGCGACGAGTACTGGGCCACGTGGGGGTTCGCCGCGCGGACTCAGACGCCCCGGGGTGGCCGCGACCGGCGATTCGCCCGCTTCTACGCAGCCCGCATCGCCGCCTAGCGACCAATTGATTCGGAATATCGCAACACACTCGTGCGGCTGGGGAGGGATAAACGCATTCGTTCTTGACTTTCTGGAACGACAGAAACTAGATTCGCTGTCACGGCATCGTAGGCCGTAAACCCTCCCCCAACCAACCTCTGGAGCGCAGAATGAACAACATGCTTTGCCGCCTCTTAATCGCGCTGATGGCTTGGACGCCGTTCCAAATGGCGCATGCAGGAATGATCGGCACCGAACAAGTCGTCTCGTCTGCCAGCAGCGCAGATCGCACCACGGTCCTCAACGTGCTGAGCCGCACGGATGTGGCCAGCCAGCTTCAGTCGCTCGGGATCAATCCCGCCCAGGCGAGAGACCGCGTCCAGGCAATGAGCGATCAGGAGATCTCGGCGCTCGCCAGCAGGCTCGACTCACTGCCGGCCGGCGCGGATAGCAGCGGCGCAGTGCTCCTCATCATCATCATCGCGGCAGCGGTGTGGTGGTACATGTACAAGCGCTAGCGTGTCGTAAGTCGCACGCCTCGGGAAGGATCGGGGCGGATTGCGACTTTTTTGCTTCCCTCGCAGCCGCCTATCCAGTCAAATAGGAGCTAGACAAAGAAATATCGAACCGGCTCAGGGAAACGCAAAAGACCCGCGCAAAGCGGGTCTTTCTTTTTCTAGACGGTATCTGTGAATGGCGTTACTTGCCGGCATACTTCAGAACCCAAAGACCTTGATTCTTGTGGGTAATGTAAATGTATCCGCGCGTATCGACGAGGACGTCTTCCGTCTGGACCGCGAGGCGGCTCTTCGGAAAGGTGCCGTACCGCTTCTTCGGGTCGGGCGGCACGAAGTAGCCGACTTCGCGCGGCACGGTGGGTACGCTGACGTCATAGATGCGCAGGCCTGCATTGAAATAGGTCAGGTGGAGCAAGTTTCTGGTTTTCCGAACGAACGGGTTGTGCTGAAGCTGGTTCTGGTTGTGGGGTCCAAAGCGGCCGCCGTGCTCGCAAAAGCTTTTGATCTTCCAGGTGGCGGGCGGAACCGGCAGCGGTAGCAAGGAGATCATCCGCGGCTTGGTCAGGTCTGAAATGTCGACGATGGACGCGTGATTGAGCGCTTCCTTGCAATCGTCGAAGATGGCTTCGGAGTTCACGTAAGCGAGCTTTTTTTCCGGCGCCGGCACGACCGTGTGTACGCCAATGAACGACAGAAAAGGCGGGCTATACGAAAGCCGTCCAATCTCCTTGGGTTTTGACACGTCGTTGATGTCGAGGATGATCATCCCCGCGCCGCCGTAGGGCAAGAATACTGTGTTGCCGACCACCTCGGGGGGGCCGTGCAAACTCGTCGATTGCGGTGCGACGGCTGCCTCGCCTTCTTTTTGGCCCGGGACCCACCAGCGGCCCGCCTCGACCGGGTTTGCCGGATCGCTGATGTCAACGATGACGTAGATGTTGTCCTTGTAGCCGGGCATGCCCGCAGCAAGGTGCATGTACTTGCCGCCTGCGTAGAAGTTGCGGTGCGTACCGGTCCCACCGGTTTTGTACTGCCCCAGTTTCTTCGGATCGACTGGGTCGCTGATGTCCCAGATCAGCACGCCCTCGTCATTGGGCCTGTTCGGATCGCCACCCCATCCTGGCGCGATCTTTTCGAGCGCTGTGATCATGCGATTACCGGAAATCTCCATTTGGATGGTCCATGTATTGTCTGGCCCGGCGACAAATTTCACCACTTCGGGCTTGGTCGGGTTGGTCACATCGACAATGCTCCAGCCGTAGTGCCATAGATGGCCCATGTACAGATACCACCGATCCCCGACTTGGCGTATCGACATTTTGAAACCGGGCCGTCCCTGCAAATCGCTGTAGCCGACTGCTTTGATGTTCTTGGCCGCCGCGCCGCGGGGAATCGCCTCGGCCGATGCGGCAACAGGAATCGTGAAAGCAAGCGCGAATGCAACCAAACGGCATGCGTCATGCAACATCTTTCGTCCGAAAGAATCCATTTGTTCCCCCTTTCGTTCGGTCCGTCACTCCGCCTTGATGCCGCGCTCCTTGATGACCCGCCCCCACTTCTTCTGCTCGCCTTCCAAGTGAGCGGCCGCCTCCTCCGGCGTGCTCGCGATTACCGTGAGCCCCCGCTCCTCGTAGAACTTCACCTGGCCGGGCCCGGTGAGGACCTTACGGATGTGCGAATTTAGCGTGTCCACAATCGCGCGCGACGTGCCTTTGGGCGCCGCAACGACGAACCAGGTCTCGAACTCGTAGCCGCGCAGTGGTCCTTCCGGGGCGGCCTCGGCTACGGTCGGCAACTCGGGCATCGCAGGATTGCGCTTCGCGCTCGTTACGGCCAACGCTCGCATCCGTCCGGCTTTCACGTAGCCGATCTCCTGCGAGATGTTGCCGAACGTGATTCCCACGTCCCCGGCAATGACTGCCATGTCCGCAGGACCGCCGCCCTTGAACTGCACGGCCACGATATTGACGTCCGCGAGC
>VBBY01000091.1 GCA_005881595.1 Betaproteobacteria bacterium | reverse complement strand
AGTTCGGCGCGATGTACATAGCGCAGGTGCCGAAGACCCCGGGAGTGCACCTGGTCGGCATCGCCGACCTTTCGCCCGCCAATGCTAAGGAAAATTTGCAGCGGGTCGGCTGGGAACCGCCTCGGTACGATGCTCCTTCCTTGGAAAGGGCTCTGAAAGAAAACCGTACCCATGTGTCGGACGACTGGCAGGCGCTGGTCGCGCATCCCGGGATCGACATCGTCATCGAGTCGACCGGCAACCCGCTCGCCGCGGTCGAGCACGCGCTCGCCGCGTTCAGGAACGGCAAGCACGTGGTGATGGTCACGGTCGAGGCCGACGCCTTCTGCGGTCCGCTGCTCGCCAAGAAGGCTGCGGAGGCGGGCGTCGTCTACAGCCTTGCCTACGGCGACCAGCCGGCGATCATCTGCGATCTCGTCGACTGGGCGCGCACCGCCGGCTTTCCGGTGGTGGCGGCGGGGCGCGGGCACAAGTGGCTGCCGCATTTCGCGCAGTCGACGCCCGAAACGGTATGGGGCCATTACGGGCTGACGCCGGAGCAGGCGAAGCTCGGCGGCCTCAACCCCAAGATGTTCAATTCCTTCCTCGACGGCTCAAAGCCGTCGTTGGAGACCACCGCGGTGTGCAATGCGACCGGGCTCACGCCCGCGCCCGAGGGGCTGCTTTACCCGCCCGGGTCGGTCGACGAGATTCCTGCGCTGATGCGACCCAGGCAGGAAGGCGGAGTGCTTCACCACAAGGGGCAGGTCGAAGTCATCTCGTCCTTGCGCAGGGACGGCACGGAGATCCCCTACGACATCCGCTTCGGGGTCTTCGTGGTGTTCGAAGCCGAAAGCGAATACATCCAGCGCTGCTTCATGGAGTACGGGGTCAAAACCGACCCCTCGGGTCGCTACGCCTGCATGTACAAGCGCTGGCACCTGATCGGCCTCGAGGTGGGAATTTCGGTGGCGTCGGTCGGATTGCGCGGCGAGCCGACCGGCTGCCCGACCGGCTGGCGGGCCGACGCCGTCGCGGTAGCCAAGAAAAATCTGCTCGCCGGCGAAATTCTTGACGGCGAGGGCGGCTACACCGTGGTCGGCCGATTGATGCCGGCGGCGGCTTCGCTCGCACAGGGCTGCCTGCCGCTCGGCCTCGCGCACGGCTGGAAGCTGCTGCGCCCGCTCGCCGCGGGTCAGCCCCTCAGGTGGAGCGACGTGGCGGTCGACGCGGCCTCGAGCGCCGTGCGCGCGCGCCGCGAGATGGAGCAGGCTTTCGGCGCGCCGGTGCGGAACGCCGCTTGAGGTATTCGTAAGCCCGGGTGTGGTCGGCGTCCGCCGGCAGGGAGCGCTGCGCGTCGCGCCATAGCTTCAGCGCTTCGCGCAGGTAAGGCGCATCGATCCCGAGGTCGCGCGCGAGCCGATATGCAATGCCGACGTCCTTCACCATCAGCGCCAGCCTGAACCCGGAGGCGAAGGCCCCGGTCAGAACCTGTTGCGGGATCTTGCGCTCGGTGGCGCTGTTGCGCCCGGTGGAAGCGTTGATCGCCTCCAGCATCGGCTTCGGATCCAGGCCGTACGCGCGCGCAATGAGCAGCGCCTCGAATCCCGCCAGCGTCCCCGCGGCGCCCAGGTAATTGTTCAGCGCCTTCACCGCGTGACCGGCGCCGAGCGGCCCGACATGGACGATGCGGTTGCCGAGCTTCTCCAGCACCGGGCGCACGCGGGCCAGGGCGGCCTCGGTGCCGCCTACCATGATGGTGAGCGTGCCGTCGATCGCCTTCGGCACCGCTCCGGACACCGGCGCATCGACCAGCTCGATGCCGCGCGCGGCGAGCGCCGTGCCGAGCGCGCGGGTGGCGGCCGGGTCGGACGAGCTCATGTCGACGACCACCGCGCCGCTGCTGAGGGCGGGAAGGGCTTCGAGCACGGCTTCGCGCACCGCCTTGCCGTCGGGCAGCATGGTGATCAGGAGCTCCGCGCCGGCGGCCGCGTCCTGCACTGAAGAAGAGCTGCCGGTGCCGTTCAGGTCGAACGAGCGCACGGCGAAGCCTTCCTTCGCGAGATTGGCCGCCATGGGCTGCCCCATGCTGCCGAGCCCGATGAAAGCCAGCGTTCTCACGCCTTGCGGTCTTTGAATACTTCCCTGGCGCAGCGGAATGCCACCACGGCGGCGGGCACGCCGCAGTAGATCGCGGTCTGCAGCAGGACCTCCTTGATCTCGTCCTTCGTGAGGCCGTTGTTCAGGGCGCCGTTGAGATGGAGCTTGAGCTCATGCTCCTTGCCGAGCGCGGTCAGCATGCCGAGGTTCAGCACCGAGCGCATCTTGCGCGGCAGCCCGGGCCGGTTCCAGATGTCGTTCCAGCAGTAGGTGTTGAGCAGCTCGGTGAACTCGCGGTTGAACTCGTCAACCCCGGCCATCGACTTGTCGACCCACTCGGCGCCGAGCACGTCGCGACGCGTCTTCAGGCCGGCGTCGTAGCGCAGCCTGTGGTCTCGCTTGTCCATTTTGCCTCCGTGAAGTGATGGATTTCCCGGCCTGGCGGCGCTCGGGCAGGTGCGCGACCACGGTTTGCAGCCATGCCTGGTCGTCGGTCAGGGTGCGCAGCTCGGCGAGCGCCTCGCCCCTGGTCTGGCGCCAGCGCTCGACGACGCGCGGCTTGCTCTCCTTCTGATGCGAGAATTCCAGGCGAATGCCGTTCGGGTCGAGGAAGTAGATCGAATAGGTCTCGCAGCCGACATTGAGCGGGCCGAGATACTCGATGTGCGCCTTCCTGATTCGATTCAGCACGTCGTTGAACTTCTGCTCGCTGACTGCGAAAGACACATGCTGCATCGTGCCGATCGCGTCGCGGTCGCCCCGGGGCTTGGCGCCTTTCGGGATCTCGAAGAAGGCGAGCAGCGAATCGCCGCCCGCATCGAGAAAGTAGTGGCGGATGTTCTCGAACGGCGGGTTGCCGCGGTTGCCCGGGCCGGTCCCCAGGCCCGGCGGGACCTTGAGCGCGTGCACCAGCGGCATGCCGAGGACGCGCAGGTAGAAATCCAGCGTCATCTTCATGTCGTCGGTGTTCAGCGCAAGGTGGTGCACCCCGCGGGAAAGGGGCTTTGACATCGAGCCGGCATGGTACATAGAATTCACACCTCGGGGGCGTCGCAGACTCCCCGCTTAAGACGCCTGGCGTCCAAGCTCTGCCAAGGAGAGCACATGGGCGCGCGCCGTTTTCACTCCCTCTGCCGTTTTCACTCCCTCAAATGGCCGCTCGCCCTACTTTTGGCGACGGGGGTCTTCATGCATTCTTCCTACGCGGAAACCATCGGCTTCGATACGGACGCGGTCGGGGCGCTTCCCGACTCCTGGGTGGAGGGCGTCACCGGCCGCGGAACGCCGCGCTGGACAGTCGAGAGCGACGCCTCGGCGCCGAGCAAGCCGAACGTCCTCAAGCAGTCGGGCGCGGGAACCTTTCCCTGGTGCGTCAGGCACAGGACGTCGATCGAGGACGGGTTCGTGGAAGTGAAGTTCAAGGCCCTCGCCGGGACCGAGGATCGGGCCGGCGGGGTGGTCTGGCGCTGGAAGGACGGCGACAACTACTACGTTGCGCGCGCGAATGCGCTGGAGAACAACGTATCGCTCTACTACACCGAGGCCGGACGCCGCCGCACCCTGAAATACGTCGATGCCCCGGTGCCGGCGAATAAATGGCATACGCTGCGGGTGGAATTCTCCGGCCGGCGAATTCGCGTGGCGCTGAACGGCAAGACGTACATCGAGTTCGACGACAACCACATTGCCGGACCGGGCGCCGTCGGCATGTGGACCAAGGCGGACAGCGTCACCGCGTTCGACGACTTCAGCTACGGCTCGAAATAGTGATGATCCGCCGCGTGCTCGCGGCGCGGGCGCTGCGCGCCTTCGCCGACGGCTTCATCGCCGTGCTGCTGCCCGCGTACCTGCTCGCGCTCGGGCTGGGGCAGCTCGAGGTCGGGTTCGTCAGCACCGCGACGCTGTTCGGCTCGGCGCTGGCGACCCTCGCGGTCGGGCGCTGGGGGCATCGCTTCTCCATCCGCAGGCTGCTGCTCGGCACCTCGCTCCTGATGGCGGCGACCGGGCTGGCCTTCGCGGGCCTCTCTTCTCTGTGGCCGCTCCTCATCGTCGCGTTCGTCGGCACGCTCAACCCGAGCAGCGGCGACGTGAGCGTTTTCCTGCCGCTCGACCACACGCTGCTCGCCGCGGCGGCGCCGGCGGATGCGCGCACGTCGGTGTTCGCCCGCTACAGCTTCGCCGGCTCGCTGTGCGGCGCCATCGGCGCGCTCGCCGCGGCGGCGCCGGAATGGCTTGCCGCGCGCGGCGCCTTGTCGATGCTCGAGGCTTTGCGGGCGATGTTCGTGCTCTACGGCGCAGTCGGCGTCGCGGTATGGGCCTTGTATCTGCGACTTCCCGACGCGCGCGTAGAGGAAACGAAACCCGCTGCACCGCTCGGCCCGTCGCGCGGCATGGTGTGGCGGCTTGCCGGCCTGTTCAGCGTGGACTCGTTCGCCGGCGGGCTGGTCGTGAACTCGCTGCTTGCGCTGTGGCTGTTCGAGCGCTTCGGCATGTCGCTCACTGCAGCGGGGGCTTTCTTCTTCTGGACCGGCTTGCTCAGCGCAGCGTCGCAGCTTGCGGCGCCGCGAATCGCGCGGCGCATCGGTCTCGTCAACACGATGGTGTTCACGCACATCCCGGCGAACCTGTGCCTGATCGGCGCTGCGCTCGCGCCGACGCTCGAGCTCGCGCTCGGCCTTCTGCTTGCGCGCAGCGCGCTCTCGCAGATGGACGTCCCAGCGCGCAGCGCTTTCGTGATGACGGTGGTTACGCCCGAGGAACGCCCCGCGGCGGCGAGCTTCACCGCGGTGCCGCGCAGCCTCGCTTCCGCGCTCAGCCCCTCGTTGACCGGCGCCATGTTCGCTGCCGGAACCATGGCCGCTCCGCTGGTGATCTGCGGCGTTCTGAAGACCGCCTACGACCTCGCGCTGTTCACGGCCTTTCGCCGCGCGGAGCCTCGCGCCTAATAGTTCGGGGACGGAGCCCTAACTCCGTCAACCCCATAGCGCGGCCCGTTGTGCCTTCATGCTGGCGGGCATGGCTTCACCTTGCGAGCCTTGTTGAGGAACGCGGTGATCTGCCTGGCTATCCCCTTGTTTTCCTCGAGCTTGCCGTAGTTGTCGACGAAGTTCACGAGTAGAGCGCGGCCGTCGAGCCGCTCCTGCTCGAGACGCCGACACTCACGCTCGGCTGCCTCACGCGCTTCCTGCTCGGCGCGCTGGCGGGCACGGGCTTCTGCCTCCGCCCTCTCCTGACGCTCGCGCTCTTCCTGGGCCTTGCGCGCGGCCTCGGCCTCCAGCCGGAGGCGCTCGGCGGCGAGCCGCTCCTCCTCGGCAGCCCGCTGCTTCCGGGCGGCCTCCTCCTCGGCAGCCCGCTGCTGCCGGGCGGCCTCTTCCAGGGCAAGCTGCTCGGCGCGCTCACGCTCGAGGCGCTCGCGCGCGGCGCGCTCCTCGGCTTCCCTCCGGGCCCTGGCCTGCCGCTCTTCTTCCGCGATCCTGGCGCGGCGCTCGCGCTCAGTGACCTCACGGCACATCAGGTTGCCGCCGTCGGTATCGATGGATCTGCTGCAGTCCTGCTCGCTCACCTTGCGCGTCGAATCCATCGGCGGCGCGTAGGCTCCATACTGCGGTTTGCTACTGCAGCCGGCCGCGAGTGCGAGGAGGAGGACGACGGTTATGTTCTTGTTCATGGCTCTCCCTTCAGGTTGTAGGCGCGCAGCGCCAGAACTGCGCGATTCGACTTCGAAGCGAAGGATACGCGCAGCGCGCTCGGCGCGCTGCAACACAATCCCCACATCAGCCTGAATGCAAGCATGCTCTTCCCCCGATCTGTTCACTAGTGGCGGTGCCTGTGATGCAGGTCTGGATAGTGCGGGTGGCTGTGCACCAGGCGCGAGTGGCGATGGAGATGGCTGTGGGGCTCGCCGCCGTCAAAACCGAAATCGTGTTCGTGCGAATGATGCTCGTCGTGCACGTGGACATGGGCATGCTCGAGCGGCCCGTGGACGTGCTGGTGCTCGTGCCGCTCGGTGACGTGAAGCCATACGCCTAGCGCCATCAGCGTCGCGGCGACCCAGAACAGCGCCGTGGCTTGCTCGCCTAGCACCGCGAGGGCGACTGCGGCTCCAAAGAAAGGCGCTACGGAAAAGTAGGCTCCCGTGCGCGCCGTTCCGAGATGGCGCAGCGCGACGATGAAGAGCGCGAGGCTGATGCCATAGCCGAAAAGGCCCACCAAGGCGGCTGCCGCGATTGCACCGGCGCGCGGCAAGACCGCGCCCTGGGCCAATGCCAAGGCAAGATTGACGGCGCCGGCGATCAACCCTTTAAGGCAGGCGATCGTCGCCGCGTCGCCGCCGGAGACGCGCCGCGTGAAGTTATTGTCGAGCGCCCATCCGAGGCAGGCCCCCGCAATGAGCAGCGGTCCCGCGACGCCGCCGGCCCGCGGCAACTGTTCCCATGAAAGCACCGCACCACCGGCCACGATCGCCAGCATGCCGATAAAGACGCGCCGGTCGACATTTTCCCGAAAGGCAATCCAGGCGATCGCTGCCGTGAGCGCGGCCTCCAGATTGAGCAGCAGGGACGCCGTGGCACCATCGGTGCGCGCGAGGCCGAACACGAGCAGCGCCGGCGCGATGACGCCGCCAGTGACGATGATATAAAAGCCCGGCGAGCGCGAGCGGCGGCACTTCGCCCAGCAACATTTTGGCGAGCGGCGTGCTGGCGCCGAACAGTGCCGCGGAGATCAGCGCGTAGGCAATTGCGGCTACCGGCATTTCACGGCTGCCCGTTTGTTTTAAGTGTTCATCCTAATCGGACCGCCGGTCGCTTTCCAGGCCGAGTGGCCGCCTTTCATGTACCTCGCGTCGAATCCGGCTTCGCGCAG
>VBBY01000251.1 GCA_005881595.1 Betaproteobacteria bacterium | reverse complement strand
TCCTGTCGGCCACCATCTGGGTCACCGATATCCGCAACCGCGCGCCGATGAACGAGGTGTGGACCGCCTGGGTTGATGCGAAGAACCTGCCGGCGCGCGCCTGTGTCGAGGCCAGGCTCGCCGACCCGAAGGCGCTTGTGGAGATCATGGTGATCGCGGCGAAGTAGGCTATTCGAAGAGGTTGAGCACGCCGTCCAGGCCCGACCAGTTAAGGGCGCAGCTCGCCTGAGCGCGCACCACCGGCTTGGCGTGGAACGCGATCGACACGCCGGCCTCGGCCATCATCTTGAGGTCGTTCGCGCCGTCGCCGATGGCGACGGTCTGCTCCTTGCGGGCCTTCAGCTCCTTCGCGACGGCGCGGAACTTGGCCGCCTTGGCTTCGGCTTCGACGATGTCGCCGACCACGCGCCCGGTCAGCCGGCCGCGCTCGATGCCGAGCACGTTGGAAACCGTGTAGTCGATGTCGAGGCGCGCCTTGAGCAGCTCGGTGAAGAAGCTGAAGCCGCCCGACACCAATAGCAGCTGCACAAGGTGCCGCTTGCAGGCCGCCAGCAGCCGGTCGGCGCCGGGCGTCAGGCGCAGCCGCTCGTCGTAGACGCGGCCGAGCGCGGATTCCTCTAGCCCCTGGAGCAGGGCCACGCGCCGGCGCAGGCTTTCCGTGTAGTCTATCTCGCCGCGCATCGCCTGCGCGGTGATCGCCGCGATCTCGCGTTGCTTACCGGCCAGCTCGCCCAGCTCGTCGATGCACTCGACGGTGATCAGCGTCGAGTCCATGTCCATGGCGAGCAGCTTCAGGTCCGCAAAACGCCGGCCCTCGGGCATGAAGGCATGGTCGATCTCCCGCGCTTCGCACCACGCGGCAAGGGACTTCTCCTGGGAAGCGTTTGCGAGCCTGTATGCGCGAGGGGCGATGCGCTCCGCCGAGCTTGCCCGGGTCATCCGCGCAGCCTCGTCGACATGGCCCTGCTCGAGCGCCGGACCTTGCAGGATCAGGTTCACGCGGCGAGCGAGTGCAGGATCTCTTTCACCGCCTGCGCGCGCTCGGGCCACGCCGGCAGCTTGGCCTCGACGCGGATGCGTTCCGGACCGACGAGGCGCGCGTTGCGCCGGCCGCGCATGAACTCGATCACCTTGGCGCCGTCGAGCGGCGGGTTCTTCACGAACTGCAGCTGCACGGCCTCGTGGGTCGCGTCGACGCGCGAAACGCCGAGCGGCCGCGCGGCGAGCCGTACTCGATGGCATTCGAGCAGCGCGCGCGCCGGCTCGGGCAGCTCGCCGAAGCGGTCGACGAGCTCCTCGCGCAGGGCCTCGAGCTGCTCGGGGGCAGCGGCATCGGCGAGCCGCTTGTAGAGCGCGAGCCGCTCCTGCACGTCGCTGCAGTAGCTCGCGGGCAGCAGCGCCGGGACGTGGAGATTGACCTCGGTATCGAGATCGAGATCCTTTTCGAGCGCAGGCGCGCGGCCCGACTTCAATGCGCGCACCGCGCGCTCGAGCATGCGGGCGTAGAGCGAGAAGCCGACTTCCTGGATCTCGCCCGACTGCGATTCGCCGAGAACCTCGCCGGCGCCGCGGATCTCCAGGTCGTGCATCGCGAGGTAGAAGCCGGAGCCGAGCTGCTCCATCATCTGGATCGCCTCGAGGCGCTTCTTCGCCTGCGCGCCGAGGGCATCCTCGGGCGGCGTCAGCAGGTAGGCGTAGGCCTGGTGGTGGGAGCGGCCGACCCGGCCGCGCAGCTGGTGCAGCTGCGCCAGGCCGAACTTGTCGGCGCGGTGGATGACCATGGTGTTGGCGCTCGGGATGTCGATCCCGCTCTCGATGATCGTCGAGCACAGCAGCAGATTGGAGCGCTGCGCGTTGAATTCGCGCATCACCCGCTCCAGCTCGCGCTCGCGCATCTGGCCGTGCGCCACCGCGATGCGCGCCTCGGGCAGCAGGCGGGCGAGCCGCTCGCGCATGCGCTCGATGCTGTCGACCTCGTTGTGCAGGAAGTAGACCTGGCCGCCGCGCTTCAGCTCGCGCAGCACCGCCTCGCGGATCAGCCCCTCGGACCAGGGCGCGACGAAAGTCTTGATCGCGAGCCGCCTCTCGGGCGCGGTGGCGATCACCGAGAAATCGCGGATTCCCTCCAGCGACAGCGCCAGCGTGCGCGGGATCGGCGTCGCGGTGAGGGTGAGGACGTCGACTTCGGCCCGCAGGCGCTTCAGCGCCTCCTTCTGCCGCACGCCGAAGCGGTGCTCTTCGTCGATGATCACCAGCCCCAGGCCGGAGAACTTCACGTCCCTGGCGAGCAGCTTGTGCGTGCCGATGACGATGTCCACCTCCCCGGAGGCGAGCTGCTGGATGATCCGG
>VBBY01000090.1 GCA_005881595.1 Betaproteobacteria bacterium | reverse complement strand
TCTTGACTGCGGTCAAGTAGACTCGTGGGAGGCTGCTCGACTAACGTCCACTCGCCCGCACCCATGAGCCCGACCATCGACGCCAACCGGCTGCTCGCCGTCGTCGCCGAAGTGGCGCGCGAAGCGCGTCCGCACTTCGACGCCTACGTCGCGCTCGACAGCTCGCTCGAGCGCGAGCTGGGGCTCGACAGCCTGGCGCGCGTCGAGCTGGTGCTGCGCCTCGAGCGCGAGTTTGCCGCGAGCCTGCCGGAGCAGGCGCTCGCCTCGAGCGAGACGCCGCGCGACCTGCTGCGCTTTCTTCTCGCCAGCGCCGGCCAGGCGCCGAAAGCCGCGGACCGCACGCTCGCAAGCCTGGTGCAGGCCGAAGGCGTGCGCCCCCCCGATGCCGCGCGAACGCTCACCGAGGCGCTCGAATATCACGCCCAGCGCCAGCCCGAGCGGCTGACGGTCCATCTCTATGAGGAGGGCGATGAGAAGAGCCTGACCTACCGCGCTCTGTGGGACGGCGCCCTGCTCTATGCCGCGCGCCTCGTCGAGGCCGGCGTCACGCCGGGGCAGACCGTCGCGATCATGCTGCCGACCTGCCGCGAATACCTGTTCTGCTTTTACGGCGTGCTGCTCGCCGGCGGCATCCCGGTGCCGCTCTATCCGCCGGCGCGCCTGGCGACGATCGAGGACCATATGACGCGCCACATCGGCATCCTGAAGAGCGCCGGCGCCTCGATCATGGTCACGATTCCCGAGGCGAAAGCGCTTGCCTGGCTGCTGCGCGCGCAGGTCGAATCGCTGCGCGCGGTGCTGGTGCCCGCCGACTTTGCGAGCCCCGCCACAGGGTTTACGCCGGTGCGCGGCACGGGCGGTCAAATCGGCTTCCTGCAGTACACCTCGGGCAGCACCGGCAACCCGAAAGGCGTGGTGCTCACGCACGCGAACCTGCTCGCCAACGTGAAGGCCATGGGTAAAGCGGCGCGCGCCACCACCGAAGACGTGTTCGTGAGCTGGCTGCCGCTTTACCATGACATGGGCCTCATCGGCGGCTGCTTCGCGACGATGTATCTGGGCTTCCCGGTGGTGCTGATGTCGCCGCTCGCCTTCCTGTCGCGGCCTAGCCAATGGCTGCGCGCCATCCATCGCCACCGCGGCACCATTTCGGGCGGCCCCAACTTCTCCTATGAGCTGTGCCTGCGGCGCATTCCGGACGAGGAGCTGGAGGGGCTCGATCTCGGGTCGTGGCGCTTCGCGTTCAACGGCGCCGAGCCGGTGAGCGCCGATACGCTCGCCGCGTTCGAGGAAAGATTCTCCAGATGGAATTTCAGAAAAAACGTGATTGCGCCGGTCTACGGCCTTGCAGAAGCCTCGGTCGGGCTCGCCTTCACGCCGCCGGGGGAGCCGTGGCAGGTCGACCTGATCGACCGCGACTGGCTGTCGCGCACCGGGGAAGCGCTGCCGGCGCGGCCGAACGACCCCTCGCCGCTCAAGCTGGTGAGCTGCGGAGCCTCGATTCCCGACCACGATCTGCGGGTGGTCGACGCCGGCGGTCTCGAGCTTCCCGACCGCAGCGAAGGCCAGCTGCAGTTCCGCGGCCCGTCGGCGACCAGCGGCTACTACCGCAATCCCGAGGCGACGAAGGGACTGTTCGACGGCGAATGGGTGAACACCGGAGATCGCGCCTACCTGTCCGAAGGCAACCTCTACATCACCGGCCGTGAAAAGGACGTCATCATCCGCGGCGGACGCAACATCGGCCCCTACGAGCTCGAGGAAGCGGTCGGCGGGGTCGCCGGCATCCGGCGCGGCTGCGTGGCGGTGTTCGGCAGCATGGACGCGGCGAGCGGGACCGAACGCGTCGTAGTGCTCGCCGAGACGCGCGAGGTCGACCCTTCGCGCCACGCCGAGGTCAGGCGCAGGATCAACGAGCTTGCCGTCAGCCTGATCGGCGCGCCGGTCGACGACGTCGTGCTCGCGCCGCCGCACACGGTGCCGAAGACTTCGAGCGGCAAGATCCGCCGCCTCGCCGCGCGCGACTATTACGAGCGCGGGCCCTTGGCGGTGAACCCGCCGGCGGTCTGGTGGCAGCTCGTGCGCCTCGCGATCGGCGGCGTGCTGCCGCAGCTGCGCCGCGGCTGGCGCGTCGCGCGCGGGCTGCTGTTCGCCGCCTACGCGTGGCTGCTTTTCGGCGCGCTGTTCAGCGTGGTCCTGGCCGCGGCCGCGATTTCGCCCGGCAGGCGGACCTGGCAGATCGCGCAGCGCTGCGCGCGGCTTTTTTTCTGGCTTTGCCGCATCCCGCTGGCAATGCGCGGCCGGGAAAATCTGCCGCCTTCCGGCGCCGTGGTGATCGCGTCGAACCACACCAGCTACCTCGATGGCGCGGTGCTGCTCGCCATCCTGCCCTGGCGCAACAACGCCTTCGTCGCCAAGCGCGAGCTGCGCGAGGGCTTTATCACGCGCACCCTCGTCACGGGGCTGGGCGCGCAGTTCGTCGAGCGCTTCGACGTGCAGAAGAGCGCCGAGCACGCCGACGAGCTCGCGCAGGCGGCCAGGCGCGGCGTATCGCTGATCGTGTTCCCGGAGGGCACGCTGGTGAGGCACACCGGCCTGATGCCGTTCCGCGCCGGCGCCTTCCTCAGCGCCGCGCAGGCCGCAATCCCTGTCGTGCCGGTCGCCCTGCGCGGCGTGCGCTCGGTGCTGCGCGACGGCACCTGGTATCCGCGCCGCGCGCCGATTTCCGTGACGGTTGGCGCGCCCGTGGCGCCGGATGGCGGCGATTGGAACGCCGCCGTGCGCCTGCGCGACCAGGTGCGCAAGCAGATCCTCAGGCACTGCGGCGAGCCGGACCTGAGCTAGCTATTTCAGGATTCTCAGCAGGTTGTGATGCGAGTCGGTGAAGGTCGGCAGCTCGCGCCGGTCCTCGATCGGCTGCGCCGCCTCGGCGATGCGCGGCCAGGCGAGCAGCGCCTTGTTGCGCGTGACGATGATCTGGTCGGTCGAGGAGTACCAGTATTCCGGGCCTTCCTCGGCGTCGGGCACGTCGGCGACGTTGACCGCTTCGAGGCCGAACTCGCCTGCAAGGCGCCTCACCACCGGCAGCAGGTTGATGAAGCGGTTGGTCGCCTGGAACACGATTACGCCGTCGGGCTTGATGTGCTTGAGGTAAACGGCCATCGCCTCGCGCGTCACCAGGTGCATCGGGATCGAGTCGCCGGAAAACGCGTCTATCCCCAGCAGGTCGTAGCTGCGCGGCGGCTCGCGCTCGAGCGAAAGGCGCCCGTCGCCCATGACCAGCTCGGTGCGCGCCGGCGTGTCGGCGAGGAAGGTGAACTCGCGCCGTGCGATGTCGACGACCCGCGGGCTGATCTCGTAGAAGACCAGCGCGTCGCCGGGCCGCATCCAGGCGGCGACCACGCCGGCCCCCAGGCCGAGGATGCCGACCGAAAGCGGCTGCTTTCGCCTCATCTCGCGCAGCGACTGGAACACCCGGCCGTAGCCCGAGGTCGGGCCGAAATAATCGGCCGGCGTATTGCGGAACGAGTCGCCGAGCAGCTGGCCGCCGTGCATGATCGGCCCGTGGTACATCGAGCGGTAGGGGATCGGCCTGCCGTGGTCCGCCGTGCGCACCACGCCGTAAAAGTCGCGCTCCATGACCCGCACGCCCGCGCTGTAGTCGTGAACGCCGCGCATGACGAGGAGCGCGGTGACGACGCTGACTGCCAATCCACCCCACATGAAAATTCGCCTCAATCTCAAAACGAGGAGAAGGGCAAGAAGGACCAGCGCGATCCCGAGCTCGAAATAGCCGGGCAGCGTCAGCGGCGCGAGGATCGCGACGAGCACCGCGCCAAACGCGCCGCCGAGCGAAATCATCAGGTAATAGCGCGTGAGGTGCAGCGGGTCGGGCTTGAGCCGCGCCAGCTCGCCATGGCAGAACATGCAAGAGACGAACAGGCCGGCGAGGTACAGCGGCACCGCGACGTGGAGCTTGAGCGAGGGCACGTAGAACGCCATCGCCGGCAGCAGCGCGACCAGTACCGCGATGAACAGCGGCCGCACGTACCAGCGAGGGTGATCGAACGCGAGGATGAAGCTGCCGAGGTAGAGCGCGAGGGGCAGCACCCACAGGAACGGTACGCTCGCAACGTTCTGCGTGATGTGGTTGGTGACCGCCAGCAGCATCACCGAGCCCATCGCGGCCAGCGCGAGCCATTGCAGCTGGCTCGCCATGGAAAGCGGCGCGGCGCGCGGCGCGGCAGGGACCTCGTCGGTCCCGAAGCCGTTCATCGACAACCGCGCGGTGAGCGTACAGAGGACGACGAAGCCGGCAAACAAGAACGACCACATCCAGCCGAGCTGTCTCAGGTCGAGCGCCGGCTCGAACAGCAGCGGGAATCCGATCAGCGCGAGCAACGAAGCCAGGTTGGAAAGCGCGAACAGGCGGTAAGGCACGCGGCTCCGGAAGCGGCGCCAGTACCACGCCTGCAGGAGCGGCGTCGTCGTCGACAGCAGGAAGTAGGGCAGGCCGATGCTGGCCAGCAGAAGCAGCAGGATGCGCGCGATCGGCTGCTCGTCGCCCTGCGGCTTCCAGCCGCTCGAAGCGAGGATCGGCAGGAAGGCGAGCGACAGCGCGAGCAGCCCGACATGGAGCAGTGCCTGGCGCCGCGCGCCGAGGCGATGGGTGAGGTCGGCGTACGCGTAACCGGCGAGCAGCACGCTCTGAAAGAACACCAGGCAGGTCGTCCAAACCGCCGCCGAGCCGCCGAACCACGGCAGGATCTGCATGGCGATGATCGGCTGAACCAGGAACAGCAGGAAGGAGGAGAGGAAGATCGTCGCCGCGTACGGCAGGCTCGCCAGCAGCGGGAAGCGGATTACCTGAGTATGGATTTTAGGGTCCTTCCCATCTCCGCGGGGTTGCGCGTCACGTTGATGCCGCACTCCTCCATGACGGCGAGCTTTTCCTGCGCGGTGCCCTTGCCGCCGGAGACGATGGCGCCGGCGTGGCCCATGCGCTTTCCGGGCGGCGCGGTGACGCCGGCGATGAAGCCGACGATCGGTTTCTTCATGTGGTCCTTCGCCCAGCGCGCCGCGATCTCCTCGTCCGAGCCGCCGATCTCGCCCACCATGATCACCGCCTCGGTCTGCGGGTCGTCGTTGAACATGCGTAGAACGTCGACGTGCTTCAGTCCGTTGACAGGATCGCCGCCGATGCCGACGCAGCTCGACTGGCCGAGGCCGACCTCCATCAGCTGTCCGACCGCCTCATAAGTCAGCGTCCCGGAGCGCGACACGACCCCCACCGGACCCTTCTTGTGGATGTGGCCCGGCATGATGCCGATCTTGATCTCGTCGGGCGTGATCACGCCGGGGCAGTTCGGCCCGACCAGCAGCGTTCGCCTGCCCTGCATGCGGTCCTTGGTGCGGATCATGTCGCGCACCGGGATGCCTTCGGTGATGCAGATCACCAGGTCCAGGTCCGCGTCCACTGCCTCGTCGATCGCCGCGGCGGCGAACGGCGGCGGAACGTAGATCACGGAGACTGTCGCGCCGGTGGCCTTCTTCGCATCCTTCACCGAGCCGTAGACCGGAATGCCTTCGAAATCCTCGCCCGCCTTCCTGGGATTGACGCCGGCGACATAGCAGTTCCTGCCATTGGCATAGTCGCGCCCCGCCCGCGTGTGGAACTGGCCGGTCTTGCCGGTGATGCCTTGCGTCATGACCCGCGTGTTCTTGTCGACCAGAATGCTCATTTCTTCGCTTTCGCCGCCGCGACCGCCTTCTGCGCAGCATCCGCCATGTTCCTGGCGGAGATGATCGGCAGGCCGGAGTCGGCGAGAATTTTTTTTCCTTCTTCCACCCGATTGCCTTCGAGGCGGACGACCAGCGGGACCTTCAGGCTCACCGCCTTCGAAGCCTTCACCAGGCCGTCGGCAATCACGTCGCACAGCATGATGCCACCGAAGATGTTCACCAGGATCGCCTTCAGCGACCGGTTGCGCAGCATGATCTTGAACGCCTCGGTCACTTTCTCGGTGGTGGCGCCGCCGCCGACATCGAGGAAGTTCGCCGGGCTGCCGCCGTAGAACTTGATGATGTCCATGGTCGCCATGGCGAGGCCGGCGCCATTCACCAGGCAGCCGATGTCGCCGTCGAGCTGGATGTAGTTGAGCTCGTGCCTGGAGGCCTCGACCTCGGCCGGGTCCTCCTCGTCCAGGTCGCGCAGCGCCACGATCTCGGGGTGCCGGAACAGCGCGTTGTCGTCGAAGTTGAACTTGGCATCGAGCGCCACCACGCGCCCGTCGCCGGTAAGAATCAGCGGATTGATCTCCGCGAGCGAGGCGTCGGTCGCATCGAAGCACTTGTACAGGGCCCTGAACAGGGCACGGCCCTGGGCTCGCGAGCGATCCGGAATGCCGATGGCCGCGGCGATCTCGTCGGCGTCGACGTCGCCCAGCCCCTGCGCCGGGTCGATGAACAGCTTGTGGATCTTCTCCGGCGTCTTCGCGGCGACTTCCTCGATGTCCATGCCGCCTTCGGAGGAAGCCATCAGCGCGACCTTCTGCGTGCCGCGGTCGACCACCATGCCGGCGTAGAGCTCCTTCTTGATGTCGGCGCCTTCCTCGATCAGCAGCCGCCGTACTTTCTGCCCCGCAGGCCCGGTCTGATGGGTGACGAGCTGCATGCCGAGTATTTTCGACGAGAGCTGCCTGACTTCTTCAAGCGACTTCGCGACCTTCACCCCGCCGCCTTTGCCGCGGCCGCCGGCATGGATCTGCGCCTTGACCACCCAGACCTTGCCGCCCAGCTTCTTGGCCGCTGCCACTGCCTCGTCGACCGAGAACGCCGGAAAGCCGCGCGGCGTCGGCACGCCGTACTCGCGCAGCACTTCCTTGCCCTGGTACTCGTGGATCTTCAAGCCGCCTTACCGCGATACCATTTCGGGTACCACTTTTTCACCGTCTCGGTGGTCGTCTCGAGCGCGTGACACTGGTCGAGCTGGAAAGGCTTGCGGCCGTCGTCGCGCTCTTCCTTCATCTCGCCGGCGAAGGTCTGGATCGCCGCGGTCGGCATGCCGGCGAGCATCTCGGTGAGATGCGTGCAGCCCTGCGTGCCGCCCAGAAGTTCTCTGACTTTTTTCCGAAAATCCCTTGCCAGGCTCAAACCGATGAGCTTGCGATAGGCCGGCGTGATCTTGTCGCAGCCGCCCGGGTACGGCAGGGCGTCCATGGATGCCGCCGCATCCAGGATCGTAAGATTGCGGTCGATGGTGAGGCGCAGCCACATCTCGTGGATCGGCTGGCCCGCGCGCCGCACGCCGGTCTTCAGGTGGTAGTCGTGGTTCTTGATGTCGCTGAGATGGGCCTCGATGTCCCACAGCCCGTCGGCGCGCCTGTAGCCCTCGAAGCGCACGCGCCGCGTGTGCGTCAGCTCGCGCTCGACGTCCTGGACAGGCAATGGCATGGCGGCGGATTTTAGCACTCGCGCCTGCTAGAATTTTTCGTGCGTTACGTTCTCGCGCTCGATCAGGGCACGACCAGCTCGCGCGCCATCGTGTTCGACGAGGAAGGCGCCGCGGTCTGCAGCGCGCAGCGCGAATTCCGCCAGATCTACCCGCAGCCCGGCTGGGTGGAGCACGATCCGAGGGAAATCTTCGAGACGCAGCGCGACGTGGCGCGCGAAGCGCTTCAAAAGAAGAATATTCCCCTGAAAGATCTGGCGTGCGTCGGCATCGCCAACCAGCGCGAGACGACCATCGTCTGGGACCGCCAGAGCGGCGCGCCGATTCACAACGCCATCGTCTGGCAGGACCGGAGGACGGCGGCGCATTGCGAGCGGCTGAAGTCTTCAGAAGAACTGGTTCGCGAGAAAACCGGGCTGGTCATCGATCCTTACTTCAGCGGCACCAAGATCGCGTGGCTCCTCGACAACATTCCCGGCGCGCGAGCGCGCGCCGAGCGCGGCGAGCTCGCCTTCGGCACCGTCGATACCTGGCTCGCCTGGAAGCTCACCGGAAACCGCACGCACGTCACCGATCCCTCGAACGCCTCGCGCACCATGCTGTTCGACATCACGCGCGGCGACTGGGACGAGGAGCTGATGCGGCTGCTCGGCGTGCCGCGCGCCCTGCTGCCCGATGTGCACCCCTCCGCGCATGCCTTCGGCATGCTGCCGGCGAGCGTGCTCGGCGAGCCGCTGGTCATCGGCGGCATCGCCGGCGACCAGCAGGCGGCGCTGTTCGGCCAGGCCTGCCACCGGCCCGGCATGGCGAAGAACACCTACGGCACCGGCTGCTTCATGCTGCTGCACACCGGCGAACGCGTGGTCCGCTCGGCGAACGGGCTCGTC
>VBBY01000003.1 GCA_005881595.1 Betaproteobacteria bacterium | reverse complement strand
AATCATCCGGCTTGGTGATCGGCTTCTTGAACCAACCGAGCGGCTGCGTGAACATCGGGCCGTACGGGAAGGACACCACGTTGGCGCCGATCGAGTTGTACAGCTTGGTGAGCAGCTCCTTGCCGCCACCGTACTTGTGCCAGGAGAGCAGCATGTTCGCGTCCATGCCGAAGGCGGGGCTCGATCCCCAGAGTGCCAGGGCATTTTGCTTGCCATAGTGGTAGACCAGCACGCCGTGGCCGCCGTCGAGAGTGCCTTTCGACACCGCGTCGAGCAGCCCGAAGGCCGGCACCACGGCGCCCGCAGGCAATACCTCGATCCTGAGGTCGCCGCCGGTCATGTCGTTCACTTTCCTCGCGTAGTCGAGCGCGTACTCGTGGAAGATGTCCTTCGAGGGCCAGGTGCTCTGCCAGCGCATCGAGATCGGGCCCTGCGCCTTGACGATCGCCGGGAAGCCGAGCGTTGCCGCGCTGGTAGCGGCGGCCGCGCCGGTCAGGAATTTGCGGCGCGACGGTTGCTGATTGCTCATTCGTTGTCTCCTCTGTCTGGATTCGAATTATGGGCAGGGTGAAGCCCTGCACGGACATACGCGAAGGCGCCGGAATTTTACTCTCGTCCTCGAATCAGCCGCAAGGCAAACTCGTCATGGCTGCGGGCTTCGCTTTGTGCGGCGCATTCGGATGCCAGCCGAGCACGGCATAGAGCACGAAAAACCCGATCATGTAGGCGAGCGCGACGTGCCAGCCGTGCTTGAGCCACAGGCCGACCGATTTCGCCTGCGGGTACATGTTCGACAGCGCTACGCCGGCGGAAGAACCGAACCAGATCATCGAGCCGCCGAATCCCACCGCATACGCAAGATAGCCCCAGTCGTAGCCGCCCTGCTTGAGCGCGAGCGCGGTGAGCGGGATGTTGTCGAACACCGCGGAGACGAAGCCCAGGCCGAGCGCGGTCTGCCACGACGCCGCCGGCAGTTTCTCCACCGGCATCAGCGAAGCGCACACGATCAGCGAAAGAAGGAACACGCTGCCTTTGAGCGCGCCCGGCAGCAGCGACCACGCCGGCCTGCGCCACAGCGCAGCGATGAGGATCGCGGCCCATACCCCTGCGCCGATGAACGGGAAACGGTCCGAATACGCGCTGAACTTCACGTTGACGATCACGTTGACGATGATCGCGGCGAGCAGAATGGCTGCGACGATCGCGACGCGCGGCCAGTCGACGCGCACGCCGGCGGCGGCGCCCTGCGTGATCGGCGAGTAGCCCTGCTGCTGCAGCGAGGCGGGGACGCCGAAGATCAGCATCGCGGAGCCGGCGGCAACGAAGGCCTCCAGCACGTCCAGCGGGTCGACACCATCGATCCACATCATGGTGGTGGTGGTGTCGCCGACCACGCTGCCCGAGCCGCCCGCGTTCGATGCGGCGACGATCGCCGCCAGGTAGCCGATATGCACCTTGCCGCGGAACACCGTGCGGGCGATGGTGCCGCCGATGAGGGCGGCGGCGATGTTGTCGAGGAACGAAGACAGCACGAAGATCATCCACAGCAGCACGAAGCCGCCTTTCCAGTCGTCCGGCAGGTAGCGCGGCAGCACCGCCGGCACCTGGCTTGCCTCGAAATAGTTGGAAAGCAGCGCGAAGCCGAGCAGCAGGCCGAAAAGGTTGGCGAGGATCACCCATTCGTGCAGCATGTGCAGCGCAAGACCTTCCACCCCCGGGCCGGCCTTGAACCCCGTGAAGGCGAGCTTGTAGAGCACGATCGCGCCGAGGCCGATGAGAGCCACCTGCAGCGTGTGATGATGGAACAGCGCGACGCCGGTGAGCGTCAGGCCGAACAGGACGAACTCGAACGGCACGCCGAGCGCGGCGCACGCCGCCGCGACGACAGCCGCGCCCGCGAACAGGCCGCGCTCGCGCGCCAGCAGGCGGACGATCAAGGATCTCACTTCGCTTCCCCTCCCATGGGCAGACATATTGCACAAATATAGTTGCCGCGCTAGGATTCCTGCTCCCAAGTCGCAGCCAAGGGAGCTCACCATGAAGACTCACCGCATCGCCATCGCCGCCGCGGTCATGGCGGCCTTTCTCGCATCCTGCGCCAGTGAACCGGCAGTTGAGCAATCCGCGCCGGCGTCGTCGCCGCAAGCCCGCAGCCCCGCGCCGCAAGCCACGCCTGCGGCACCGCGTCCGGCTGCAACCGCTGCTGTCGAGCCGTCGAAGCGCAGCATTTACTACGAGTTCGATCGCTACGATGTAAAGGACGAATACCGCCAGTTGGTGGAAGCGCACGCGCGCTACCTGCGCGAGCATCCCGGGGCGCAGATCGCGGTTCAGGGTAACGCCGACGAGCGCGGCAGCCGCGAATACAACCTGGCTCTCGGCCAGCGGCGCTCGGAAGGCGTCAAGAAGATGCTGACCCTGCTAGGCGCCACCGACCGGCAGATCGAGGCCACCAGCTTCGGCGAGGAAAAGCCGAGAGCCGTGGGACACGACGAGGCGTCATGGGCGGAGAACCGGCGCAGCGACGTCGTCTACGAGCGAGCCAACTAGCCGCCAGCGTCGGCCTGTGCCTCGCCCTGTCGGCGAGCGCCGCGTGCGCAGCCGGCAGGGCGCCGGTGTGGGCGCAGCTCACCGCGGACCAGCAAACCGTCCTGCGGCCGTTGCAGGCGCAATGGGACCGCCTGCCCGAGGTGCAGCGGCAGCGCCTGCTGGCCGCGGCCAAGCGCTACCCCAGGATGTCCGCGCAGCAGCAGCAGCGCTTCGCGCAGCGTTTGCCGGGATGGGCCAAGCTGACCCTGGAACAGCGCAACCTCGCGAGGAAGCGCTATGCGCAGTACGCCAGCCTGCCCAGGGAGCGGCAGCTGGAGATCCTTAAGCGCTGGCACGAAGAGCATCCCGAGGAGCCTAATCCAGCGCCTTGACCATGTCCTCGACGACCTTCTTCGCGTCGCCGAACACCAGCATGGTCTTCTCCATGTAGAAAAGCGGGTTGTCGAGGCCGGCGTAGCCGGTGGCCATGCTGCGCTTGTTGACGATGACGGTGCGCGCCTTGGCGACGTCGAGGATCGGCATGCCGTAGATCGGGCTGCCCTTTTCGTACGCGAGCGGGTTCACGACGTCGTTCGCGCCGAGCACCAGCGCCACGTCGGTGTCGGGAAACTCGCTGTTGATGTCCTCCATCTCGAAGACCTGGTCGTAGGGCACTTCGGCTTCGGCGAGGAGCACGTTCATGTGCCCGGGCATGCGCCCGGCCACCGGGTGCACGGCGTAGCGCACGCTGACCCTTTTCGCCTGGAGCTTTTGCGCCAGCTCCTTGACCGCATGCTGCGCACGCGCGACGGCGAGGCCGTACCCGGGCACGAAGATCACGCTCCCGGCATTGGCGAGGAGGAAAGCTGCGTCCTCCGGCGAGCCTGAGCGCACCGCCTTCTGCTCGGCGCCGGTCGCCGCGGCGCCCTCGGCGGCACCGAAGCCGCCCAGGATCACCGAGATGAACGAGCGGTTCATCGCCCGGCACATGATGTAGGACAGGATCGCGCCAGAGGAGCCGACGAGCGAGCCGGCGATGATAAGCATGGCGTTGTTGAGCGAGAAACCGATGCCGGCGGCCGCCCAGCCCGAGTAGCTGTTCAGCATCGAGATCACCACCGGCATGTCGGCGCCGCCGATCGGGATGATGATCAGCACGCCGAGCGCAAAGGCGAGCGCCGTCATCGCCACGAACGGCGTCCAGAGCTTGTCGTCGGCGAGAAAAAACGCCGCGCCGAGGCCGACCATGACCAGCCCTAGAACGAGGTTCAGCCAGTGCTGGCCCGGGAAAACCACCGGCGCCGACGAGAACGGGCGGAACTTCTTGCCCAGGCCCGCCAGCTTGCCGAACGCGATCACCGACCCGGAGAACGTGATCGCGCCCACGAAGGTGCCGATGAACAGCTCGAGCTTGTTGCCCCTGGGCAGGGGATCGGGCACGCCGAAGGCGCTCGGGTGGTCCACGGCGGCGACGGCGATCAGCACCGCCGCCATGCCTACCAGCGAGTGCATCGCGGCGACCAGCTCCGGCATCTGCGTCATCTGTACCCGGCGCGCGACGATGGCGCCGATCGTGCCGCCGATCAGCATGGCGATCAGGATCAGGTCGACACGGCCGCGCGCTATGACGGCGATGGTGGTCAGCACCGCGATGGCCATTCCCGCCATGCCGAAATAATTGCCGCGGCGCGCCGTGGTCGGCGAGGACAGCCCTTTCAGCGCCAGGATGAAGCAGATCGAGGCGACCAGGTACCACAGCGTGAGCTGGCTGGCGCTCATTTCTGCTTTTTCCTGAACATCTGCAGCATGCGCTGCGTCACGAGGAAGCCGCCGGCGACGTTCACCGAGGCGAGCGCCACCGCGATCACGCCGAGCACCGAGCCGAAGTCGAGCTCGGCCGGCGCGGCGGCGAGGACGGCGCCGACGATGATCACGCTCGAAATGGCGTTGGTGAGGCTCATCAGCGGCGTGTGCAGCGCCGGGGTCACGTTCCAGATGACGTGGTAGCCGACGAACACGGCGAGCACGAACACCACGAGGTTGATGACGGTGGGATCTACGGGTCCGCCCATGGTCAGCCTTTCTTGAGCACTTCGCCCTGCGTGCACGCCAGCGTGCCGGCGATGATCTCGTCGCTGCGGTCCAGCCTGAACTCGCCGCTCTTCGGGTCGAGCATCAGGACCAGGAAGTTGTAGAGGTTGCGCGCGTACAAGGCGGAGGCGTCGGTGGCCACGGTCGCCGCCAGGTTTTCCTGCCCGATCAGCTTGACGCCGTGCTTCACCACCGTCCGGCCGCGCTCGATGCCCTCGACGTTGCCCCCCTGCTCGACTGCGAGATCGACGATTACCGCGCCGGGCTTCATCGCCTTGACAGTCTCTTCCTTGATGAGCCGCGGTGCCGGCCTGCCGGGGATCAGCGCAGTCGTGATCACGACGTCCGCCTGCAGCGCCCGCGAGTGCACCAGCTCCGCCTGGCGGCGCATCCAGCCGGGCGGCATCGCTCGCGCGTAGCCGCCGACGCCTTGCGCGATCTCGCGCTCCTCGTCGGTCTCGTACGGCACGTCCAGGAACTTCGCGCCCAGCGATTCAACCTGTTCCTTGACTGCCGGCCGCACGTCGGAGGCTTCGATCACGGCCCCGAGACGCTTCGCCGTCGCGATCGCCTGCAGCCCCGCCACGCCGGCCCCCAGGATCAGCACGCGCGAGGCCTTCACCGTTCCGGCAGCGGTCATCAGCATCGGGAAAAAGCGTCCGCTCTCCGCCGCGGCGAGAACGACCGCCTTGTAGCCGGCGATGTTCGCTTGCGAGGACAGCACGTCCATCGATTGCGCGCGCGAAATGCGCGGCAGCCACTCCATTGCGAACGCGGTGACGCCGCGCCTGGCCAGCGCCTCGACGGCGGCAGCGTTGAACGGATCGAGCAGCCCGATCAGGATGGAATTGCTCTTCAGCAAATCCATTTCAGCGTCGGTGGGCGCGCGCACTTTCAGCACGATCTCGGCGTCGTACGCTTCGGCCGCGGAGCCGACCAGCTTGGCGCCGGCAGCCGCGAAATCGGCGTCGCGGATGCTCGAGCCCGCACCGGCCCCCGCCTGGATGCGCACCTCGTTCTTCGCCGCCAGCCGCTTCACGGTCTCCGGATTAGCGGCAACACGCGTCTCGCCCGCGCGCACTTCGGCGGGCACGCCGATTCTCATGAACGCCTCTCCCAGGGAAGTTGGGGGAAATTCTACCGCGGCCTGCGCGCGAGGCAACGCTCGGCGAGCTCGAATGCCGCATGCACTGCAAGAGCGAGCGCCGCCGCCGGCAGCGCACCGGCGAGGAGCACGGTGTGGTCGTTCAGCGCCAGGCCCTGCGCGATGCGCTCGCCGAACCCGCCGGCGCCGATGAAGGCGGCGATGGTCGCAGTGCCAACGTTGATCACCGCCGAGGTCTTGACGCCCGCCATGATGGTCTCGCGCGCAAGCGGCAGCTCTATCCTGTAGAGAATATCCTTTGACAACAGGCCGAGCGCCGTTCCCGCCTGGAGCAGCCCGCGCGGCACTTGCGCGAGCCCGGCGTGCGTGTTGCGCGTGATCGGCAGAAGCGCATACAGGAACAACGCGATCAGGGCGGGCCACAGCCCGATCCTGCCGGTGAGCGGGATCAGGAACGCGAGCAGGGCAAGCGACGGGATCGTCTGCACCAGCCCGGTCAGCGCGAGCACCGGCTGCGCGAGCCAGCCGACTTTCGCCGCCAGCACGCCGAGCGGAACGCCGATCAACGCGGCGACCACCAGCGAGCCGAACACCAGACCGAGATGCTCGGCGAGCAGGCGACCGGAGTCCGGCGCGAATAGGGCGGCGCGCAGAGTCCGTTTCGACGCCGGGCCGCCACCAAGGTATTCGCGCGCCACCTCGGCAAAGGGAACCTTGTCCAGCTCGGCGCGCGCGTTGAGCCGCACCATGGTCCGGCGTTCGATGCTGTTCTGCAGCCGCGCGAATGCGGCGAACGCCTGCGGATAGCGAACCGGCGCATCGGCGCGATGCAGCAGCACCGCATCGTAGGCCGGAAAATAGTGGCGATCATCGGCCAGCATCGCGATGCGGTAGCGCTCGATCTTGGCGTCGGTCGAGTAAAGATCCATGACGTCGATCTCGCCGGCGGCGAGCGCCTCGTAGGCGAGGCCGTGATCCAGGCCGCGCGGCTGCTGCGGCAGGCCATACGCCGCCTTCAGTCCCGGCCAGCCGTCGCGGCGCCCGAGAAATTCATGTGAAAATCCCAAGCGCAGCTCCGGCAGTCGCGTCAGATCGGAGATCGCTCGCAAGTCGCGCCGCGTGCCGAGCGCATAGTTGTTGCTGAACCCTAACGGCGTGGACGCGGCCAAACCGAGCCTGGCAAGCCGGCGATTGATTTCGGCGAGCTGCAGCCTTTCTTCGGTGCGCAGGATCTCGTTGATGATCGTGCCGGTGTATTCCGGATAGACGTCGATGGCGTCGTTCTCGAGCGCGGCAACTAGGATCGCCGTATTGCCGAGCCCCGCCTTGTGCTGGCCGCGTGCCGTCTGCGCGAGGATCTCGCCGAGGATGTACGACTCCGTGAACCGCTTCGAGCCGACGCGGATCGGCTCCTGCGCGTGCACGGCGCAGGCCGCAACCAGCAGCAGAAATACGCCTAGGCGGCGCGTTCCCATTTACTGCCAGGAGCCAGGAATTGCAGCCGCGCGAGGCTCGCGTACAGACCGTCCTGGCGCATGAGCTCGGCGTGCGTGCCTTGCGCCACGATCGCCCCGCGCTCCATGACCACGATGCGGTCGGCATGCTGAACCGTCGCCAGCCGGTGCGCGATGGCAAGCGTCGTGCGGCCGCTTTCGAGCGCCTCCAGCGCCTGCTGGACCATGCGCTCGCTCGCCGCATCGAGCGAGCTGGTGGCCTCGTCGAGCAGCAGGATCGGCCGGTCGGCGAGCAGCGCCCGGGCGATGGACAGCCGCTGGCGCTGCCCGCCGGAAAGCGTCACGCCGCGCTCGCCAAGCACCGTGTCGAGCCCTTGCGGCAGACGCTCGATGAATTCCATGGCGAATGCCCTCGCGCATGCCGCGACGACTTCCTCGCGCCTCGCCTCCGGGCGCGCATAGCTCACGTTGTCGAGCACGCTGGCGGCGAAGATCACCGGCTCCTGGGGCACCACCGCAACGAGGCGCCGCAGCGCCCCCGGGTCCATCCTGCGGATATCGGTGCCGTCGATGCGCACCGCACCTTGCTGCGGATCGTAAAACCGCAGCAGCAGCGCAAACACCGTCGACTTTCCAGCCCCGGACGGGCCCACCAGCGCCAGGCGCTCGCCGGGCGCGGCGCGCAGCGAAAAGCGCTCCAATGCCGCGATCCCCGGGCGAGCCGGATAAGCGAAGCGCACGTGGTCGAACTCCACCGCCCCAAGGGTGCGCTGGGCAGGCACTGCGGGCACCGGCGGTGCGACGATCTGCGCACGCGTGTCGAGCAACTCCATCAGCCGCTCGGCGGACCCGGCTGCGCGTTGCAGCTCGCCCCACACCTCTGAAACGGTCCCCGCCCCGCTCGCCACTACCGACGCATAGAACACGAACGCCGCCAGCTCCCCGACCGTGATGCGGCCCTCGAGCACGTCGTGCCCGCCGATCCAGAGAATGATGGCCACCGCGCAAAAGGCGATCAGCATCACCAAAGAGATCAGCCAGGCCTTCTGCCGGATGCGCGCCACGCCGGCGCGGTACGCCGCCTCGGCATGGTACGCAAAGCTGCGGCGATCGGCGTCCTCGTGCGCGTACGCCTGCACCGTGCGTATCTCGTGCACCGCCTCGTCGACGTAGACGGAGACGTCGGCCACCCGGTCCTGGCTGCTGCGGGAGAGCCGCCGCACGCGCCGGCCGAGCAGCAGGATCGGGACTAGGGTCGCCGGCACGCCGAGCAGCACCAGCAGGGCCAGCTTCCAGCTGGTTACGAACAGCATCACGGCGGCGCCCGTCATCATCAGGAGATTGCGCACAAACATGGAAAGGCCGTAGCCGATCACCTGCTGCAGCTGCAGGGTGTCGTTGGTCAGGCGCGAAATCACCTCGCCCGTGCGGGTGGCTTCGAAAAACGCCGGCTCGAGACCGAGAATATGGTCGAACACTGCCCGGCGCAGATCGGTGATGACGCGCTCGCCGGTGCTCATCATCAGATAGAAACGGAACCAGGTGGCGACGGCCAGCACGGCAGCGACCGCGACCATGGCGGCGAGCGCCTGGTCTAGAAGCCGTGCATCGCCGCTGCCAAAGCCGTTGTCGACCACGTGCTTCACGCCCTGGCCGAGCGCCAGCACGCAGCCGGCAGCGACCACCAAGGCGAGCGCCGCCGCCGCGATGCGCGCGCGGTACGGCACCAGGAAGCGCGCGAGACCGGCTAGCGATTTCGCCGGGGAGCTCACCGGCCGTAGAACCGGTACTGGTTGCGGCCCAGCTGTTTGGCGCGGTACATCGCGGCGTCGGCGTTGCGCAGCAGCGCATCGCCGTCGCCGGCGTCGGTCGGGTAGAGCGAAACGCCGATGCTCGCCCCCAGGGCAAGCGCCCGGCCGTCGACGTGAAACTCGGCCGCCAGCGCGTGCAGGATCTTGTCGGCGACGATCTGGCAGTCGGCCTCGGCGTTCACCTCGGAGATGACCACCACGAACTCGTCGCCGCCGTGCCGCGCCAGCGTATCGGCCCTGCGCACGCAGGCGGCAAGGCGCTGCGCGACCTCCTTGAGCACGGCGTCGCCCGCGCGGTGCCCGAACGAATCGTTCACCTGCTTGAAGTTGTCCAGGTCGATGAGCATCGCCGCCACCTTGCGGTCGCGGCGCTGCGCGAGGTGCACTGCCTGCTTGAGGCGGTCATCGAGCAGGCGGCGGTTGGGCAGACCGGTGAGCGAATCGTGATAGGCGAGGAAGCGCACCGCGTCTTCGCGGCGCTTGCGCGCCGTGACGTCCTGCGAGACGCCGACCATGCGGTAGACCTTGCCGGCGGGGTCAAACATCGGCACGCCCCGCAAGCCGAACCAGACAAGGCGCCCGTCGGCCGTAGCGACGCGGTACTCGATGTCGAAGGGCACGCCGCGCGCCACCGCCCCCCGTCCGGTGGCGAGGTAACGCTCGCGATCGTCGGGGTGCACCATCTGGGCGTATTCGCTCCACGTCTGCGCGGTGCCGCCGGCGAGCGCCGGCAGCACTTCCGGATTGCGGCTCCAGTGCATCCGGTCGGTCGCCGCATCCCACTCCCAGTAGTACAGATCGGCCGCATCGACGGCCAGACGCAGCTTCTTGATTTCCTCCGTCACGTCGGCGAACGCCACCAGCGTGCAAGTCTGCGCCGCCCGGCTTGACAGCCGGCACCAGAGCCGGGAACCGTCCTTGCGGCGCAACTCGACTTCGCCTTCGAGCGCGTCGCTGTCCGCCAGGGCGGCGAACGGCTTCCCGGCGAGCTCGCCGGGCATATAGCCCAGCATCTGCTCGAGGGTGCGGTTGCAGCGCGCAATGCTGCCGCGCTCGACCAGAGCGACGCCGACCGGCAGCAGATCGAACAGCGATTCTTCCTCGGCCAGCAATCCGGCGTCGGTCAAGCGACTTTCTGTACTTCGACCAGGCAGTCGTAGAAGGTCGCGCCGCCGCCGAGGTCGGTAGTGCGTTGCGAAGTGACGTTGTTGGCGTTGCCGCCGTCGCGCGAATATTTTTTCCACCACACCGACGGCGCGACCACCACGCCGGGACGCGGCTTGCCGTTGACGCGCGCCCGCAGCGTATAGCCGCCGCGGTCGTTGAAGATGCGCACCAGATCGCCGTCGCGGATGCCTCTGCGCTCCGCGTCGCTGCGATGCATGTCGAGATGCGGCTCGCGCTCGAACTCCCGGAACCGCGCCAGGTTGGCAAACGACGAGTTGAGGAAATGCCGCGCGGGCGGCGAGATGAAGGCGAGCGGGTACTTGCGCGCGAGCTCCGTGTCGGCGCCCGGCGCCTCGACGGGCGGGTTGTAGAACGGCAGCGGGTCGACGCCTTGCTTCTGCAGCCACTCGCTGTAGAACTCGCATTTGCCCGAAGCCGTCGGGAACCCGCCCGCGGCGAAGGGGGTGAAGCGCTCAGGCAGCCCGAGCTTTTGCCAGCCGGCTTTCTTGAGCGCGTTCCATTCGATGCCCCGCATGGCCTCTTTCGAGGAGGCGAGCGCGGTGCGGCAGATGTCCTCGTCGGAGTCGCGGAAGCACGGCTCGTCGAAGCCCATGCGCGCCGCGAGCCGGCGAAACACCTCGGAATTCGGCAGCGATTCGCCGACCGGCGCGATCGCCGGGTTGTTCGCGAGCACATACAGGTGCCCATAGGACTTGTGCACGTCGTAATGCTCGAGCTGCGTGGTCGCGGGCAGGACGATATCGGCGTAGTCGGCGGTATCGGTCTGGAAATGGTCCATCACGACGGTGAACAGGTCGTCGCGCGAGAAGCCGGCGATGACCTTGTCCGACTCGGGGCACACCGCCACGGGGTTGTTGTTGTAGACGATCATGGCGCGCACCGGCGGCTGCGCCGTGGTCAGCGCGTCGCCGAGCTGCGACTGGTTGATGACGCGCGGCCGCCTTCCGGCGAGCAGGTCGGCGCGCTCGAGGGCAGCGTGATCGAAGCCGTAGAAATCGGCGGTGCTGAGGACGATTCCGCCCGCCGCGTCGCGCCACGCGCCGACCAGCGCCGGCAGGCAGGCGATGGTGCGCGCCGCAATGCCGCCGCCGGTGTGGCGCTGCATGCCGTAATTGAGGCGGATCGCCGCCGGCCGGATGCCGCCGTATTCGCGCGCAAGCTGCACCACCTCCTCGCGCGTGATGCCGCAGGTCTGCGCTGCCCAGTGGGGCGTATAGCGCTTGACGCGTTGCGCCAGCGCCTCGAAGCCGACGGTGTGCTTTGCGATGTAGTCGCGGTCGAGCATGCCCTCCGCGATCAGCACGTGCATCATGCCGAGCGCCAGCGCGCCGTCGGTGCCCGGGAGCAGGGCGATGTGCTGGCTGCACTTCTCCGCAGACAGGCTGCGGTAGGGATCGATGGCGATCACTTTCGCGCCGCGGCGCTTCGCCTCCTGCACGCGCGACCAGAGGTGCAGGTTGGAAACGATCGGGTTCGCGCCCCACAGCAGGATCAGCTTCGATTCGTCGAAGCGCTCGGGATCCATGCCGACCGAGCCGCCTAGGGTCGCCTTAAGGCCGAACTTGCCCGCGGTCGAGCACAGCGTGCGATCGAGGAGCGATGCGCCGAGCTTGTGGAAAAAGCGCCGGTCCATCGAGCTGTACTGGACCATTCCCATGGTGCCGGCGTAGCTGCAGGGCAGGATGGTCTCGGGATTCTCCGCGGCAAGCGCCTTCAGCCGCGCCGCAATTTCATCGAGCGCCGCGTCCCAGGTGATTCTCTCGAACTGCCCCTTGCCCTTGGGCGCGACCCGGCGCATGGGGTAAAGCAGTCGATCCGGAGAGTAAGTCCGCTCCAGGTAGTACGCGACTTTCGTGCACAGCGTGCCGTCGGTGAACGGCATGGACGGATCGCCCTGGATCTTGGTGGCGACGCCGTCCTCCACCGTCACCAGCATGCCGCAGGTATCCGGACAGTCGTGAGGACAGGCAGCGCGTACGATCTCGGCGCTCATGGCGTCATTTTACGCTCCAGCGCGTCATCGAGAAGCTCGATCCAATGACGCACCGGAGTGTCGGTGCCGGCTTGCAGGTGAGAAAGGCAGCCGATGTTGGCGGTGGCGATGGCGAGCGGCAGGCCTTCATGGAGGGCGGCCAGCTTGCGAGCGCGCAGCTCGCCGGCCATCGCGGGCTGCAGCAACGAGTACGTTCCCGCGGAACCACAGCATAGGTGAGCGTCTCGCACCGAAGTCAGCTGGTAGCCCGCGCGCACGAGTAGCGTCTCGACGCGGCCGCGGAGCTGCTGGCCATGCTGCAGCGTGCAGGGAGATTGGAAGGCGACGCTCGCCACTCCGGTGCGTTGCGGAATCGCGTCCACGGGAATGACTTCGCAGAGATCCCTGGCCAGGGCGGAAATGCGCGCCGCCTTCTCGCGATACTCCGGGTCCTGCGCCAGCAGATGGCCGTACTCCTTGACGGTCACGCCGCAGCCGCTCGCCGTAATGACGATCGCCTCGATGCCGCCAGCTTCGAGCGTCGGCCACCACGCGTCGATGAGCGCGCGCATGTCATCGCGCCCGGGTTCCTGGCGATTGAGGTGGAAGCGAATACCGCCGCAGCAGCCGGCCCCGGGCGCTTCGAGGAGCGACACCCCGAGCCGGTCGAGAACCCGCGCTGCCGCGGCGTTGATACCGGGCGCGAGTGCCGGCTGGACGCAACCTCCGAGCACCAGCATCTTTCTCCCATGGCGCGGCGCCGGCCAGGGCCCGGAAGCTCGGGTTTCGAGAGGTATTTTCGCTTTCAACGCTCGCGGCAAGAACGGCCGCAATAGACGGCCGAGCGACAGTGCGGCTGCAAACAGGCCGGTGCGCGGCAACAGGAAAGACAGCGCGGCGCGCTGCAGCCGGTCCCACGCTGTGCGCAGCGTGCGCTCTTCGACCACCCTGCGGCCGATATCGACCAGCCTTCCATACCGCACTCCCGAAGGACAGGTGGTTTCACAGGCGCGGCACGTGAGGCAGCGGTCCAGGTGCAGCCGCGTGCGCGCCGTCACCTCGGCGCCCTCCAAGGCCCGCTTGATCAGGTAAATGCGGCCGCGCGGGCTGTCGAGATCATCGCCAAGGATCTGGTAAGTCGGACAGGTCGCGGTGCAAAAGCCGCAATGCACGCACTTGCGCAGGATCGCGTCGGCTTCTGCGCCTTCGGGGGTGTCGCGGATGAAATCGGCGAGGCCAGTTTGCATTACATCTCGGCGTAAAGCCGGCCGGGATTGAAAATCCCCGCCGGATCGAAAGCCGCCTTCAGCTCGCGGTGCAAGCGCATCAGCACCGGGTCGAGCGGCGCAAAGGCCGCCGCCGGCTTGGCGGCGGCCCGGAACAGCGTGGCGTGGCCTTTGGCGCGCAGCGCTGCCTCACGCACGGTATGAGGGGAGGCGTCGGAGGTGAGCCAGCGCAGGCCGCCACCCCACTCGATGAGCTGGTTTCCGGCGAGGCAAAGACGCGCCGTCGGCGGCGGCACCGCGATGCGCCATAGAGGCTCAGGGCCGCCAAAGAACGGCGCGGTGTGCTCGCGAATGGCGGTCCAGAACGCTTCCTCTCCCGTTCTTTCGCCCCCCATTTTTTCTGCCGCAGCGCGCACGGCAGGTGCCGCGCCCGAGAGGCGCACGTGCAGCTCGCCGTCGTGCCACGCGCTCGCGGAGATCGGTAGCGGCTGCCCCGCCCATCGGTTCAGCGCCTCGATGGCGCGCTCTTCCGGCATCTCGAAGCGCAGGGTCAGCTCCGACGGCGGCCGCGGCAGGACCTTGAGCGAAGCTTCGGCGATCAGCCCCAGGGTGCCGAGGGAGCCGGCGAGCAGCCTCGACACGTCATAGCCGGCCACGTTTTTCATCACCTGGCCGCCGAAGCCCAGAACGTGTCCGCGGCCGTCGATGAGCCTCGCGCCGAGCATGTAATCGCGCAGCGCGCCAGCGCTCGCGCGCCGCGGCCCCGACAGCCCGGCTGCGATGCACCCCCCGAAGGTCGCGCCGGCGCCGAAGTGCGGCGGCTCGAACGGGAGGAACTGCCCGCGCTCGGCGAGCGTGGCGTCCAGCTCGGACAACAGCGTGCCGCAGCGCGCGGTCACCACCAGCTCGGTCGGCTCGTAGCTGACGATGCCCGAGAAAACACGCGTATCGAGAACTTCGCCGCGCGGCGTATTGCCGTAGAAATCCTTCGTGCCGCCGCCGCGCAGCCGCAGCGCGGCGCCGCGGCCCGCGGCATCGCGGATGCGCTCCTGTAGCGTCTGCAGACTCAAAAGCGCGGCAGCTCGGCGTGCGGCAGCTTGCCGCCGCGCACGTGCATGCGGCCGTACTCCGCGCAGCGCGCGAGCGTCGGCACCGCCTTGCCCGGGTTGAGCAGGCGCGCAGGGTCGAACGCGGCTTTCACCGCCTGGAACATCTCGAGCTCGTCGGGCTGGAACTGCACGCACATCTGGTTGATCTTCTCGACGCCGACGCCGTGCTCGCCGGTGATGGTGCCGCCCACCTCGATGCACTTTTCCAGCACCTCGGCGGCGAACAGCTCGGTGCGCCGCAGCTCGTCGGCGTCGTTCGCATCGAACAGGATCAGCGGATGCAGGTTGCCGTCGCCGGCATGGAACACGTTGGGGCAGCGCAGGCCGTATTTCGCCTCCATCTGCGCGATGAACTGCAGAATCTCGCCGAGGCGCTTGCGCGGAATGGTGCCGTCCATGCAGTAGTAATCGGGCGAGATGCGGCCCACCGCCGGGAACGCGGCCTTGCGGCCGGACCAGAAGCGCAGCCTCTCGGCCTCGTCGCGCGACACCGTCATGCGCGCGGCGCCCGAGCGCTCGAGCACCGCCTGCATGCGGGCGATCTCGTCTTCCACCTCTTCCGGCGTGCCGTCGGATTCACACAGCAGGATCGCTGCCGCCTGGAGGTCATAGCCGGCCCCCACGAACTGCTCTACCGCGCGCGTCGCAGGCTGGTCCATCATTTCCAGTCCGGCCGGGATGATTCCGGCGGCGATCACGTCGGCGACCGCCTGGCCGGCTTTGCCGACGTCGTCAAACGACGCCATGATGACGCGCGCGCATTGCGGCTTGGGCAGCAGCTTGACCGCCACTTCCGTCACCACGATCAGCATTCCCTCGGAACCGATGGCGAGCGCGAGCAGGTCATAGCCCGGCGCATCGGGCGCCTCCGAGCCGAGCTCGATCGCCTCGCCGCTCATGGTGAAGCCGCGCACGCGCACGACGTTGTGCACAGTGAGGCCGTACTTCAGGCAATGCACGCCGCCCGAGTTCTCCGCCACGTTGCCGCCTATGGTGCAGGCGATCTGGCTCGAAGGATCCGGCGCGTAATACAGGCCGTAGGGCGCGGCGGCTTCCGAGATCGCGGCATTGCGCACGCCGGGCTGGGCCACCGCGACGCGGGCGCGGGAGTCGACCCTCACGATGCGCATGAACTTTGCCATGGAGAGAAGCACGCCGTTTCCGGGCGGCAGCGCACCGCCCGACAGGCCGGTGCCCGCGCCGCGCGGCACCACCGGCACGCCCATTGCCGTGCAGGTCTGCAGGACGCGCTGTACCTGCTCCTCGGTTTCCGGAAGCGCCACCACCATTGGAACCTGGCGGTAAGCCGTAAGCCCGTCGCACTCGTACGGCCGTGTGTCCTCCTCTTCCCGCAGCACCGCACGTTCAGGCAAGAAAGCGCGCAAAGCCTTGGCGACTTCACGCTGGCGCGCGAGGTCAATGCGTTCTAGAGGTAGGGCTTCGCCCACTTCAAGCCTTCGAGGGTGTCACCCTGCGGATTGTATTCGCAACCCATCCAGCCCGAGTAGCCGATGCGGTCGATGTGCGCGAGCAGGTACGTGAAGTTGATCTCGCCGGTGCCCGGCTCGTGGCGCCCCGGCACGTCGGCCAGCTGCATGTGGCCGATGCGCGGCAGCAGCCGCTCGATCGTCGCGGCCAGATTTCCCTCCATGATCTGCATGTGGAACAGGTCGTACTGGATAAATGCGTTGGGCGCACCCACCTCGTCGAGCGTGCGCGCCGCCTGCGCGCTGCCGCTGAGGAAACAGCCCTCTACCGTGCGTTCGCTCAACGGCTCGATCAGCAACTGCATGCCCTCGTCCGCGAGACGCCGTGCGGCATATTTCAGGTTCGACACATACGTGGCATGCAGGCGCGCGCGATCCGCGTCCGGCGGAGCGATGCCTGCCATGCAATGCACGCGCCTGCAGCCCGCGGCACGCAAGTAGCGCACTGCGATTTCCAGGTCGTCGCGGAAGCGCGCTTCGCGACCCGGCAGGCAAGCGGTGCCGTGCTCGCTGCGCTGCGGATCGCCGCGCGGCATGTTGTGCAGCACGACTTCCACGCCGGCGGCGCGCGCCCGCGACGCGAGCTCCTCGGGCTTCCAGGCGTACGGGTACTGGTACTCGACGGCGCGAAAGCCGGCGTTCGCGGCCGCGGCAAAGCGGTCGAGGAAATCGATCTGCGGGAACAGCATCGATAAATTCGCGGCGAGCTTCGGCATCGGGTTAGGATAGCGTGAAAAATCGCCTGCCAACTTGCCGCGCGTCGCTCCCCTGCTGCTCGTGCTTGCATATTCCGCGCCGGCGTTCGCCGCGGGGGACAGCGCAACCCCATGGTGGATCTGGCCGATCGCCCTCTTTGCCGTGAGCTTCATCATCGGCATCGTCGCCGTGCTGGCGGGCGTCGGCGGCGGCGTGCTGTTCGTGCCCATCGTCGGCAGCTTTTTCCCGTTCCATCTCGATTTCGTGCGCGGTGTCGGGCTGCTGTTCGCGCTTTCCGGCACGCTGGCTGCCGGGCCGGTGCTGTTGCGCACGGGGATGGCGAATCTGCGGCTGGTCATGCCGCTGGCGCTCGCGGGCTCGATCGCCTCGATGACAGGAGCCGTGGTCGGGCTGTCGGTAGCGACCGACCTTCTGCAGATCGCGCTCGGCGCCACCGTAATCGCCATCGCCTTCATGATCTGGGCGATGAAAGCCGCCGACTTCGGCGTGGTCGAGTCCGACGCGCTGGGCGAGCTGCTGCGGCTGAGAGGCGAGTTCGAGGATCCCGCCGCCGGCATGCGCATCGACTGGCGTACCCGCCGCACGGCAGCCGGTCTCGCCGCGTTTGCCGCCATCGGCTTCTTCGGCGGCGTGTTCGGCCTCGGCGCCGGCTTCGCCAACGTCCCTGCGCTGAATCTGCTGATGGCGGCGCCGATGAAGGTCGCGGTCGGCAGCAGCGGACTCATCATCTCGATCATCAATAGCTCCGCGGCATGGGTTTACATCCACCGCGGCGCATTGCTGCCGCTGCTCGCGGTGCCCTCCATCCTCGGCGTCATGCTCGGCTCGCGCATCGGCGCACGCCTGCTGAGCGTGACGCCCGCGCCCGTAGTG
The DNA here is from genome assembly GCA_005881595.1 of Betaproteobacteria bacterium. Classification (GTDB taxonomy): domain Bacteria; phylum Pseudomonadota; class Gammaproteobacteria; order Burkholderiales; family SG8-39; genus SCGC-AG-212-J23. The sequence continues at coordinate 65,016 of VBBY01000003.1, read as the reverse complement.
CGGCGGCTGGTCATCGCAGTCATGCTGCTTGCCGGAGCGCGCGCCTTGCTGAGAGGGCTGGGAATATGGACGTGAAACCGCACGACGAGCACATCCAGCGTCTTTACGCGCGCTGGCTCGATGCCGCAACCAAAACCGGATTCGCCGCCTCGCTTTGCGCCTTCCTGCTTTACGTCTCGGGCGCCCTGCCGCCCTACGTGGCGCCGGAACGCCTGCCCGAGCTGTGGGGCTTGTCGGTGGGACGCTTCCTCGAGCAGACCGGGGCCCCGACAGGATGGAGGTGGGTCGCCCTGATGGATCACGGCGACTACCTCAGCCTCGCCGCAGTCGCGCTGTTCGGTCTCATTACGCCAGTCTGCTACCTGCGCATCGCGGCGCCTCTTTTGCGGCACGGCGAGCGGCTGCAGGCCGCGCTGGTCATCGCGCAGACCGTGGTGCTGGCTGCCGCCGTGTCCGGGCTGTTCGCCGGCGGCTAGCGACGCGTGCTAGACTTTTTTCGCTGCAAACCCGTCATACAAAGAGGGGGAAACAATGGGTGCCATCTTTCAATCCTTGGGACGTACCATCACCGCGGGTGTCGTTGTCCTGATCGTCCTGCTTGCCATCGCCGGAGCCATCACCGGTACCTGGGTCCGCGTTGCGGACCACAGCTGGTGGCAGTTCGCCTTCCGCTGGCTGCACGTGACCGCAGGCGTGATGTGGATCGGGCTTCTCTGGTACTTCAACTTCGTGCAGACGCCGTCGATGCCGAAGATTCCCGACGAGCAGAAACCGGCCATCGGCAAGGTGATCGCCCCGGCCGCGCTGTTCTGGTTTCGCTGGGCGGCGATGGCGACGATCATCCTGGGCCTGATTCTGGCCTGGATGAACCGCTATGTCGGACCGGCGCTGATGCTGCAAAAAGGCGTCCTCGCCATCGGCCTCGGCATGTGGCTCGGCATCATCATGTGGTTCAACGTCTGGTTCATCATCTGGCCCAATCAGAAGAAGGCCCTCGGCATGGTCCAGGTGACCCCGGAAGAGAAGACCAAGGCGGCGCGCGTCGCGGGGATGACCTCGCGCATCAACACCATGCTGTCGATCCCGATGCTGTACTTCATGGTGGCGCAGTCGCACGGCGGCCTGTAGCCAGCCAGGGTAAATGCCGCCACGACTGTGGCACGTGTGGTGGCTGTACGGGATTCCAATGGGCCTGGTGGCGGCCGCCATGTTTGCGATCGCGGATAACGCTCGCGAGGCCGGCCAGACGCACTGGGGAGACCTGCTCGATATCGCCCGTCTTGGCGTCTACTGGTTCTGGTTCCGGCTGGTCTGGAAGTACTCGCGCAACGTCGGGCTGCGCGTCTGGACACTCACAGCTCGCGCTACCGCCGTGGCCGGGCTGGTCGCGATGGCATTGTCCTAGCGGGGCCGCTCCAGCCCGCCCAGCTGGACTCCGGGCTTGATGCCGCGCTGCGCAAACCAGCCGCGGTTCATCTCCAGCGCGTAACGCGCCGGCTGCGCCGCGCAGTGAGACTGCTCGCTGTGCGGCTGCATGTCGGCGATGTTGATGATCGCGCCCCGCCCGTCCAGAAACGCCACCGAAAGCGGAATCAGCGTGTTCTTCATCCACATGCAGTGGATTGCCGCTTCGTCAAATACGAACAGCATGCCGTCGTTCTGGCCAAGCGATTTGCGGTGCATCAACCCCTGGGCACGGGTGGGGAAGTCCGCGGCCACTTCGGCGCGAATGATGTGCATGCCGGCCTGAAGCTGAACCGTGGGCAGCGGTTGCGCCCACGCCGGAACTGCGATCAGCAGCAGGGCAAAAAAGCGGCGCATGGAAATAAAAAAGGCAGGGACAAGCGCCCTGCCTTTCCGGTAATCGAAGCGGGTTACTTCTTCTTGTCCATCTTGTCCATCTTGCCCTTTTTCTTGTCCGTCTTTTTCTTGTCGCCTTTCTTCTTGTCCATCTTCTTGTCCTTGGCGGGCTTTTCCATCTTCTTGGCATCTTGCGCGACGGCACTCGGCGCCGCGAAGGCGGAAGCGGTCACGGCCGTAAACATCGCGGCGACGATCAGGGACAGCAGCTTGCTCATTTCGTTCTCCTCTGGTTGGTTTTCGAAAACGGGTGGACGCGACGAGTCGAGCGCTACCCGGAGCCAGTAACGCACCACCGCAAGCGCGCGTTGACCGCCGTACCACATTCCTTTCGAGGAATGCGCTAAATCATTGTTTCTTAAAGACTGTAGCCGCAGTATAATGGCGCCCCTTATGGCCTACCAACACATCAAGATCCCCCAAGGCGGCGAAAAGATCCGGGTGAACAAGGATTTCTCGCTCTCGGTGCCTGACCAGCCGATCATTCCCTACATCGAGGGCGACGGCACCGGCGTCGACATCACTCCGGTGATGCTGAAAGTCGTCGATGCGGCGGTGAAGAAGGCCTACGGCGGCAAGCGCAGGATCGTCTGGATGGAGATGTTCGCCGGCGAGAAGTCGTGCAGGGTGTACGGCGAGAACGTCTGGCTGCCGGAGGAAACACTGCAGGCGGCGAAAGAGTTCGTCGTATCGATCAAGGGGCCGCTCACCACGCCGGTCGGCGGCGGCATCCGTTCGATCAACGTAGCGCTGCGCCAGGAGCTGGACCTCTACGTCTGCCTGCGGCCGGTGCGCTGGTTCAAGGGCGTGCCTTCGCCGGTGAAGGAACCGGAAAAGGTCAACATGGTGATCTTCCGCGAGAACGCCGAGGACATCTATGCCGGCATCGAGTGGCCGGCGAAGTCGCCCGAAGCGAGGAAGGTCATCGATTTCCTCATCCGCGAGATGAAGGTGAAGAAGATCCGCTTTCCCGAGTCGTCGGCGATCGGCATCAAGCCGGTCTCCATCGAGGGCTCGGAGCGCCTCATCCGCAAGGCGTACCAGTACGCCATCGACAACCGGCGCAAGTCGGTGACGCTGGTGCACAAGGGCAATATCCAGAAGTTCACCGAGGGCGGGTTCCGCGACTGGGGATATCAGCTCGCGCAGCGCGAGTTCGCGGCCAAGCCGCTCGACGGCGGTCCTTGGCACAGCTTCAAGAATCCCAAGAGCGGGCAGGACATCGTGGTCAAGGACGTGATCACCGACGCGTTCCTGCAGCAGATCCTGCTGCGGCCGGCGGAATACGACGTAATCGCAACGTTGAACCTCAACGGCGACTACATCTCGGACGCCCTGGCGGCTGAAGTCGGCGGCATCGGCATCGCCCCCGGGGCCAACTTGAGCGACACGATTGCCATGTTCGAGGCCACCCACGGCACCGCGCCGAAATACGCCGGCAAAGACTACGTCAACCCAGGGTCCGAGATCCTTTCGGCGGAAATGATGCTGCGCCACATGGGCTGGCCCGAGGCGGCGGACGCCATCCTCCGGTCAATCGAAAAGACCATCTCGGAGAAGATCGTCACCTATGACTTTGCCCGCCTGATGCAAGGCGCGAAACAGGTGTCTTGCTCTGGCTTCGGCCAGGCAATGATAGAAAGGATGTAGAAGCCTTACACCTTCTGGATGTTGGAGGCCTGCTTCCCCTTGGGCCCCTGCACCACGTCGAAGCTGACTTTCTGCCCCTCCTTGAGGGTCTTGAAGCCCGCCATGTTGATGGCGGAAAAATGCGCGAACAAATCCTCGCTGCCGTCATCCGGCGTGATGAAGCCGTAGCCTTTCGCGTCGTTGAACCACTTCACGGTGCCTGTTGCCATGCGCTCTCCCTGTCTTGTTGATTGAGCTACCGGGCGTTTACCCGAGCCATGCCTGGAACTCCACGACCCCGCCGCCCCATGGCGAAACAGACAGCCTGAATCCAAACACAGGCGAGCTTTTACGCGCCCCGCCGGGCTGCGTCAAGGGCCGCGCCCGAAGTGTCGCGTGTGCGCCAACATCGTGAAAAAGCACCGCATTCTGCGCCGAATGTTCCCATCGCCGCATTGCATGACCCCCCTACATTGATTAGGATAGACCGCAGGCAGCGGGTGAAACTGAGGCAACAACGGAGCGGGAACGGGCGAGCACAGAGATTGTCCGACTTCGGAGGGCACGGGCGCGTAGCAAGGCGGCATGGCGCAGTTTAAGGACGACACCATACTGGAGGCGCAGCGCAGCAAGCTGAAGCCTCCGCCGATGTTCAAGGTCATGCTGCTGAACGATGACTACACGCCGATGGAGTTCGTAGTAGTGGTGCTGCAGAAGTTTTTCGGCATGACGCGGGAGCGGGCCACCCAGGTCATGCTGAAGGTGCACCGGGAAGGCATTGGAGTCTGTGGGGTCTATCCCCACGACGTCGCGGCCACCAAGGTGCAGCAGGTAGCGGCGTATTCCCGAAAGCACCAACACCCGCTACAGTGTGTAATGGAAGAGACGTAACGGCAGGAAGAGACGTAACGGCAGGAAGAGACGTGAAAGCAGAAGGAAACGCAGGGAAATGATCGCCCAGGAGCTTGAAGTCAGCCTGCACATGGCGTTCGTCGAGGCGCGGCAGAAGCGCCACGAATTCATCACCGTCGAACACCTGCTCCTCGCGCTGCTGGACAACCCGACCGCCGCCGAGGTGCTGCGCGCCTGCGGCGCCAACATGGACGAGCTGCGCAAGAACCTGACGCAGCACATCGTCGAGCAGACGCCGCGGATCGCCGCCGACCGCGAGGTCGACACCCAGCCGACGCTGGGCTTCCAGCGCGTGATCCAGCGCGCCATCCTGCACGTCCAGTCCTCGGGCAAGAAGGAGGTCACCGGAGCGAACGTCCTGGTCGCCATTTTCGGCGAGAAGGACTCGCACGCAGTGTATTTCCTCCAGCAGCAGGGCATCGCGCGGCTCGACGTCGTCAACTACATTTCGCACGGCATCACCAAGACGCCGCAGGCCCATCAGGGCAAGGGCGAGCAGGACGCCGACCAGGAAGGCCAGGCCGAGACCTCGAACAGCCCGCTCGACAACTACACGCAGAACCTGAACGCGCTGGCGCTCGCTGGCAAGATCGATCCGCTGATCGGCCGCGACAGGGAACTCGAGCGCGTGGTGCAGACGCTGTGTCGCCGGCGCAAGAACAACCCGCTGCTGGTCGGCGAGGCCGGCGTCGGCAAGACCGCCATCGCCGAGGGCCTGGCGCGGCGCATCGTCGAGGGCAACGTCCCGGACTTGCTCGCCAAGTGCACCGTGTACGCGCTCGACATGGGCGCGTTGCTGGCAGGCACGAAATACCGCGGCGACTTCGAGCAGCGGCTGAAAGCGGTGCTCAAGCAGCTCGTCGACAACCCCAATGCGATCCTGTTCATCGACGAGATCCACACGGTGATCGGCGCCGGCGCGGCCTCGGGCGGTACGCTGGATGCGTCCAATCTGCTCAAGCCGGTGCTTTCCACCGGCCAGCTGAAGTGCATCGGCGCCACCACCTACAACGAGTACCGCGGCGTGTTCGAGAAAGACCACGCCCTGTCGCGCCGCTTCCAGAAGATCGACGTCGTTGAGCCGTCGGTCGACGAGACGGTGGAGATCCTAAAGGGCCTGAAGACCCGCTTCGAGGCCCACCATAGCGTCAAGTACACCGCCAACGCGCTGACCACCGCCGCCGAGCTCTCGGCGCGCTACATCAACGACCGTCACTTGCCCGACAAGGCAATCGACGTCATCGACGAAGCCGGCGCGGCGCAGCGCATTGCGCCCAAGGCGAAGCAGAAGAAAATCATCGGCAAGTCCGAGATCGAGGAGATCATCGCCAAGATCGCGCGCATCCCGCCGCGAAGCGTTTCGACCGACGACCGCAGCACGCTCGCCAACCTCGACCGCGACCTCAAGGCCGTGGTGTTCGGCCAGGACCAGGCGATCGATGCTCTGGCCTCAGCGATCAAGATGGCGCGCTCGGGCCTGGGCAACCCGCAGAAGCCGATAGGCAACTTCCTGTTCTCGGGACCCACCGGCGTCGGCAAGACGGAGGTGGCGCGGCAGCTGGCCTACTGCATGGGCATCGAGCTGATCCGCTTCGACATGTCCGAGTACATGGAGCGGCACGCGGTGTCGCGCCTGATCGGCGCACCGCCGGGATACGTCGGCTTCGAGCAGGGCGGCCTGCTCACCGAGGCGATCACCAAGAAGCCCTACTCGATATTGCTGCTCGACGAGATCGAGAAGGCGCACCCGGACATCTTCAACGTGCTGCTGCAGGTGATGGACCACGGCACGCTGACCGACAACAACGGCAGGAAGGCGGACTTCCGCAACGTGTGCATCGTCATGACCACGAACGCGGGCGCCGAGTCGCTGGCGAAGACGCAGATGGGATTCACACCCTCGGTGCAGCCGGGCGACGAGATGGAGGCGATCAAGCGGATGTTCACCCCCGAGTTCCGCAACCGCCTGGACGCGATCATCTCGTTCCGTGCGCTCAACCACGAAATCATCATGCGGGTGGTCGACAAGTTCCTGATGCAGCTCGACGAGCAGCTTGCGGAGAAGAAGGTCGAAGCGCAGTTCAGCCAGAGCCTGAAGGAGCACCTGGCGAAGAAGGGCTTCGATCCGCTGATGGGCGCGCGGCCCATGGCACGGCTCATCCAGGACACGATCCGGCGAGCGCTGGCCGACGAGCTGCTTTTCGGGCGGCTCCAGCACGGCGGCAGGGTGAGCATCGATGTCGGCGACGACGAGAAGATCAAGCTGAAGTTCGAGGAAGAAACCGCGTCCGTCGCCTGACCCCTTGATTTTTGGGTTGCAACTGGGAGGAGCCCAAATGATTCCTAGAATCCCACTTGGGGCGGTACTGACGTGCGCAGCGTTCGCCGCCAACGCCCAGGACAGCGCCGTCGCGCGCAGCCTGGCTGCCACCTGCGCCAACTGCCACGGCACCGATGGGCGCAGCGCGACCAGGGAGGTCCCCGCGCTCGCCGGGCAGCCGAAGGAGTTCCTGGTGTCGCAGATGAAGGCCTTCCAGGAGGGCAAGCGGCCCGCCACCGTAATGCACCAGATCGCCAAGGGCTATACCGACGCGCAGATCGACCTGCTTGCCGGGTACCTCTCGGCGCAGAAGAAATGAGGCGATCATGAAACGCAGAGATTTCCTGAAGCTTGCCGGCGCATTGTCGCTCGCCGGCTGCGCGGGCACGGCAGCGTCGAAGGCTCGCGTCGTCGTGATCGGCGGGGGCTACGGCGGCGCCACCGCTGCCAAGTACATCCGGCTGTGGGACCCCTCGATCGAGGTGGTGATGGTCGAGCGCGAGAATGTCTTTACTTCCTGCCCGCTCTCAAACCTCGTGCTGGGCGGGTACCGGAGCATGGACGATATCCGCCGCGGCTACGATGGCCTGCGCACGCATGGCGTGCAAATCGTGAACGACGAAGCTGCGGCTGTCGACGCCGCGAAAAAAGTGGTGCGGCTGCAGCGCGGCGGCGACCTGACCTACGACCGGCTCATCGTGTCGCCCGGAGTGGATTTCCTCTTCGGCGAAGTCGAGGGCTACGTCGACGCGATGAACTCCGGGCGCGTTCTCCACGCCTGGAAAGCCGGGTCGCAGACCGTAGCGCTGCGCAAGCAGCTGGTCGCGATGAAGGACGGCGGCGTCTACGTGCTATCTGTACCGACCGCGCCGTACCGCTGCCCGCCGGGCCCGTACGAGCGCACCTGCCAGGTAGCGAGCTACTTCAAGCAGGCAAAGCCGCGTTCGAAGGTGCTGGTGCTCGACGCCAATCCGGACGTGATGTCCAAAGGTCCGCTGTTCAAGCGCGCGTGGGAGGATCTCTACAAGGGGATCGTCGAGTATCGCCCCGGACAGAAGGCCGTCGGCATCGATCCCGGGGCCATGGCGGTGAAGCTGGAGTTCGACAGCGTCCGCGGCGACGTCCTCAACGTCGTCCCGCCGCACCGCGCCGGCGACATCGCCGTTAAAGCGGGCCTGATCACGCACAACAACCGCTGGTGCGACGTCGACTGGCGGACGCTCGAGTCCAAGGCGGTCAAGGGCGTGCATGTGCTCGGCGATTCGACGCTGTCGGCCTCCGCCATGCCGAAATCCGGGCACATGGCCAACCAGCACGCGAAGGTGTGCGCGGACGCCGTGGTCGCGCTCCTCAATGGGCGCGAGCCCAATCCCAGCCCGGTGATGAACAACACCTGCTACAGCTTCGTGTCGGACAAGGAAGTGATCCATGTCGCGTCGGTGCACCAATGGGACGCCGGTCAGGGCACGCTGCTTCCGGTGAAGGGGACAGGCGGCGTCTCCAGCGCCCGCTCCGAGCTCGAGGGTCAGTACGCCTGGGCCTGGGCCCAGAACATCTGGGCCGACATGCTGAGCTAGCGCCCGGTGCTGCCGAAGCCGCCCGCGCCGCGCGAGCTGGCGGCGAACTCCTCGACCACTTTGAACTCGACCTGGACCACCGGGACCACGACCAGTTGGGCGATGCGGTCGAGCGGCTGGATGGTGAATGCGCTCTTGCCGCGGTTCCACACCGAGACCAGCACTTCGCCCTGATAGTCTGAATCGATCAAGCCGACCAGGTTGCCGAGCACGATGCCGTGCTTCGAGGCGAGACCGGAGCGCGGCAGGAGCATCGCTGCATAGCCAGGATCGCCGAGATGAATCGCGATTCCCGCGCGCACCAGGTGGCTGTCCCCCGGATGCAGCGTGAGCGGCGCAGCGATGCAGGCGCGCAGGTCCAGGCCGGCCGCTCCGGCCGTCGCGTAATGCGGCAGCATGCTGCGAATCCTCTCGTCGAGGATCTTGAGCTCGAGCCGCCTCATTTCTTCTGCGGCAGCATGCCGGCGACATGCTCGACGAGCTTGCGCGCCAGCTCGAGCTTGGCACCCGTACCAAGCGGGTGCTCGCCGCGATCGTCGTAAAGGACGATCGAGTTCGTATCGGCTCCGAGGGCATCCTGCACCAGATTGGCCGCCAGCAAGGGCAGGTTTTTCGTGGCCCGCTTTTCCTTCGCATGCTGGTCCAACTTCTCGCTTTCGGCGGCGAAGCCGACGCAGAACGGGCCGTTTTTCATTCCGGCCACGTAGGCGAGGATGTCGGGATTCTCCTCAAGCTCGAGGGTCACGGGGCGGCCGTTCGCCTTCTTGATCTTCTGCGTCGAGGGGTTCTTCGCCTTGTAATCGGCCACGGCGGCCACGGAGATGAACACGTCGCTCGACGGCGCGCGTTTCTTGACCGCTTCGAACATCTCCTGCGCCGTGCGCACGTCTATCCGCGCCACCCCGGCAGGCGTTGCCAGTGACACCGGGCCACTCACCAAGGTGACTTCGGCGCCGGCTTCCTGGGCGGCGCGCGCCACCGCGTAGCCCATTTTCCCGGAGCTCGCGTTGGTCAGCACCCGGACCGGGTCGATGGGCTCCTCGGTCGGACCCGCCGTCACGAGCACGCGTTTGCCCGCAAGCCGCTTGGGAGCAAAGAAGGCCTCGATCCCGGCTGCGATCTGCGCCGGCTCGAGCATTCGGCCGTAACCGGTTTCGCCGCACGCCTGGTCGCCTGCCACCGGACCCTCGATCAGCACGCCGTCGTCGCGCAGCACCCCCAGGTTGCGTTGCGTCGCCGCGTTCTCCCACATCTCGACGTTCATTGCCGGCGCGAGCATCAGCGGGCAGCGCCTGGCGACGCAAAGGGTGGAAAGCAGGTCGTCGGCAAGGCCGTGCGCCACTTTCGCCATGAAGTCCGCGCTCGCAGGCGCCACGACGATCAGCTCGCGGTCGCGGGACAGCTCTATGTGACCCATGGCGTCGGGCACGCGCTGGTCCCACAAGTCGCTCCAGACCGGCTGATTGGATAGCGCCTGGAAGGTCACTGGGGTCACCAAGCGGGTCGCCGCCTCGGTCATCGCTACGCGCACGTCGGCGCCGGCGCGGACCAGCAGGCGCGCGAGCATAGCCGCCTTGTAGGCAGCGATTCCGCCGGCGATGCCGAGCAGGATACGCTTGCCTTTCAACATGTCATCGGGCGCGTGCCGGCCGCGTTATCAGGGAAGTCGATTCTAAGGGAAACGCCCCGGTATGGCGATTTCGGACTGGCCCATCGCCGAACGGCCGCGCGAGCGGCTGCTCGCCAAGGGCGCCTCAATATTGAGCGATGCGGAGCTACTTGCCGTGCTGCTGCGTACCGGGCTGCGCGGCAAAAGCGCAGTGGAGCTCGCGCGGGAGCTTCTCGAACAGTTCGATGGACTCACGGGATTGTTCAGCGCAGGGGACGAGCTCGCGAAGGTGAAAGGTCTCGGGGACGCCAAGCGCGCGCAATTCGCGGCCGCGATTGAACTCGCCCGCCGCTCGATTGAAGAGAAGCTCCAATCAGGGGCGGCCCTGAATTCTCCCGGGGCAGTGCGCGATTACTTGCGGCTTGCCTTGGGAGGAAAGCTGCACGAGGTCTTCGTGTGCATCTGGCTTGATGTGCAGCACCGCGTCATCAAATTCGACGAGCCGTTCCGCGGCACACTGACGCAAACCAGCGTCTACCCGCGGGAAATTGTGAAGGCGGCGCTCGCTGCCAACGCCGCCGCCGTGATCTTCGCTCATAACCATCCGTCCGGCGCCGCGCAGCCGAGCCAGGCCGATGAGCTGCTCACACGTAGCCTCAAAGAAGCTTTGGCGCTCGTGGACGTGAAGGTCCTCGACCACTTCATCGTCGCCGGCAACCATGCTCTGTCCTTCGCCGAGCGGGGATTGTTGTAGTAGAATCCGCGCCTTTGCCGTTCCGGAGAGTCCGATGTCCCGCGTCTGCCAAGTCACCGGCAAGAAGCCCATGAAGGGCCACCTCGTGTCGCACGCCAATAACAAGACGATCCGCAGCTTCCAGCCCAACCTGCATTACCGCCGCTTCTGGTTGGAAAGCCAGAACCGCTGGGTCCGCCTGCGGGTATCGACCGCCGGGCTGCGCCGCATTGACAAGCTCGGGGTCGAGGCGGTTCTCGCCGAGATCAAGGCGAAAGCCAAGGCCAGGGCATAAGGAGGAACCATGCGCGAAAAAATCAAGCTCGAGTCATCGGCCGGGACCGGTCACTTCTACACAACAACCAAGAACAAGCGCACTACGCCCGACAAGCTGGAGATCAAGAAGTACGATCCCAAAGCCCGAAAACACGTGCTTTACAAGGAAACGAAGCTGAAATAAAGAAGCGCCCTAACAGCTAGGCGTACGAGCGCAGGCGCTGCGAGAAATCCACCAGTGACGTGATGCCGCTGGCCTCGGCGCGGCGACACCAGTCCTGCAACTGCCGAAGCAGTTGCTCTTTGGACGCGCTCGAGCGTTCCCATAGCGCGACCAGCTCGTGGCGCATCGCGACGACCGTTGCGAGGGCACGAGATGTCTTCAGCGCCTCGGCCAGCCTCGCGCGCTCGGCGCCGGCAAGCGCTTGTCCACGGATAAGCGCCCGCCGCAGCGAGTGCAGCACCTCTGCGTCGCGCGGCGACCAATGCTTCAACCGCTCGATCTCTTCGGCATAGGTGCGGCGCACTGACTTGGCATAACGCGACAGCACGTCATACCGGTTGGAGATCACGGCGTGCAGCGTTTCGAGGTCGGCAGCGGCTTTGGGACGCGCGAAACGCGGCTTGGGCGCGAGCTTTTTTACCGTCGCCAGCCCAAGCGCCTGCAGGACGCAGATGTACATCCAGCCGACATCGATCTCGTACCATTTCGAAGACAGCTTGGCCGACGAGGCGAAAGCATGGTGGTTGTTGTGCAATTCCTCGCCGCCGATGAGGATCCCCCAGGGGACGATATTGGTGCTCGCGTCGGCAACGTCATAGCTGCGATAGCCAAAGAAGTGGCCGACGCCGTTGATCACGCCCGCTGCCCAGAACGGGATCCACGCGATCTGCGCCAGCCAGATAAGGACACCGGGCACCACTCCGAAGAGCAGCAGGTCAGTTGCGAGCATCAAGAACACGCCGAAGACCGAGCACCGGGTATACAGGTTGCGCTCCATCCAGTCGTCCGGCGTACCGTGTCCATAGCGCTCCAGCGTTTCCTTGTTGAACGACTCCTTCACATACAGGAACACCCCAGCCCACAGCACGCGATTGATCCCGTAAATCTGCGGGCTGTGCGGATCCTCGACGGTTTCGCACTTGGCATGGTGCTTGCGATGGATGGCGGCCCATTCCTTGGTGACCATGCCGGTCGTGAGCCACAGCCAGAAGCGGAAGAAGTGCGATATGAGCGGATGCAGCTCGAGCGCGCGATGCGCCTGGCAGCGGTGGAGATAGATCGTGACCGCCGCGATGGTGACGTGTGTCAGTGCCAGCGCGGCCAGCACGTAACCCCACCAGGGGAGATCCAGCAGACCGGAAAACAGCGTCAGTTTGAGTAAATTAATGATTATGTAGACGCTGCCATTCTACGCGAATTGGGGGGTGCAGAGTCCCAAAGATATGTAAGTTCTTCTTGCGGAAAGAGGAATTTATTCACATCTACAGCTCTGCATGGAACCGAAAACTGAAAAAGTCCGCCGGGCCGCGGTCGCGGTTATAGCCCGGGTTCGCGATGCGCTGATATCCGAGGGAGAGGTACGTCTTCTTCACGACCGCCAAGCTGTAAAAGAGTTCGAGGATCTGCTCCGTGGCGTAATTCAAGCGCCCGTCGCCAAGGAAGAAGCCCAGCCCGCCCGCGGCGAGATAATCGCGATGCGACCGCGAAAGCCCATTGATGTAAGCCGCGATCCCTACGGTGTCTTCGGGACGACTCCATCCGCTCCCTTTAATGAGCGTACCCGCCGCGAGCGAACGATCAATTTCCGTGAACATGAAAGCCTCGGTCTTGCCGTCACTCCAGCCCGCGCGCACGTACGCGCCGACATCTTGCCTGATCTCGACCTGTGTACTTACCCCGAGGCCCCTCTTGAACTCGGCCCGGCGCACCGACGCCACGTCCGGCGTGGCTGCCGCAGCCCTGCCCAGGGCGATCGCGTCGTCGAATTCGCCAGCGGTAACGCGATTGCGGAACGCTAGCACGCGCGCGACGGCAGGTCTGCTGGCAAGCTTGTACGGCAATTCGAACTCGGCGACATCGCCATAGCGCCGGACGATGCTGTGTTCCAGGCGCAGCCCATTCGACTCCACCGGCACGAGGAAACGCCCGGCGCGCGCTTGGAAGCGCGGCGTAATGTATTCGGCGGCGACTCCCCACGTGTAGCCGCGCGCATCAGCAGGGAAATCCCACGCGCCGTATGTGAGCGAAGACCAGTTCATGAACTGGGTGCGCGGATCGTGGCTGTATTCCAGCACGTCGAAGACATCTAACACCGACAGGTTTCCCGCGGTGAGGACAAAGCGCTCGGCTGCGTAGCGTGTCCTCACCTGGTTCAGATCCGACTCCTTGTCCTCGATCTCGCCGCCGAGGTTCCAGGTGTGACGCGCGAAAAGCCGCGCCCGGTAGCCTCTCAACTGTTGTCCTGTCGTGCGCTGGATCTCGCCGTTGGTAAAGCCACCCGTCCCCAGCAACTCCGAAAACGCCAGTCCCTGAACGAACTCCGGATTGAAATAGAGCTCCGTCGCGTCCCCCAGCCGTGCGCCGAAGAAAAGCGTCCCAGTAAGCGTGTAACTCCATGCCCTGTCGGGGTCCAAGCTATGGGGACCGCTGTACGCCGCAGGGAAGGGCGGCTTGTATTGCCGGATGTAGGTAGCCTGTCCACGGACGTCCGGCGCGGACTCGGGCGAGTCGCCAGCGAAGGCCGGGCTCGCGCAGAGAATCGCTATGCAGGCCAAGCCTCGCATCGGGCGCGAATATAGCAAATCCCGCGTTGTCAGCGCCGCTGGAAGGCTGCGGCGAAGAAGCCGTCGGTGCCGTGGATGTGCGGCCAGAGTCGCAGCCGCTCCCCGGTGTCCAGCGGGATTCGCTGGGCGGCAAGCAATTCATTGCATGGCAGGGGCGTGAACTCGGGATGCGCGGAGCAAAACGCGTCCGCGACAGCCTCGTTTTCATCCGGCAGAATGCTGCAGGTTGCATACACGAGCCGCCCGCCCGGCTTCACCAGCCGGGCCGCGGCGGCGAGGATGCGGTGCTGCTTTTGGGCGAGCTCAGCGACCGCTTCAGGTCCGTGCCGCCATTTGAGGTCTGGATTGCGCCGCAGGGTGCCGAAACCGCTGCAGGGCGCGTCGACCAGCACTCGATCGAGCTTGCCGGCGAGGCGCTTGGCGCGCGTATCGCTCTCGCCGGAGAGCACTATCGCATGCACATTGCTGACGCTCGCACGCGCGGCGCGCGGCGCGAGCGCAGCGAGCCGCTTCGCCGAGACGTCCAGCGCGTAGATGCGCCCGGTGCCCCGCATCAGCATCGCCATCGCGAGCGTTTTTCCACCTGCTCCCGCGCAGTAATCGGCCACCATCTCGCCGCGGCGCGGTGCAAGCAGCCAGGCAAGCAGCTGGCTGCCCTCGTCCTGCACCTCGATCAACCCGTCGCGGAACAGAGGATGGCGGTTGACGGGCGGCTTTCCCGACAGGCGGATGCCTGCAGGGGAATACGGTGTCGTCGAAGCTGCGATTTCATCCTCGCCCAGGCGAGCCAGCACCGCGTCGCGCGTCACGCGCGCTACGTTGACGCGCAAATCGAGCGGCGCTGCATTGAGCATGCCCTGTGCGATGCGCATGGCCTCGGCATCGCCGCGACCGGCTACCAGCCGGTCCCATAGCCAGTCGGGCAGATCCGCGCGCACCGCCGCGGGAAAGGACTCCGCGCCCGCGGCACGGATCCGCGCCACCAGCTTCTCGTCAACGAGGCCTTCGAGCGCCCGCCCGGACAGGCCGATGATGCGCAGCAGCGCTGCCGCAAGCAGGGCATCCGGCGCGGCGGAACCGGCGGCCGCTTCGAGCGAGCGCCTGCGGCGCAATGCGGCAAACGCGGTCTCGGCGATGAATGCCCGGTCGTGCTGACCGAGACTGCGGTGGCCGCGGAAGAACAGCGAAAGCGCTTCGTCGGCGGGGCGCGAAAGCTCAAGAAGGCTTGAAAGCGCGGCGCTCGCCTGCGCCAGAAGCGCTCGTGTAACCCTCACGGAGACGAAATTCGGGTGGCGACCTGATCTAGGCGCGTACCGTCCTTTCCGACGATGAGCAGCCGTACGGGAAGAAAATCGCGCTCCCTCGCCAGCCAGAGCTCGGCGCGTTCATTGTTTTCCTTGCGGCGAACCAGCTTGACGGTGTCGAATGCGCCCGCCGGCGTGACCAGCCGCTCGCCGTTTTCGACGCTATATAGCTGATCGGAAATCCCTTTCCCGTCGATTACATCGAGGGCTACCTGCCCAGCCTGGGGCGGAACGAACGCAAACTGGTAAAAAAAAGCCAGCCGGTCGTGGGAATGCGGCGGCAGCGGGAGGATTTTCGGGTCTCCCTGGTATTGCACGGTGACAGTCTTTGCGTTCCAGTCGAAGGTCGCGCGCTCCGTGTCGCGCCCGGTGCGCTTGTCCGAGTATTCCAGCGGCTGCAAGCCATGCGCCGTGATCGCACCGCGGCTCTCCCGCCTGATCTTCCCGCGGAGGTAGAACAGGCCACGGCCCCTCCAGGTCTCGGTGAGCTGGTATGCGCCGCCGGTGTGCTCGAAGCGATGCTCGATGTCGGCAAGCGCCATGCCGTTACGCGTGACCTCGTAGTCGATCTCGACGCGCGCCGGCGGCGCGGCCTGCGCAAGCGCCGCGACGCTAATCAGCAGCAAAAACCAGTTGCGCATCGTTACCCTTAACGCGGACCCGGTTAGCTTCGATGACTAGCCTGTCCTCGAGAAACCAGCGCACGGCGCGCGGATAGATCACATGCTCCTGCCGCAGCACGCGCGCAGCGAGCGTTTCGGCCGTGTCTTGGCTGCGCACCGGCACCGCGGCCTGAATGACGATCGGCCCGTGATCTAGCTCCGCCGTGACGAAATGGACGCTGCAGCCATGCACCTTCGCCCCGGCGGCGAGCACGCGCTCATGGGTGCGCAGGCCGGGGAACGCGGGCAGCAAGGACGGATGAATATTGAGCAGCCTCTCCTTGTAGCGCGCCACGAACCCGGGCGTGAGCACCCGCATGAATCCTGCCAGCGCGATCAATTGCGGAGCAGCGCGGTCGATCTCGCCGGCGAGCGCGGCGTCGAATGCCTCCCGGCTCGAAAAACGGCGATGCTCGACGATCCGGGTCGCCACGCCCCGCGCGGCCGCGGTTTCGAGGCCCTTGGCTTCGGCTTCGTTGCTGATGACCGTGGTGATCGGCAGCCCGGCATCGAGCAGCGCTTGCAGGTTGCTGCCCCGGCCGGAAATGAGCACCGCTACGGACATGAATCGCTTGAAAGAAAAAAGCCGCGTCGATTCATGACCCGGGGCCGATCATCGCCTCAGGACGCACCCAGCGGTCGAAATCGTCGGCCTTGACGTAGCCCAGCGCGAGCGCCGCCTCGCGCAATGTGGTGCCGTCCCGATGCGCCTGCTTGGCGATTTCCGCGGCGCGGTCATAACCGATGTGCGGTGACAGCGCCGTGACCAGCATCAGCGAGCGCTCCACCAGCTCGCGGATGCGGGCCTCATCGGCTTCGATTCCGCGTGCACAGTGCTCGTCGAAAGAACGCGAGCCGTCGGCGAGAAGCCGCGCGCTCTGCAGGAACGCGTGCACGATCAGCGGCTTGTACACGTTCAGCTCGAGCTGGCCGGAGGCCGCGCCGATGCCGAGCGCGAGGTCGTTGCCCATCACCTGGGCGCACAGCATGGTGAGCGCTTCCGCCTGCGTAGGATTGACCTTCCCCGGCATGATCGAGCTGCCCGGCTCGTTTTCCGGGATGCGCAGCTCGCCGAGGCCGGAGCGCGGCCCCGAGGCGAGCAGCCGCACGTCATTTGCCAGCTTGTTGAGGGCGGCGGCGAGCGTTTTCAGCGCCCCATGGGCGAAGACCAGGGGCTCGTGCCCCGCAAGCGCCGCGAATTTGTTCGGCGCGGATACTAACGGCAGGCCCGTGTCGCGCGAAATCCGTTCGCAGACGCGCTCGGCGAATTGCGGGTGCGTGTTCAGCCCCGTGCCGACGGCTGTTCCGCCGATCGCGAGCTGATAGAGCCGCGGTAATGCGTCGCCGATGGCCTGCGATGCCAGCTCGAGCTGGGCGACGTAGCCCGAGAATTCCTGGCCGAGCGTGAGAGGGGTCGCGTCCTGCAGGTGAGTGCGGCCGATTTTTACGATGCGATCGAAGGCGGCCTGCTTGGCCGCGAGCGTCGCGGCAAGCCGCTGCACCGCGGGCAGCACATCGCCGTGCAGCGCGCGCGCCGCGGCAATGTGCATGGCGGTAGGGAACACGTCGTTCGACGACTGCCCGAGATTGACGTCGTCGTTCGGATGCACTAGGCGCTTAGCGCCGCGCTCGCCGCCGAGCAGCTCCGAAGCGCGGTTGGCGAGCACCTCGTTGACGTTCATGTTGCTTTGCGTGCCCGAGCCGGTCTGCCAGACGACCAGCGGGAACTCCTCGTCGTGCTTACCGTCGAGCACCTCCTGGGCCGCGCGCTGAATAGCCTCGGACTTGGCTCCATCTAGCAAGCCGAGCTGGGCGTTCACTGCCGCCGCGGCCTTCTTGACGAGCGCCAGCGCATGCAGCACGGCGAGCGGCATGCGCTCGCCGGAGATGCGGAAAAAACGCCGCGACCGCTCGGTCTGTGCGCCCCACAGCCGATCGGCCGGGACCTCGATCGGGCCGAAGCTGTCCTTCTCGATGCGGCTGCCGCTCATCGCGGCGGTAATGTTACTTCTACTCCCTGGCCTCTGGCTTTCTCGACCCGTTGTTCTGCTGCCTGATTTCCTTTTGCACCTTGGCCATGTCGAGCGACTTGGCCTGCGTGATCACCTGATCGAGCGCAGTCCCGGGCAGCGCGCCTGCCTGCTGGAACAGGATGACCTTGTCGCGGAACACCATCAGGGTAGGGATCGAGCGAATACCGAAGGCGCCGGCCAACTCCTGCTCCTCGTCAGTGTTCACCTTGGCGAACACCACGTCCGGGTACGCCTCGGAGGCCCGCTCGTACACCGGAGCGAAGCCTTTGCAGGGACCGCACCATGGCGCCCAGAAGTCGACGATCACCATCGGGTTTTCGTTGACGGTCTTCTCGAAATTCTCCTTGGTGAGATCCATCGTCGCCATCGTGGTCCTTCCGGAAAAAAGCGTGCAGTGTACTCTAGACAGCCATGTATGCCGGCCGGTTCGCGCCATCTCCCACCGGGCCGCTGCACTTCGGCTCGCTGGTCGCCGCGCTCGCCAGCTGGCTCGATGCGCGCGCGGCGAGCGGACGCTGGCAGGTGCGCATCGAGGATCTGGACCCGCCGCGCGAGCAGCCCCGCGCCGCCGGCCAGATCCTGCGTGCGCTAGAAAGCCTCGGGCTCGAGTGGGACAGACCCGTGGCCTATCAAAGCCGGCGCCGCATGCTCTACCGCGACGCGCTCGAAAGACTTACTGGCAAGACATATGCCTGCGGCTGCAGCAGAAAAGAGGTCGCCGATTCCGCCCTCGCCATGAACGCGGCCGGTGTTTATCCCGGAACCTGCCGCAACGGCCTGCCGGCCGGGAAGACCTCTCGAGCCTTACGCGTGAGGACCACGGCAGAACCGATCTGTTTCGTGGACCGCGTGCAAGGCAAGATCGAGCAGTCGGTGGAACGCGACGTCGGTGATTTCATCGTGTGCCGGGCCGACGGCCAGTTCGCATACCAGTTGGCAGTGGTAGTCGACGACGCCGAGCAAGGTATTACGGACGTAGTACGCGGTGCTGACTTGCTCGACTCAACGGCGAGGCAGATTTATCTGCAGCGTCTGCTCGGCTACCCGACACCGCGCTATCTTCACGTTCCGGTTGCAGTGAACGCCGTCGGCGAAAAGCTCTCCAAGCAGGCGGGAGCGCGAGCGATCGAGCTGACAGGCGCCAAGGACCAACTGCGCACCGCGCTCGCCTTTCTTGGCCAGCCGGAAGCAGCGAATCTGCGCGAAGCGGTCCGCAGCTGGGACCCGGGACTCATTCCCGCGAGGCGAATGGTTACCGCACCTGACGCGCCGGAATAACGACCGTCAGCAGCGAGCCGAGGACTAGCAACAGCGCAGCGTATTCCGCCCAGGTGGGGCGCTCGCCGAGAAACAGCATTCCGCTGAGGACCCCGACCACCGGAATAACCAGCATGCTGAGCGAGAACACCGTGACGCTGACCGCCGTCGCGATCTTGATCCACGCCCAATGCGCCCAGGCAAACGCGATGAGCACGTTATAGGCAATGCCGAGAGCCGCCTCGGGGCGCACATGCCTCAGCGTGCCGAAATCGTCGAAAAGGAGCGCGCCAATGAAAATCGGTACACCGCCGAGAAGCATGATCCAGGCGGTGTACGGCCCAGCGGGCATCGACATCGGATAGCGCTTCTGCAGGATCACGCCCAGCGCCCAGCTGGCTGCCGCGCCCAGCACGAGCAGCGAGCCGAGCGGCGCTTTCCCCAGGCTGACGATCCCTTCACCGAGCAGCAGCGCCAGGCCCGCCATGCCGCAGGCCAGACCGAGGAGCTTGGCGGTCGTCAGGTGCTCGCCGAGCAGCCAAACGGACAAGGGGATCGCGAGCGCCGGCATGGTGTATGCGAGAATCGCCGCGCGGCCCGAGGGGATCATCGTCAGGCCGAAGGCCACCAGAACGTTCCAGCAGGTGATGTTGAAAAAGGCCAGCGCCGCCAGTCTTCCCCACTGCCCTTTCGGTACCCCCAGGCGCTGGCCGCCGGCGCGCAACACCAGGAACAGCACCGCCGAGCCAAGGCCGAGGCAAAGCGTGCGAAACGTCCACGGTGACACGTCGCCCAGCGCGACCTTCATGGCTGTCCAGTTGAATCCCCACGCCAGCGTGAGTCCGGCGAGCAGCCACCAGAGCCGCGGCGGCAGGTGATCCGGCTCTGCGCTCACGCCGTCGCGATCAGTGGCATGGCCTTCATTCCGCGCAGAACCATCGAGTCGAGCCAATCGAGCCGCTCGCGGGCCAGCTCGATGTGGCGCCACCGCCTGAGCACCGCGGGAAGCGCGATCTGACTTTCCAGCCGTGCGAGCGGGAAGCCCAGGCAGATGTGCGCGCCGAAGCCGAAGGTCAGATGCGGCACGCCGCTGCGTGACAAATCGAGGCGATCAGGCTGCGGATAGGCACGCTCATCGCGGTTCGCCGCGTTCATCATCAGGAATACGCGCTCCCCGTGCCGCAGCGTGCGGCCATGCAGCACCTGCTCGTCCTGGACGATACGCACCTGCGCACCGATCGGCCCGTCGTAGCGCAGCAGCTCTTCCACCGCGGCAGGCGCAATGCCCGGGGTCTCGCGCCATCGTTGCTGCTCGCCGGGAAAACGCAGCAGCGCGAGGAGCCCGTTGGCGATATGGTGCGTGGTCGTCTCGTGCCCGGCAAATAGCAGGAGCACACAAGTCGCCACCAGCTCGTCGTCGGTGAGACGGTCGCCACCCTCCTCGAGATTGACCAGCTCCGTCAGCAGGTCGTGTCGCGGCAGCGCGCGGCGTGAGGCGATCAGCTCGCGGAACAGATGCGCCATTTCCTGGGTCGCTGCCTCGGCGCGGCCGTATTTCTCCGGCGTATCGCGCGCGCTGCCGATAAAGAGCGCCATCTCGTCGGACAGATGCTTCAGGCGCGGCAGCTCGCTATGCGGCACGCCGAGCATGTCCATGATCACCAAGGCCGGCAGGGGGCCGGCGAACTCGGCGATGAAGTCGAATTCCTCGCGCTCGCCGATCCGCTCCAGAAGCCACGTGGTGAGCGCCTCCACGTTTGGACGCAGGGCGTGGATGGAGCGCACGTTGAAGACCTTGCCCGCCAGACGGCGGAGACGCGTGTGCTCTGGCGGATCGCGGAACACCATCCACAGCGTCAGAACGCGCATCAACTGTGTGATGTGCTCGGCTTCACCCGAAGACAGCGTTGCAAAAAACGGTCGCAGCCGGTCCGAGGACACCCGGCTGTCCAGGCATACTCGCTTGACGTCCTCGTAACGCGTGAGCACCCACGCCTTGAGGACCGGGCTCCAATGCGCCGGGTCCTCATCTCGCATGCGTCGGTAAAGCGGGAACGGATCCGCCAGCACTGACGGGTCGTTCGGACGGTAATCGATGCTCATCGCTTGGTTACTAGGCAGACCGACAGCATAGCGGGCGCATGCACGCAGGCGGCCGGGGCGAGGGGGAAAGCGACGGCTTCTGCGTAAGGGTGCACTAACTAACTTATATTGCTATGCACAAGCCTCTTGACTTTGAACACGATCAGCCTAAAATCCGCTTTGCTGCATTGCACAAAACTCAGACCAGGAGCCAGGAAATGTACGTGACACCGGAACAGATTCAAGCGGCCAACAAGGCCACTGTAGAGGCACTTCTCGCCGTCGCCAACACGCAGTTCACTGCACTGGAAAAGCTGGCGACTATCCAGGCGAGCGCAGTAAAGAGCGCGTTCGAAGACAGCGTTGCCAACACCCGTGCGCTGCTCAGCGCGAAGGATGTGCAGGAGTTCGTTACGCTGCAGAACTCATTTACCCAGCCCGCCATCGAGAAGGCCATCGCCTATTCGAAGAGCGTGTACGAGGTCGCGACCGAGGCGAATGCCGAGCTGTCGAAAGTGGCGGAGCGCCGTGTCGCCGAGTGGAATGAGAACTTCGTGACGCTGCTCGACAAGGTCTCGAAGAACGCGCCGGCCGGCTCGGACGTCGCGGTCGCCGCGGTGAAGTCGATGCTGGCCGCCGCGAATTCGGCCTACGACAACCTCACCAAGGCCGCCAAGCAAGCGACCGAGATCGCTGAGGCGAACGTCGCTGCCGCAACTGAGACAGTAAAAGGCCTCGCGAAGCCAAAAAAGGTCGCGTAAGCGCCAAACCGGGCAAGAGCAACAACGCTCGATCTAGCGCGAAGCGCAGCCGCACGAAGGCTGCCAGATCTAAAAAGAGGTAAGGGAAGCCCCGCCTAAAGCGGGGTTTTCATTTATAGGGGAAGCCGCCCTCCGATACCGCGTGGCGCAATGCTTCCATCGCGTCGCCTACTTGGGCAGGGTTTCCCCGCACGCCCAGTTCGACATGAATTCGGCTTCCGTCCTCGCCCATCGAGGGCAGGCTGAACACCTTCACCTCCGGAAAGCGCGCCCCCACTGCTTCCATCGCCGGGATCAGCTGGCTCTCGCCAGCTTCATAGACCAGGATTGATCTTTCCGCCCAGCGGTCGCGGTCAAACAGCTGCTTGTACTGGGTATCAAGCACCCACTCGACCATTGGCGCCGCCATCTGCGGAAAGCCTGGTACGAAATGGTGCTCGTGCAGCGAGAATCCCGGGATCCGATTCACCGGATTGGGAATGATCCGCGCGCCTTCGGGAAATTCGCCCATCTTCAGCCGCTGCGGGGTCGCGTCGCCACCGAAGCGCGCGCGGATCTCCCGCTCGGCATCGGGGTGCAGATGCAACGGCGCGCGCGCGGCCACGGCGGCGCATTGCCGCGTGTGGTCGTCCGGCGTAGCACCGATGCCGCCGAAGCTGAACACGACATCTCCCGAAGCGAAGCTGCGCTCAAGCGCCGCAGCGAGACGCACCGCATCGTCACCGAGGTATTGCGCCCAGGCAAGCCGCAGCCCGCGCTTTGTGAGGGCACCAATGAGGAAGGCGAGATGCCTGTCCTGGCGCTTTCCTACAAGGATTTCATCCCCGATGATGAAGGCGCCGAATGCCAAATCACGCTGCCCTTTTTGCCCATTGCTGCAGATCCTCCAGGCCGCCGATATGCTTGCCGTTGACAAATACCTGCGGCACGGTGCCACGGCCGGTGATGGCGCCGACCGCGCGCGTGCGGATTCTATGGTCAAGCGGTACCTCGGCGTAATCGTAGCCAAGATCCTTGAGTAGAACCTTCGCTTTCGCGCAGTAGTCGCAACCTTCGCGCGTGAGAATCGCCACCTGATCTGGCTTCTTTGCCTTGGGATTGATGTAGATCAGCATCGTATCGGCATCCGACACCTCGTACGGGTCGCCGGGTGTTTCCGGCTCGATGAACATCTTCTGGATCACGCCGTCCTTCACCAGCATCGAATAGCGCCATGAGCGCTTGCCGAAGCCGAGCTCGGACTTGTCTACCAGCATGCCCATCTTCTCCGTGAACTCGCCGTTCCCATCCGGCAGCATCGTGACGTTGCCCGCCTCCTGCGCGGCCGCCCACTCGCTCATGACGAACGGATCATTGACCGAGACGCAGACGATCTTGTCCACTCCATTGGCGTAGAACGCCGGCGCCAGCTCGTTATAGCGCGGCACGTGCACGGACGAGCAGGTCGGCGTGAACGCCCCGGGTAGGGAAAATACCACCACGGTCCCGCCCTTGAACATTTCGTCGGAGGTGACGCTTTTCCACTCGTTGGCGGCGCGGATGCGGAACGTCACCTGAGGAACTCTTTGCCCTTCGCGATTGGCGAACATGATCTGACTCCTGGCTCTGGACTCAAACGGAAACACAGAGTCTAGGAAAGCACGTTCCGGGTGGCCAATGGTTTGTTCGGATGGCAGCAATAGCTGCAGCCTAATCGTGCTGCCGCGCGGCCTGCAGAGCGTCGAGCAGGTAGTAAATGAAGGCGAGACCGAAAATTACTGGCGCGAACAAACCGAGTATCGGCACGTACGCCAGCAGCGCCAGCTGCAGGCCGAGCAGGTACAGGCCGCCGCGCCGCTCGCGGAAGATCCGCGCCATCTCGGCCGGGTCGGCATGCTCGGCAAGGGCGTCATAGCGCAGGAGCCTTTGATTGCCCCAGCCGAGGATCGCCACCGGGATCAGGGGCCACAGCGGCGGCAGCAGCCAGAGCGGCAGGGTGAGGATGCCAAGGCCGAGCATCCCGAAAAGCGCGACCAGGCCGTTCCACCCGCTCCCCGCGACCCCGCCGCCGCGGCGCCGCTCCAGATCCGGGAAGGAACGGCGCGCCACATGATCGACCATCGCCTGCATGCCGAAGATGCCGAGGATGAATAAAGCAGTGAGGTAGACCAGAGGCACGAACACGAGGAACAGCAGCACGTGCGCCGCGATGAGGGTGGCGTCGCCGAGGTTGAAGTTCGCGAAGAACATCGCCGTTTCGAGCCAGCGCTGCAGCACTGAGGCAATCAGGGTCGCAACGCGCACCCATAGCGCGATTGCCACAGTGCCCCAGATGGCGAGCGCGATCAGCATCGGCCATAACATCAGCCACAGCATGCGGGGATGCAGCAGGTTGGCGACACCGTACAACAGCGAACGTGCGATGCTCATTTGCGCAGAGTCTGCCAGAGTTTCGCCAGGCGCTTGACCGACGCAGGGATCGGGGTGCGCAGCTCCTGCGCGAAGAGCGAAACACGCAATTCCTCGACCAGCCAGCCGAACTGCTCGAGCTGCGCCGTGACCGCGCCCTGCCGCAGGCGCGCAGCAAGCTCCCGCAGGTAAGGCTGCTCGACGGACGCCAGCTCCACGGCCAGGCGCGCATCGCGCGCCGGGTCGGCGCGCAGCTTGTCGAGGCGCAGTGACGCCGCTTTCAGGTAGCGCGGCAGGTGCTGCAAGCGCTCCCACGGAGTGCGCGCGAGCCAGCCGGGCGCGAGGAGCCGCCCGAGCTGCTGCTTGATGTCATCACCGGCCTGCGGGAACGCCTTCAGTGCAGGGGGCAATTTTTTCTCCAGCGCCGCGCGCTCGGCCAGGATGCCGGAGGCGGCACGGGCGATTTCCTGGGCGATTAGATTGAACCGGCTGCGGCCGTCTTCGACGCGGCGCGCGAAGTCGGCCTGCGTCATCGGCAGCGAGCCCGGAAGAAACGTGCGCTCGAGCGCCGCCGTGACGACGTCGGCTTTGAGCGGTCCGAGGGCGACGTCGCGCGCCAGGGTCCTTTCGAGGTCGCGAATGCGGTCGCGAAATGCGATCGCCAGCAATCGCCGCACTCCCCCGCGATGGATCTCACGTGCCTTCTCGGGGGAGTGGAGGACCTGCAGCGTGACCGCCTCCCCGGCATCGGCCAGCGCCGGATAACCGATCAGCGTCTGGCCGCCGCGTTCGATTTCCATGATTTCGGGCAGATCGCCCATGGTCCAGCCGGTGTAGCGCTCGGACTCCGCGGCCGAAGCCTCAGTTTGCAGGATTGCCGCGGTTTTCTCGCCAAGGCTTGCTTTCAGCTGCGCGAGATCGCGATCCATGCCAAGCTGCCGGCCGTGGTCGTCGACGACGCGGAAGTTCATATGCAGGTGCGCCGGCGCAGAGTCGGGCCGGAACGAATCGAGCGGGATGTCGAGATTGAACTTCTCGCGGATGTGGCGGGCGAGAGCCGCCGCGAGCGGTGTGTCGGAGGGCGGGACTGCCTCGCAGAACGCGGCGGCGAACTCGTCGAGCGACCCGAGCTTGTGCCGCAGACGCTGCGGGATCGACTTCGCCATGGCTCTGATCTTCTCCTTGAGCAGTCCGGGCACCAGCCACTCGGTACGCGCCGCCGGCACCTGGTTGAGCAGCGCGAGCGGTACGCTCATCGTGACGCCGTCGCGCGGCGAGCCGGGCTCGAAGAGGTACTCGAGAGCCAAGCGGTTGGGTCCGAGCTGCAACGCCGGGGGAAAATTGTCCGTAGTGATGCCGGCCGCCCGGTGCCGCATCAGGTCGTCGCGTGAAAGGTAAAGCAGCCTGGGAAGCTTGCGCTCGGCGTCCTTGCGCCACTTGTCGAAGTCGGCGCCGCTCGATATGCCTTGCGGGACGCGCGCGTCGTAGAAGGCGTGGATCAGCTCCTCGTCGACCAGGATGTCCGGCCGGCGCGACTTGTGCTCGAGGCGCTCGATCTCG
Organism: Betaproteobacteria bacterium; assembly: GCA_005881595.1. Lineage (GTDB taxonomy): Bacteria > Pseudomonadota > Gammaproteobacteria > Burkholderiales > SG8-39 > SCGC-AG-212-J23. Next base: position 39,266 of record VBBY01000003.1, on the reverse strand, counting down.
GCGACGAGCCGGCGGTTGTGAGCAAAAAATGGCGCCCGCGTCTCGAAATCGCCTTCGACCAGCGCCGAGCGGATGAAGATGCCGCGCGAGAGCGCGGCGTCGAAGGACGCAAAGTCCACCCGGCGGTTTGCGTATACAGGTAGCCCGTAGAGCGTGCCGCGCTCGAGCGCCATGACCTGGGCGCGGCTCCTTTCCCAATGCGGATCGTGCCGGTCGCGCTTGAGCAGGTGCGCACCGAGCTCCTCCAGCCACTTCGGATCGACATTCGCCACGGTGCGGGCGAAAAGCCGCGTGGTTTCGACCAGCTCGGCGGCGACGAGCCACTTGCCGGGTTTCCTGGTCCACGAACCGGGGTGCACCCAGAACCTGATGTCGCGGGCACCGGTGTAGCTGCCTTCCGCCTCGTCGCGCATGCCGACGTTGCCGAGCAACCCGCCGAGCAGTGCGCGGTGGATGGCGCGATACCCCTCGGCGCTCTCGGGATTCGCCGAGGATGCCGGCCATTTCATCTCGGCGAGCGTGGTTTCAAGCTGGGCGTGGATATCGCGCCACTCCCGCATGCGCGGGACGGAAAGGAAGTTCTCGCGGCAAGCCTTCTCGAGCTTTCCGTCAAACAGCTTCCAGAGCTTGAGGAAGGCGAGAAAATCCGAGCGTTCGTCGGCGAACTTCGCATGGCGTTCGTCGGCGGCCGCCGCGCGCTCGAGCGGGCGCTCGCGCGGATCCTGCACCGAGAGCGCCGCGGCGATGATCAACAGCTGCTCGAGGCAGCCTTCGGCGCGCGCCGCGACCAGCATGCGGCCGACGCGCGGGTCGAGCGGCAGCCTGGCGAGTTCGCCGCCGAGCTGCGTAAGCTCGTTGCGTTCATCGACGGCACCGAGCTCCGTGAGCAATGCGTAGCCGTCGGCGATTGCGCGCGGCGCCGGAGGATCGAGGAAGGGAAACTCCTCGACGTTGCCCAGGCTGAGGCTCTTTGCCCGCAGGATTACCGACGCGAGGGACGAGCGCAGCAGCTCCGGATCTGGGAATGCAGGACGCTTCTCGAAGTCCTCTTGGGAATACAGGCGAATGCAGACGCCCTGCGCAACGCGTCCGCAACGCCCGGCGCGCTGGTTGGCTGCCGCCCGGGAGATCGGCTCGACGCGCAGCATCTCCACCTTGTTGCGATAGCTGTATCGCTTTACCCGGGCAAGACCGGTATCGACGACGTACCGGATGCGCGGCACCGTGAGCGAGGTTTCCGCGACGTTGGTGGCGAGTACGATGCGGCGCTCGCGTCCGGGCCTGAATACGCGGTCCTGATCCGGGGCGGAAAGCCGCGCATACAGGGGAAGAAGCTCCGCTCCCAGATGCCGGCGCCTCAACACTTCGGCAGTGTCGCGGATCTCGCGCTCTCCGGGCAGGAATACCAGGATGTCGCCCTCGCCCTCGCGACACAGCTCCTCGACCGCGTCGGCAAGCGCCTGCTCCTCCTCTTCGCGAGTCGTGTCCTCGGAGTCGCCGGCGACCGGCCGGTAGCGCATCTCCACGGGATAAAGGCGCCCCGATACCTCGATCACCGGCGCGTTGTCGAAATGCCTGGAGAAACGCTCCGCATCGATGGTGGCCGACGTGACGACGACCTTGAGATCGCTGCGGATCTCGACGAGCTTTTTCAGGTAGCCGATCAGGAAATCGATATTCAGGCTGCGCTCGTGCGCCTCGTCGAGAATGATCGAGCCGTACTGCCGCAGCTCGGGATCGCTCTGCGTCTCGGCGAGGAGGATGCCGTCGGTCATCAGCTTTATCGCCGTATCCGGCCGCACGCTTTCATGGAACCGCACTTTGTAGCCCACCAGCGCGCCGACTTTGGTCCCGAGCTCGTCGGCGACGCGCGCCGCCACGGAACGCGCGGCGATGCGCCGCGGCTGCGTATGGCCGATGCGGCCGGCCGAGCCGCGACCCATCTCGAGAAGGATCTGCGGCAACTGGGTCGTCTTGCCCGAGCCTGTCTCGCCGCACACAATGACCACCGGGTGCTTTTCCACGGCGGCGCGGATCGCGTCGCGCTTGGCGTTGATGGGCAGCGCGGGATCAATGCGTAGCAACACGATGAGACTTATGTCACAGAGTGCCTGGCCGGATTCGGAACTTCGCAACAGCCTGTTGCGGCGCGCGGATGAATAAACGCATTCGTTCTTGACTTCGCGGACTGACAGAAACTAGATTCAGGTCACGGCAAGCTGGCCGTGAAGCCTCCCCTCTTAACCAACCTCTGGAGCGCAGATGAACCGCATAATGAATAACACGCTTTGCCGCATCTTGATCGCGCTGATGGCCTGGACGCCATTTCAAATGGCACAGGCAGGAATGATCGGCACCGAGCAGGTCGCCTCGACTGCTAACCACGGCGACCGCACGGCTGTTCTTAGCATGCTCAGCCGTGCCGAGGTAGCCAGTCAACTCCAGGCGCTTGGCATAGATCCCGCACAGGCGAAAGATCGGGTTCAGGCAATGAGCGATCAGGAAATCGCGACGCTCGCCAACAGGCTCGAGTCACTGCCTGCCGGCGCGGATAGCGGCGCAGTGCTCCTCATCATCGTCATCGCGGCGGCGGTGTGGTGGTACATGTATAAGCGCTAGCCTTGGTCGTCGGCAAAACGCCCGCTTCATCGCGGGCGTTTTGTTTCGTCGGTATTGAGAACCCGATAGACGTAGCGTGCAATCAGGTCCACTTCGAGATTCACTTTCGCACCCGGTGCGAGCCGCGCCAGCGTCGTGACCTTGAGGGTGTGCGGGACGAGATTCACTTCGAAAATGTCGCCCTCGACCCGGTTCACGGTCAGGCTGACCCCATCGACGCAAATGGAGCCTTTGCCGGCGATGTAGCGTTTCAGGTCCGGCGGGGCACGAACCTGAAGCAAGCCGTTCGCGAACTGCAGCACTTCGCCTACTCCGTCGACGTGCCCGGTGACCAGGTGGCCGCCGAGGCGCCCGCCCATGGCGAGCGCCTTCTCCAGGTTCACCTCGCCCGGTCGGTCCAGCCCCGAGGTGACGCGCAGCGTTTCGCCCGACACGTCGGCCGTAAATCCACGCGAGGTGATCGCCGAAACAGTGAGGCACACCCCTTGCACGCAGATCGAGTCGCCCACCGCGATGTCGGCCAGACCGAGGGCGGGGCATTCCACCTCCAGCGGATGAACGCGCACGATCTTCCCCACCGCCTGCACGATGCCTGTGAACATGGCAGCGAAGGGTAACCCAAAAGAAATAAGGTCATACTGTAGCCATGCAGCGGCAGGTGGAATTAATCAGCGCGGCTTGGGGCCTTGGAGGCGTGGATCCCGGGTGCGCCGACGCGCCCGCGGTGCTCGCGCCGCTCCTCCTTTCGCGCCTGCGCGAGTACGGCATTCCGACGCTGCCCGGCCCGATTCTGCGGCCGTCGCCGACCGAGCGGCGCAAGCAGGTCGCGGTAAGCAGGCTGTGCAGCCTTCTTGCTGCAGCGGTCGCTGACTCGCTGCGCCACGGCAGGTTGCCCTGCGTGCTCGGCGGCGATCACACCTGCGCGGGAGGAACATGGACCGGCGTGGCGCGCAGCCTGCGCGGCGACCTGGGCCTGGTGTGGGTGGATGCACACATGGACAGCCACACCCCCGGGACCAGCCACACCGGGCGCCTGCACGGCATGCCGCTCGCCTGGCTCCTCGGGCAGGACGACGACCCGCTCTACGGCCTGGCGTCAGGCGTGCTGGATCCGCGCCACGTCTGCCTCGTCGGCGTGCGCAGCTATGAGCCCGAGGAGTCCGAGCGGCTCGCGCGCCTGGGCGTGCGCGTGTACCTGATGGAAGAAGTCCGGCAGCGCGGTCTCCGGAGGGCGCTCGACGAGGCGCTACGCATCGCATCGCAAGACACGGCAGGATTCGGCATCAGCATCGATCTCGACGTAGTGACGCCGGAAGACGCGCCGGGCGTGGCGGTACCGGCAGAGGGCGGGCTGGGTGGTGCCGAGCTCGCGCGGGCGCTGGAGGGCATCGGCGGCAGGCCTGGTCTCGCCGCAGTCGAGCTGGTCGAATATTGCCCGCGGCTCGACAAGGGCGGGCGCAGCGCGCAGGTCGCGGTGGATCTGCTGGCCGCGACGCTATGCGGGTCGCGCGACGATGCGCAGGTCGTCGCCGAGGCGCTCGACCGATAGCAGCCTCAGCCTGCGCCTCTCCCCGAGCGCGGCGAGCGCGGGAAGATCGAGCATCCCCTGCGCCGCCTCGCCGAGGAAACTCGGGTTCAGGTACACCAGAAACTCGTCGACGCAGCCCTCGCGCACGAGCGATCCATTCAGCCGGAAGCCGGCCTCGACCTGCAATTCATTGATGCCGCGCCGAGCCAGCTCCTCCAGCATGCGCGGCAGGTCGACCTTCCGATCGGGATTCGGCAGCCGAACCACCTCTGCGCCGCGTGGCCCCTTGCCCGTGCCGGCGGTAAAGATCAGCACGTTGCCGCCTTCCAGAATCCGCGCCGTGGCGGGCGTCTCCAGCCGGCTATCCACGATCACGCGCAGCGGCTGGCGCGGCGTCTCGATATCGCGCACCGTGAGCCGGGGGTCGTCGGCGCTGACCGTTCCGATCCCCGTCAGCACGGCGCAGGCGCGAGCCCGCCAGCGATGCCCGTCGCGCCGCGCCGCCGGTCCCGTGATCCATTGCGATTTGCCGTCGGCAAGCGCGGTGCGGCCATCAAGCGTGGCCGCCACCTTGAGCCGCACCCACGGCCGGCCGCGCGTCATGCGCGAGACGAAGCCGATGTTCAGCTCGCGGGCCTCGTCCTCAAGCAGGCCGTGCTCGAACGCGATACCGGCGCTGATGAGAGCTTCGCCGCCGTGCGCGGCGACTGGATTCGGGTCACGCATCGCCGCTACGACGCGCCCGACTTTCGACTTGACCAGCGCCTCGACACAAGGCGGAGTGCGCCCTTGGTGATTGCAGGGCTCGAGGTTGACGTAGATGGTGGCATTCGCCGCGCGTTCGCCCGCTGCGCGAAGCGCGAGCACTTCGGCGTGCGGCTCGCCCGGCTTCTCGTGCCAGCCCTCGCCGACGATTTCCTCGTTGCGGGTAATGACGCAGCCGACGCGCGGATTCGGCGTGGCGGTATACAAGCCTTTTTCAGCGAGCGAAAGCGCCCGCCCCATCATGGCGTGATCGAACGACCCAAACGGGGTCACTGAAGCTGCTGTCACCTGCGCCGTTTGCGCGCGGACTTCACTTCCTGCACCGCCTCGCGGAAATCGTCCGGCGTCTCGAAGCTGCGGTACACCGAGGCAAAGCGGATGTAGGCTATCTTGTCGAGCTTGGCGAGCTCGCGGATCACGAAGTCGCCGACGCGGCTGGTCGGCACTTCGCGCTCGCCGAGCGAGCGCAGCCGCTCGATCACCCGGTCGACGGCGGCCTCGACCGCGTCGGTCGCGACCGGGCGCTTGCGCAGCGCGAGCCTCATGCTGCCCGTCAGCTTGTCGCGGTCGAAGTCGGTGCGGCTGCCGTCCTTCTTCACCAGGCGCGGCATCTTCAGGTCCACGCGCTCGTAGGTGGTAAAGCGCTTCTCGCAACGCACGCACTTTCTGCGGCGGCGGATGGTGTTGGCCTCGAGGCTCGCCCGGGTGTCGACCACCTGGGTGTCGGCCGAGCCGCAGAACGGGCATTTCATGCGTAGACGGGAAACCTCGCGCAGAGCGCCCTGACCTCTTCGGCGACGCGCTCGAGCCTCGTTTCGTCGGCGGGCGTTTCGAGCACGTCGCAGATGAGGTGGGCGAGCTTTTCAGCCTCCGGCTTGCGCAAGCCGCGCGTCGTCATCGCCGGGGTGCCAACGCGCACGCCGCTCGTCACCATCGGCTTCTGCGGGTCGTTGGGGATGGCGTTCTTGTTGAGCGTGATGTGCGCCCGCCCGAGCGCGGACTCGGCGTCCCTGCCGGTGATGCCGAGCCTGCGCAGGTCGAGCAGGAACATGTGGCAGTCGGTGCGTCCCGAAACGACGCGCACGCCCCGCTCGGTGAATACCTTCACCATGGCGCGCGCGTTTTCGAGCACGCGTCCCTGGTAGGACTTGAACTCCGGCTTCAGCGCCTCGCCCAGCGCCACCGCCTTGGCGGCGATGACGTGCATCAGCGGCCCGCCCTGGATGCCGGGGAACACAGCCGCGTTGACCGCCTTTTCCTGCTCCGGCGTGCCGAAGATCAGGCCCCCGCGCGGCCCGCGCAGCGTCTTGTGCGTGGTGGTAGTCACGAAGTCGGCAATGCCGATGGGGGACGGATAAAGCCCGGCGGCAATCAGCCCGGCGTAATGCGCCATGTCCGCCATCAGCAGCGCGCCCGCCTTGTCGGCGATGGCGCGAAAGCGCTTCCAGTCGATGGCCGGCGCGTACGCCGACGCGCCGCTCACGATCAAGCGCGGCCGGTGCTCCATCGCAAGGCGCTCGGCCTGCGCGTAATCGATCTCCTCGTCCTCGCTGAGGCCATAGGAGATGACCTTGTAGAGCTTGCCCGAGTAGTTGACCGATGAGCCGTGCGTGAGGTGGCCGCCGTGCGCGAGCGACATGCCGAGCAGCGTGTCGCCCGGCCGCAGCGCCGCGGCGTAAACCGCCTGGTTGGCCTGCGAGCCCGAATGCGGCTGCACATTCGCCCAGGGCGCGCCGAACAGCTGCTTGGCGCGCTCGAGCGCAATGGTCTCGACCATGTCGACGTATTCGCAGCCGCCGTAGTAGCGCTTGCCGGGGTAGCCCTCGGCGTACTTGTTGGTGAGCTGGGTGCCGTGCGCGATCAGCACGGCCGGGCTGACGTAGTTCTCGGAGGCGATCAGCTCGACGTGGTCGTCCTGCCGGCGGTGCTCGAGGTGGACTGCGTTCCAGACTTCCGGGTCGGCCTGCGCGAGGAGGTTGGGGGCGAACATGGCAGCGGCGCAAAAGCGCCTATGTTACTGACTCTTCTGGCGCTCGAGGCGAAAGCGCAGCACGTGATCGCCGTGCGAGGCCGCGGACTCGCCGAGGCCGATCCAGCCGCGCTCGCCGAGCACCGCTTCCTCACGCCGCAGCACCATCTCCCGGCTGTTGCCGTCGATCAGGACAAAGGTACCGTTCGAGGACTGGTCGGCGATCACGAAGTTGCCGTGGCGGCCGAAGATGCGCGCGTGCACGCGCGACGCGCGGGTGCTGGCGACGACGACGTCGTTCGCCTTGTCGCGTCCCAGGCGCACCGAGCCCGCCGGCTCGACCGTGCACATGCTGCCGCCATAAGCGAGCTTCAGGTTCCATTGGCTCGGGACGTCGCCAGGGCGCCGCAAGGTCTCGGTGAGGTCGGCGTCGCGGCGCCACACGACGTCGCAAACCATGACCTCGTCGGATTTGCCGCGGATTTTCATCGGGTACAGCGGCCGGCAGCGCGCCTGCAGCTCCGGGGCGAGCGAATCGACCGTCTGCTGCGTGGTGAGGATCTGCTCGGGATTGGCCAAGGCAACCAGGCGCGCAGTTAGGTTCACCGTGTCGCCGAACACATCGGCGCCCTCCATGATGACCGGGCCATAGGTAAACACCACCTTGATGGCGAGCTTTGGATGGTCGCCCGGCGCAACATCGAATGCGGCCGTCTGCATCTCGCAGGCTGCGCGCAGCGCCGCGTCGGGGGCGGAAAACTGGCACACCATGCCGTCACCGAGCCTCTTGACCACGGCGCCGCTGCATTGGGCGACTTTCTCGTCCAGCTGCCGCAGCAGCCGGTTGATGAGCGCGAGCGCTTTCGTGTCACCGAGCGATTCGTAGATCGCGGTGCTGTCGCAGACGTCGGCAAAAAGCACTGCGCGCCGCGGGTTCTGTGCCACGCTCCTGCCTATCCTCCCGCGGCGATCATACGTCAGATTCGCAGCGGCGGCGTGAGGTCGTCCCGCGTATCGATGTCGCGCACCACCCCGGGATCGCCGACCGGAATTTTCACGAGGCGATTCTCGTGCGCGGCGAGCAGGCGCTTGGCGCCCTCGTCGCCGCGCAGCCTCAGCAGCTCCGCGTAAAAGCTTCCCGCCATGCCGACCGGGTGGCCGCGCCGCGCGCGGAAATAGGGAGCGGCGAGCGCTGCGCCGTCGGCGAGAGCCGCGCGCACCGCGGCAATCGACGTGCGGCGCACGAATGGCATATCGCCGAGCGCCACCAGGTAGCCGTCGGCTTCACCCGCGGCGCGGGCCGCGCAGGCGAGGCTCGCCCCCATGCCATCGGCGGCGTTCTCGCACACTGTCACCTCGCAGCCTTCGTTCTTGAGCTGCGCCGCGAGCTCGTCGGCGCCAGGCTTGGTGACGGCGACCACCCTGTCGAGTTCGGACTTCAAATGGCGCGCCGCCTGCACGGCGATGGATACGCCGTGCGGCAGCGGATGTTGCAGCTTGTCGGAACCGAAGCGCTTCGCGGATCCCGCGGCAAGCAGGAGCCCGACGATGTTCTTCAAGTCGTCGTCTTGACTTCGCAGGCGGAAGGATCGAAGCGGCGCTCGGGCTTGGCGGCCCAGGTCGGCTCGCTCACGCCGTGGCGCACCGCGGTCATTTCGGCGAGGATCGCCACCGCGATCTCGGGCGGCGTCTTCGAGCCGATGTAGAGCCCGACCGGGCCGCGCAGCCGCGCGATCTCCTCGGCGGACACGTCGAACTCGCGCAGGCGCTCGCGCCGCGCATCGTTGTTCTTCTTCGAGCCGATGGCACCGACATAGAACGCCGCCGACTTGAGCGCTTCCATCAGCGCGAGATCATCCAGCTTCGGGTCATGCGTGAGCGCGACGATCGCGCTGTGGCCATCCAGGTTCAGCTCGCGCACCACGTCGTCGGGCATGCCGCGGTTGAGCGGCACGCCGGCCAGGTCCCAGCCGTTCGCGTATTCCTCGCGCGGATCGATCACGCTGACGTGGTAGTCGAGCATGTGCGCCATCTCGGCGAGATAGCGCGTGAGCTGGCCTGCGCCGATCAGCACCAGCCGCCAGCGGGGGCCGTGCACCGCGCTCAGCAGCTTGCCGTCGAACTCGAGCACATCCTGCCAGCGCCCCGGTTCGAGCGTGGCGCGGCCGCTGCCCATCTCCAGGCGCCGTTTCACGAGCTGCTGTTGCGAGATTCGGTCGAGCAATTCCGCGATGCGGCTATGGTCAGTCAGGGGTTCCAGGACAAGTTGCAGCGTTCCGCCGCAGGGCAGTCCCCAGCGCGTCGCCTCCTCGTTGGTGACGCCATAGGTGACGAGCTCGGGCCTGGTCGCGGCGACCACCCGGGCTTTGACCTTGTCGATCAGGTCGTCCTCGACGCAGCCGCCCGACACCGAGCCGACCACCTGACCGTCGTCGCGGATCGCGACCATCGCCCCCACCGGACGGGGGGCGGAGCCCCAGGTCTTGACAATGGTGCCCAGCGCAACCCGCCGGCCTTGCTTGCGCCACGCCTCGGCGGTGCGCAGAACCTCGATATCGACGCTATCCATGCGGAAATGTTATCGCAACTCGGCAGCCGCGGCCGCCCATGCCATGGCTGATTTCGAGCGCCGCACCGTGGCCGGCCACGATCTCGCGCACGATGGCGAGGCCCAGGCCGCTGCCGGTGCCCGTGGTGCCGGGCATGCGGTAGAAGCGTTCCAGGACGCGCCCGCGCTCCTGGGGCGGGATGCCCGAGCCGTCATCCTCGATCTCCATGAACGGCCGCCCGTTCCGCGCCCCGGTGCGCACCGTAATGTGGCCGCCGCGCGGCACGTACTCGATCGAGTTGTGGACCAGGTTGCCGAGCGCCTCGCGCAGGAGAAAGGCGTCTCCGCGAACGCTCGCCGGCGCGAGCTCGAAGCCGAGGTCGAGCTCGCGCGCGAGCGCGCTGTGCACCCATTCGTCGGCCGCGCCTTCCGCCAGCCCCTTCAGGTCCACCGCCGAATGCGGCTCGACCCGCCCGCCGGGCTCGGCGCGCGCCAGGGCCAGCAGCTGGTTCGCCAGCCGCGCGATGCGCACGGTGGCGCTGTGCACCTGCTCGATCTCGGCCCGGGTCTCCTCCGGGAGCGGCTGGGCAAGCGCGAGCTCGGCATGCGTGCGCAGTCCCGCGAGCGGCGTGCGCAGCTGGTGCGCGGCGTTGGCGAGGAAGCGCTGCTGGTTGCGGTTCGATTCCTCGACCTGCACCAGCAGCTGGTTCAGCGCCTCGATCAGCGGGTGCGTCTCTGCCGGCGCCAGCGCAGGCTCGATCGGCCGCAGGTCGCGTGGGGAAAGCTTGCGGATCTCGCCGGAGAGCCGTTCGAGCGGCGCCAGGCCCCGCGCCACGCCGAACCACACCAGCGCGAGCGTCAGCACCGCGAGCAGCGCCTGCGGCATGACGCTGCCGAGCAGGATCTCGCGCACCAGGCGGTCGCGCTTGCGCGTCGTCTCGGCGACCGTGATGGTGCAGACCTGGCCGCCGCAGGGCGCCAGCAGCGCCGCGGCCCGGACCCTGGTGTCGCGGTAGGTTGCGTCGTAAAAAACAGAGCGGTCCTGCGGGCGCTGCGCGACGGGCGGCGGCGGGATTCCCGCGTCGCCGGCGATCAGCCTGCCCGATGGGTCGCGCACCAGGTAGTAGATCGTGTCGAACTGGTCGGTGCGCAGGATCTGCTCGGCAGCGCTCGGCAGGTCGACCGCCAGCGCGCCGTCGCGCACGTGGATGCGATCGGCGAGCGCGATCCCGGCGTCGATCAGCGCGCCGTCGTAGGCATCGGTGGCAGGCTCGCGGGCGAGGTAGTACGCCGCGACCGAGCTCACTGCCAGGATACCGGCGACCGGGAAAAGCAGCAGGCGCAGCAGCTGCCCGCGGAGGCTTGCGTCGGCCATCTAGCGTATTTTGAACTCCTCCAGCATGTAGCCGAAGCCCCGCACGGTGCGGATGTGCACCCCGGCGCGCTCGAGCTTGGTCCTGAGGCGCGAAATGTAGACCTCGATGGCGTTGGGCGAAAGATCCTCGTCCCAGCCGGCGACCGCCTGGATGATGCTCTCCTTCGACACGATCTTCTCCACCTTGCCGAGCAGCACCTCCAGCACGGCCCACTCCCGCGCCGCCAGCTCGAGCGGCTCCCCGGCGAGGTAGGCGCGCCGCGCCACGGTGTCGAGGGTCAGCGGCCCGTGCACGATCTTCGGCCCGGTCTGCGCCAGCGAACGGCGGATGAGCGCGCGCACGCGCGCCGCCAGCTCCGGCATGGCGAAGGGCTTGGCCATGTAGTCGTCGGCGCCCAGGTCTAGCCCGTGCACGCGGTCGCTCACCGTATCGCGCGCCGTCAGCACCAGCACCGGGACGCGATGCTCGGCGCCGCGCAGCCGGCGCAGCACCTCGAAGCCGTCCATGCCGGGCAATCCGATGTCGAGGATGACGAGGTCGAAGCGCTCGCCGCGTGCCGCGCCCACCGCCTCCTCGCCGCGGCCGGCCACGTCCACCGCGTAGCCCTCGGCCTCCAGGATGCGCGCCAGGCCGGAGGCGAGCGACGGATCGTCCTCAACGATCAGAATTCGCATCGTCAACCATTCGCTTGATCATACCGTGGTCCTTTCTTCGCGGCGGTAGAGCATCACGTAGATTACTGGCAGGACAAAGAGAACGAGCAGCGTCGCCGAAACCAGCCCGCCGATCACCACCACGGCGAGGGGCTTCTGCGTCTCGGCGCCGATCCCGGTGGAAAGCGCCATCGGCAGCAGGCCGAGCGAGGCGAGCAGCGCGGTCATCAGCACGGTGCGCAGCCGCGTGATCGCGCCGCTGACCACCGCCTTCTCCGGCGCCATGCCGGCCTCGCGCAGCTCGTTGAACAGCGCCACCATCACCACGCCGTTCAGCACCGACTGCCCGAACAGGGCGATGAAGCCGATTGCCGCCGACACCGAAAGATAGATGCCGGTGATCCACAGCGCGACAATGCCGCCGATCACCGAAAAAGGGATGTTGGCGACGATCAGCAGCGAGGAGCGGAACGACCTGAACGCGTCGAACAGCAGCAGGAAGATCACCAGGATCGAGATCGGCACGATGATCGCGAGCCGTGCCATCGCCCGCTCCTGGTTCTCGAACTCGCCCGACCAGGTGATCGAATAGCCCTCCGGCAGCTTGAGGTGCTGAGCGACGCGCGCCTTCATATCGGCGACCACGCCGCCCATGTCGCGGCCGCGAATGAACACGCCGATGGCGAAAACGCGCTTGCCATTCTCGCGCGCGATGTTCATCAGGCCGCCGACGGTACGGAAGCTCGCCACTTCGGAGAGCGGCACGTAGGCGCCGGCCGAGGTCGCCACCAGCAGGCTTTGCATGCGCACCAGCGTGCGCTCAGGCTCGTCGAGCCGCACCGCGACGCCGAAGTGCTGCTCGCCTTCCCACATCTGCGTCACCTGCTTGCCGCCGAGCACGGTCTCGATCACGTCCTGGATGTCGGAGACGTTGAGGCCGTAGCGCGCGGCGCGGGCGCGGTCGACGCGCACCTGGATCTGCGGCAGCTCCCCCAGCCGGTCGACGAACGCGCGCGCCACGCCGGGCACCGTCTCGACCTGCCTAAGCACGGCGAGCGACTGGTCGCGCAGCACCTCGAGATCGTCGCCGAACACCTTGATCACGATCTGGCCGTCGATCTGCGAGATCGACTCGAGCACGTTGTCGCGGATCGGCTGCGAGAAGCTCGGCGTGATGCCGGGAATCTTGTTGACCTCGGCGTCCATCTCGCGCAGCAGCCCGGGCTTGTCGACGCCGCGCTGCCATTCGTTTTCGGGCTTGAGGTCGACCAGGAACTCGGCCATGTTGATCAGCTTGGGGTCGGTGCCGTCTTCCGGCCGCCCCGCCTTGGAAGTGACGCTCACCACCTCCGGGAACTTGCGGATCGCCTGGCGCACGCGCCTGGAAAGCTCCTGCGCCTCGGTGACCGACACGCTCGTCGGGTAGTTCACGTTGACCCACACCGCGCCTTCGTTCAGCTCGGGCAGAAATTCGGTTCCGAGCCGCGGCAGCAGGGCGAGGCTCAGGGCGAGCGAAATGACGGAGGCGCCGAGCACGAAGCGCCTGTGCCCGAGCGCCCAGCCGAGCGCCGGCTCGTACAGCTGCTTTGCGCCGTGCACCAGGAAGTTCTCCTTCTCCGGCAGCTTCCTTTTCAGCATCAGGGCGCAAAGCAGCGGCACCAGCGTCAGCGACAGGATCAGCGCCTCAGCATCGAGAACAGCGTCGGCCGCCCCACTTCGACCGCGGCATCGAGGATCAGGCTGCGGCGCCGCTGGTCGTCGAGCTTCTCGCGGTCATGGACCGCGGCCGTGAGCTTGCCAAAAATGTTCTCTACCACGATCACGGCGCCGTCGACGATGATGCCGAAGTCCATCGCGCCCAGCGAAAGCAGGTTGGCCGGGATGCCGATGAAGGTCAGGCCAAGGAAGGTGGCGAGCAGCGCGAGCGGAATGGTAACGGCGACGATCGCGGCGGCGCGCAGATTGCCGAGAAACATCCACAGCACGATCGAAACCAGAAGCGCGCCCTCGACGAGGTTGGTGAACACCGTGGTCAGCGTCTTGCCGATCAGCCAGGTGCGGTCGTAGATCGGCACCACCTTGACGCCCGCGGGCAGGCCGGTGTCGTTCACCTGGTCGATCGTGGCGCGTACCGCCTTGAGCACTTCCGACGGATTCTCGCCGCGGCGCATCAGCACCACGCCGGTAACGACGTCATCGTCGTCGTCCTGGCCGGCGACGCCCTGCCGCGGCACCGCTCCGATCGCCACCTGGGCGATGTCCTTCACCAGGATCGGGGTGCCGCCTCTCTCGGCGACCACGACGTTGCCGATGTCCTCGGGGCTGGTGAACAGCCCGATGCCGCGGATGAGAAACTGCTGGCGGCCCTGCTCGACGTAGCTGCCGCCGGCATTGGCATTGCCGCGCTGGATCGCCTGCGACAGCTGCGACAGCGTCACCTTGTAGTCGCGCATCCGCGCGGGATCCGGCCGCACTTCGTACTGCTTCACCAGGCCGCCGAGCGTCACGACGTCGGCGACCCCGGGCACCAGCCGCAATTGCCGGCTCACCACCCAGTCCTGGTAGGTGCGCAGCTCGCGCGGCGACACCTTGTCGCCCTTCATGCGGTAGCGGTAGATCTCGCCGATCGCTGTGGAAAAGGGTGCCAGCTGCGCCTGCGCGCCTTCTGGCATGTCCACCTCGCGCAGCCGCTCCACCACCTGCTGGCGCGCGAAGTAGCCGCTGTAGCGGTCGTCGAACGTGAGCATGACGAACGACAGCCCGAACTGGGTATGCGAGAACATGCGCACCGCTCCGGGCACGCCGGACAGGCCGACTTCGAGCGGAATGGTGATCTGCTTCTCAACCTCCTCGGCGGCGCGGCCGGGAAACAGCGAAATCACCGTGACCTGCGTGTCGGTGACGTCGGGGAACGCCTCGACCGGCAGATTCTTGAAGGCCCAGATTCCGCCGCCGATGAACAGCGCCACCCCCAGCGCGATAAACAGCGGCTGGTAGAGCGAGAACGAAACGATCCGCTTGATCATGCCGCGCGTTCAGCCCTTCGACGCCAGCACGCCCTCGAGCAACAGGCTGCCCTCGGTCACGACCTTGTCTTTCGCGCCGATGCCCTCGAGAATCAGCGAATCGCCGTTGCTGGCCGCGCCCAGGCGCACCGCCCTGCGCTCGAAGCGGCCGTTGCCGGCGTCGACGAATACGAAGTACTGCTCGCCGCGCAGATAGACCGCCTTGCCGGGGACCAGCAAGCCGATTCCGGCGGGCACCCTGATCTCGCCGGTGACGAACATCTCGGCCTTCAGCCTGCGCTCGGCGTTGGCGAGCGTGCCGCGCACCTTGATGGTCCGCGTCTGCGGGTCGACGACATCCGCGACGTGCGTAATGCGACCTGCCACTCGCTCGTCGCCCAAAGCGGCGGTGGAGAGGCTGACTTCGATCCCGGGGCGCACCGCGCCAAGGTCCTTGTCCGACAAGTCGAGCACGAACCACAAGCGCGACGGGTCGGAGATCACGAAGATGCCGCCCTGCGGCGCGGCGTCGGGGCGCAGCTCCTGGCTCGGGTTAAGCTGACGCTCGACGACCACGCCCGAGAGCGGGCTGCGCAGTACGAACGCCTGGTTGACATCGGCGGCCGCGCTACCGTAGGCGCGCAGCCTCGCCTGCGTGCGTGCGCGCTCGGAAGCAGCGCGGGCCTCTTCGGCCTGCGCCGCCTGCAGGTCCTTGGCCGGTGCGACGCCTGCTGCCTGCAGCTCCTCGATACGAGCGCGGTTCTTCTGCGCGAGCAGGAAATCCTGCTCCGCCTTGCGCGCCTCGGCCTGCGCGCTGCCGAGCTCGGGCGCGGAGAGCACGGCTAGTACTTGCCCTGCCTTCACCTTATCGCCAGGGCGCGCCGCGATCGACAGCACCTTGCCCGCGAAAGGCGTGTACACGCGCGCCGTGCGGTCCTCGTCCCAGACCAGGCGGCCGTTGAAGCGCAGCACTGCTTCGCGCTGCGGCTCGGCGCTCGCCGTACGGATGGAGCCAAGCTGCGGGCTCGCCGGCTCGAAGATGACTGCGTTCCTGTCGACGCGCGGCGGCGGCACCGCCGGCTTCTCGGCGGCCTGGTTGCAACCGGCGAGGATCGCGGCCGCCAGCAGACCCGGAAAAATTCTCATCGGCCGCCCAGCTGTTGCGCCGTCGACAGGCTGGCGCGCCACGCCGCGAGCGCCTTGGCATAGTCGGCCCGCGCCATCACCGATTCGAGCTGCACGGCGCGCAGCGTGCGCCGCGCGTCCAGGACCTCGAGCACCGAAATGGCGCCGCGCAGGAAGGCGAACTCGGCCGCCTGCGCGCTGCGGCCGGCAGCGCCGAGCAGCGAGGTCTCGTAGCGCTCGAGCCGCTCTGCGGCGGCGTTCAGGTCGCTCGCGGCGCGGCGCAGCTCGATGCCGGCGAGCGCCCGCGCGCGCTCCAGGGCGTCGAGCGCGGCATAGCGGTCGACCTCGGCCTTCTGGATGTCGCCCGAAAAATCGTAACCGGTGAACAGCGGGAACGCGACGCCGAAGCCGATCGAGTTGACTGGAACGCTGCCCGGAAAGCGCTCGAACTGAGCGCCGATGGTGAAGTCCCGGGTGCGCTGGGCCTTGGCGAGATCGCGCTGCTTCTCCGCCGCCTCGACTCTGGCCTGCGCCGCCAGCACATCGGGGCGCGCCTCGATGGCCTGCTCGAGCGCGGCGGGGTCGGCCCGCTCCGCAGCGGGCCAGGGATCCGTCGCGCGCAGCTCGCCGGCGCCGGCATCCGCGCCGATCATGTAGCCGAGCGCAAACTGCGCGCGCACAAGCTCCGCCCGCACCGCGCGCGCCTCGTTCTGCGCCCGCTCATAGTCGACCTGCACCTTGGCCACGTCGGCAGGCGCGAGATCGCCGGCCTTGAGCCGCGCCTGCGCCGCCGCAAGGGTTCCGGTAAACAGCTGTGCCGTGTCGGCGAGGACGAGCGCCTTCTCCTGTACCTGCTTCAGGTCGAAGTACGCGGCGCGCAGCGCGGCGAGCTGCTGTCGCAGCACTTCGAGCGAGTCGTTTTCGGCCGCCTTCTGCAGTCCGGAGGCAGCGTCGAGCCGCAGCTCGCGCTTGTCGCCGCGCTCGAAGGGCTGATCGATCCTGAACACCGTGTCGATGTGCTTCTGGCCGAGGGGGCCCGCGCCAATGCCGGGGTTTCTGTTGATTTCACTGCTATTGATCGAAAAAGTGGGGTTCGGCCGGGCTGCAGCGACCAGCCGCTGTGCCTGCGCCGACTCGACGCTGCGACGCGCCGCCCTCAGCTCGCGGTTGTGCGCGGCGAGCAGCTTTTCAGCCTCCGTCAGCGACAGATCGCGAGCGTCGCACGGCGTCGCAGCCGCAGCGAGCGCGACCCAAATAGCTAACGCCACCCAAAATTCCCCCCGGATCATCGGAATGGCGAAGATACGGACCGGCCATGTCCACACCCTTGCAGCAAGCTTTCCGGAAGCTGACGCTGCGCCGCAACATTGCGGTGCGTGAACGGCTTAGCTACGATGAATGCTCCCTCGCAAGCCCAATAAATCCCCTGAAGGAGGCAGCATGTCGGTCAAGGTATCCATGAAGGTCAACGGCAAGCCGGTCGCCGCCGACCTCGAGGCGCGGACCCTGCTGGTGACCTTCATTCGCGAGCACCTGCGGCTCACCGGCACCCACGTCGGCTGCGATACGGCGCAGTGCGGCGCTTGTACTGTCCTCATGAACGGCAAGGCGATCAAGAGCTGCTCGATCGTCGCCATGCAGGCCGAGGGCGCCGACATCCTCACCATCGAAGGCGTGGCGAAGCCCGACGGCACGCTGCACCCGATGCAGGCGGCGTTCAAGGAGAACCACGGCCTGCAATGCGGCTTCTGCACGCCGGGCATGGTGATGAACGCGCTCGATTTCGCGAAAAGCCATCCCGACCCGACCGAGGAGGAAGTGCGCGACAGCCTCGAAGGAAACCTGTGCCGCTGCACCGGCTACCACAACATCGTCAAGAGCATCATGGCCGGCGCGCGTGCGATGGCAGGCAAGCCATGACCGCCCCCCTGATCGGGGCGCGGGTCCAGCGCAAGGAGGATTACCGCTTCCTCACCGGCGCCGGCATGTATACCGACGATGTCGCGCTGCCGGGCCAGGCGTACGCGGCGTTCGTGAGATCGCCCCACGCGCACGCCAGGATCAAGAAGATCGCGCTGGACCAGGCAAAAAAGTCCCCGGCAGTGCTTGCGGTCTATACGGGCGCCGATCTCGCGGCGGCGAAGGTGGGCGGGCTGCCCTGCGGCTGGCTGATCACCGACGTCAACGGCCAGCCGATGAAGGAGCCGCCGTACCCGCCGCTCGCGCAAGGCAAGGTGCGGCACGTCGGCGAGCGCGTAGCGGTGGTGATCGCCGAATCGCTCGCCCAGGCGAGGGATGCCGCCGAGCTCATCGAGGTGGACTACGAAGTCTTGCCGGCAGTCGTCGACCCGGTAAAGGCCAAAGGCGCGCCGGCGATTCATGAAGCGGCGCCGGACAACGCCTGCTACGTCTGGGCGCTGGGCGACAAGGCGGCAGTCGACGGCGCGTTTGCCAAGGCGGCGCACGTCACCAAGCTCGATTTCGTCAACAACCGCCTGATACCGAACGCGATCGAGCCGCGCGCGGCCAACGCGACGTACTCGCGCGCCGAGGCGGGCTACACGCTCTATGTCGCGAGCCAGAACCCGCACGTGGAGCGGCTGCTGATGACTGCCTTCGTGCTGGGGCTGCCGGAGAACAAGGTGCGCGTGGTCGCGCCCGACGTCGGCGGCGGCTTCGGCTCGAAGATCTACCTCTATCCGGAGGATGTGGTGGTCACCTGGGCGGCCAAGCAGCTCAACCGCCCCGTGAAATGGACCGCCGAGCGCACCGAGTCCTTCGTCTCGGACGCGCATGGACGCGACCACGTGACCACGGCGGAGCTCGCGCTCGACCGCGACGGCAAGTTCCTCGCCCTGCGCGTGCGCACGACGGCGAACCTCGGAGCGTATCTCTCGACCTTTGCGTCGTGCATCCCGACCATCCTGTACGCCACGCTCCTCGCCGGGCAGTACACGACGCCGCTCATCTACTGCGAGGTCACCGCGGTGTTCACCAACACCACGCCGGTGGACGCCTACCGCGGCGCAGGGCGTCCCGAGGCGACCTACGTCGTCGAGCGGCTGGTCGAAACGGCCGCGCGCGAAATGAAGCTCGATCCGGCCGGCATCCGCCGCAAGAACTTCATCCGGCAGTTTCCCTATCAGACGCCGGTCGCGCTCTGCTACGACACCGGAAACTACGAGGCGACCCTCGATGCGGTGATGAAGATGGCGGACGTCGCGGGGTTCAAGCAGAGAAAGGAAGAATCCCTCACGAAAGGCAAGCTGCGCGGCCTCGGCTACGCCTGCTACATCGAAGCCTGCGGCATCGCGCCGTCGAACGTGGCCGGAAGCCTCGGCGCGCGCGCCGGTCTTTTCGAGGCCGGAGAGATCCGCGTGCATCCGACCGGCACCGTGACCGTGTTCACCGGCTCGCATTCGCACGGCCAGGGCCACGAGACGACGTTCGCGCAGGTGGTCGCCGATCGCCTCGGCCTGCCGATCGAGAACGTCGACATCGTGCACGGCGATACTTCGAAGGTGCTTTTCGGCATGGGCACCTACGGCTCGAGGTCTATCGCGGTCGGCGGCACGGCGATCGTGAAGGCGCTCGACAAGATCGTCGCCAAGGGCAGGAAGATCGCCGCCCACCTGCTCGAGGCAGCGGAGGCGGACATCGAGTACGACCGCGGCGTGTTCAAGGTGGCGGGCACCGACAAGCAGAAGACCTTCGGCGAAGTGGCGTTCGCGGCCTACGTGCCGCACAACTATCCGCTCGACAAGCTCGAGCCCGGCCTCAACGAGAACGCGTTCTACGACCCGGCGAACTTCACCTTCCCCGCGGGCAGCTATGTCTGCGAGGTCGAGGTGGACCGCGATACCGGCGCAACGCAGATCGTCGCTTTCACCGCGGTCGACGACTTCGGCAAAATCATCAATCCGATGATCGTCGAAGGCCAGGTGCACGGCGGGCTCGCGCAGGGCATCGGGCAGGCGCTCACCGAAGGCTGCCGCTACGACAGCACCGGGCAGCTGGTCACCGGATCGTTCAGCGACTACGCCATTCCCCGCGCCGGCGACGTGCCGCTGTTCAAGCTGGACACGCGCGAGACGCCCTGCACGCACAACCCGCTCGGCGTGAAGGGGTGCGGCGAGGCCGGCGCGATCGGCGCGCCGGCGGCGGTGATGAACGCCATCACCGATGCCCTCGGCGTGAAGGACCTCCCGATGCCCGCCACGGCGCAGACCGTGTGGCGCTCCATGCACAAGGCAGCCTAGGAGAATAGCAATGCATGCATTCGACTATCACCGGCCTTCGAACGTGAAGGAGGCCCTGGCCCTCGCCTCCAGGAAGGACGAAGGCAGATACCTCGCCGGCGGCCAGAGCCTGGTGCAGGCGATGAAGCTGCGGCTGTCCTCGCCGACCGACCTGATCGATCTCAACGCGATCGGCGACCTGAAGGCGCTGAAGGCGGAGAGCGATGCCGTGACGATCGGCGCGATGGTGCGGCACGCCGAGGTGGCCGCCTCGAGCGGCGTGAGGAAGGCGATTCCCGCGCTCGCCTCTCTCGCCGGCATCATCGGCGACCGGCAGGTCAGGCACATGGGCACGCTCGGCGGCTCGCTCGCCAACAACGACCCGGCGGCCGACTACCCGGCGGCCGTGCTCGCCCTGGGCGCCACGATCGTCACCGACAAGCGCAAGATCGAGGCCGATAAATTCTTCAAGGGCCTGTACGAAACCGCGCTCGGGCCGGGAGAGCTGATCACCGCGGTCTCGTTTCCGGTACCGAAGCGCGCCGCCTACATGAAGTTCAAGAACCCGGCGTCGCGCTTCGCCATCGTCGGCGTATTCGTCGCCGACTTTGGCGGCAAGGTGCGGGTCGGCGTGACCGGGGCCGGGCCCTGCGCGTTCCGCCAGGCCGACATGGAGAAGGCGCTCGCCGCGAAGTTCGCGCCCGAGTCGGTCGCCAGCATCAAGGTAAAGGCCGACGGCCTCAACAGCGACCTGCACGCGAGCCCGGAGTACCGCGCGCACCTGATCACCGTCATGGCCAAGCGCGCCGTCGAGGCGGCGATGAAATAGCAGCCCAGGCTTTTCATGGCGCGCCCGCTCCCGGACTCCATCGACGAGACGCAGAAGCTCCTCGCCTCGGGCGACTACGTCGCCGATCG
Source organism: Betaproteobacteria bacterium (assembly GCA_005881595.1). GTDB lineage: Bacteria > Pseudomonadota > Gammaproteobacteria > Burkholderiales > SG8-39 > SCGC-AG-212-J23. The sequence continues at coordinate 18,522 of VBBY01000003.1, read as the reverse complement.
CAGCCTCGCCACCTCTCTTTTCCTCGCCCTCGCCATGCGCAGGCCGCTGTTCCTGGAAGGCGAGGCCGGGGTCGGCAAGACCGAGATCGGCAAGGTCATCGCGCAAGGCCTGGGCCGGGAGCTCATCCGCCTGCAGTGCTACGAAGGCCTGGACATCGCGCAGGCTGCCTACGAGTGGAACTACTCGCGGCAGATGATCGAGATCCGGCTGGCCGAAGCGGCGGGGGAGAAGTCGAAGGAGAAGCTCGCGGCCGATATTTACTCCGAGAAATTCCTGATTAAAAGACCTTTAGCGCGCGCGCTGGAGGGCCATTCGCCGGTCCTGCTCATCGACGAGCTCGACCGCACCGACGAGCCCTTCGAGGCCTACCTGCTCGAGGTGCTGTCGGACTGGCAGATCACGATTCCGGAGGTCGGCACGCTGCGCGCCCCCGAGCCGCCGATCGTGGTCATCACCTCCAACCGCACGCGCGAGATCCACGACGCGGTGAAGCGGCGCTGCTTCTACCACTGGGTGGACTTCCCGGACGCGCCGCGCGAGCTCGAGATTCTGCACCGCAAGGCGCCGAAAGCGCGCGAGGCGCTGTCCAGGGAAGTGGTCGCTTTCGTGCAGCGGCTGCGAAAAAGCGATCTGTTCAAGCTGCCAGGGGTCGCCGAGACGATCGACTGGGCCAACTGCCTGGTGGCGCTCGACCGCGTCGCGCTCGATCCCGAAACCGTCAACAACACGCTGGGCGTGCTGCTCAAGTACCGCGACGACCTCGAGCGGGTCGCCGGCGAGGAAGCGGCGCGCCTGGTCGGCGAGGCGAGGGCCGCGGCCGCCGCCTGAGCATCGCATGAGAGCAATGTCTTTTTTCCGCCGGCTGCTCGGCGGCAAGCACGACGGGGTCGAACGGCCGACGCAAAACCTGCTTTCGCTGTGCGACGCGTTGCTGAGCGAGCGCGGCGAATATGCGAGCGCGTCGCTCGCGCGCGAGGCGCTCGTCGCGTACCAGGGCCTGGACGAGCGCCAGCGCGACGCGTTCTTCGACGCCCTGGCGCGGCAGTACTCGCCTTCGGCGGAGGCGGTCAGCCGCGCGGCGGCGGCGTACCAGGCAGAGCCTACGCCCGAGAACCTGCTGCGCCTGCAGAACAGCGTCGAGCCGGCGCGTCAGGAGCTGTTCCGCCGGCTCAACATGGCCCCCGGCGGGACCGCCGCGCTGGTCGAGATGCGCAGGCGGCTGCTGACGGGGCTCGAGACGCACCCGCACTGGCGGGCCATCGACCTGGACCTGATGCACCTGCTGCGCTCCTGGTTCAACCGCGGCTTCCTGCGCCTCGAGCGCATCGACTGGCGCACCTCGGCCCTGGTGCTCGAAAAGCTGATCCAGTACGAGGCGGTGCATGCAATCCACGGCTGGCGCGACCTGCGCCGGCGCCTCGAATCCGACCGCCGCTGCTTCGCCTTTTTCCATCCGCAGCTGCCCGACGAGCCGATCATCTTCATCGAGGTGGCCCTGGCGCGCGGCATGAGCGCGCACGTGCAGCCGCTGCTCGACGTCGGCTCGCCGGTGGGGACGCTCGCGAACGTCGACTGCGCCATGTTCTACTCGATCACCAACTGCCAGGAGGGGCTGCGCGGGATCTCGTTCGGCAACCTGCTGATCAAGCAGGTCGCCGAGGACCTGAAGCGCGAGTTCCCGCACCTGCGCCGCTTCGCGACGCTGTCGCCGATCCCCGGCTTCCGCCGCTGGCTCGACGAGAACCGCATGCGCGTCGCCGTCGGCGCCGAGGGCAAGGAGCGGCTCGCGCTGCTGTCGCGGCTCGAGGATCCCGCCTGGCAATTTGGCGAAGTGCCCGAAGCTCTGCAGAGCCTGCTGATGCGCCTTTGCGCGTACTACCTGCTCAACGCCAAGCAGGGCCTCGAGCCGCTCGACGCGGTGGCGCGCTTTCATCTGGGCAACGGCGCGGCGCTCGAGCGCCTGAACTGGATGGGCGACTGCTCCGAGCAGGGCATGTCGCGCTCCGCGGGCCTGATGGTGAACTACGTCTACTGGCTCGCCGAGGTCGAGCGCAACCACGAGCGCTACTTCCGCGAGCACCACATCGTCGCCTCGCCGCTGGTCGAGAAGCTGGCGCGCGAGTGCCCGCTGGGCGCGCAAGCCGAAAAGGGCGCTGCCGCTTGAGCGAGGGGCGGCTCGCAGAAAACGTGATGCACTTCGCGCGGCTCCTCAGGGCCGCGGGCCTGCGCATCGGCTCGGACCGGGTGATCGACTGCGTGCGCGCGCTGGAGATCGCAGGTGCGCAGCGGCGCGACGACTGGTACTGGACCATGTCGGCAGTGCTCCTGTCGCGGCAGGAGCAGCGGCCGATCTTCGACCAGGCGTTCCAGATCTTCTGGCGCGACCCCAAGCTCACCGAGAGGATGATGCAGATGCTGCTGCCGCAGGCCTACGGCCGCGCTGCAAGACCCGAGCAGCAGCAGAGCCAGCGCCTCACCGACGCGCTCTTCAGCCAGCAGCGCGAGGCGCGCGAGAAGGACGCCGAGCGCCTGGACATCGAAGCGCGGCTCACCTTCTCGTCGCGCGAGGTGCTGCAGCGCATGGATTTCGACACCATGTCGGCCGCGGAGCTCGCCGAGGCGAAGAAGATGATCGCCCGGCTGCGTCTGCCGCTGCCGATGATTCGCACCAGGAGATTCCGGCCCGAGCGCGCCGGCCGGCGCATCGATCTGCGCGCCACGCTGCGCGAGTCGCTGCGCGAAGGCGGCGACATCATCGCGCTGGTGCGCGCCGCGCCCGGCGAGCTGCATCCGCCGCTGGTCGTGCTGTGCGACATCTCGGGCTCGATGAACCCGTATTCGAGGATGTTCCTGCATTTTCTCCACGCCATCACCAACGACCGCGACCGGGTGAGCGTGTTCGTGTTCGGCACCCGGCTGACCAACATCACCCGGCAGCTGCGTCACCGCGACGTCGACGTGGCGATGGCCAAGGTCGCCGACGCGATCAAGGACTGGTCGGGCGGCACGCGCATCGGCGCGTCGCTGCGCGAGTTCAATTTCAAGTGGGCCCGCCGCACGCTCGGGCAGAACGCGTGCGTGCTGCTCGTCTCCGACGGCCTCGACCGCGAGGCCGGCGAGGGCCTCGGCGAGGAAATGGAGCGGCTCGCGAAATCGAGCCGCTACCTCGTATGGCTCAATCCGCTCCTGCGCTACGACAAGTTCGAAGCGCGGCCGGCGGGCGTGCGCGCGATCCTGCCGCACGTCGATCTCTTCCTGCCGGTGCATAATCTGAAGAGCCTGGTCGACCTCGCGAAAACGCTGAACGGCCCGATGGCCCGGCAAACTCAGGAGAAGCGCGCATGGAAATGAAGGGCGAGCAGCTGATCCCGGCGCCGCAGCAGGCGGTCTGGGACGCGCTCAACGACCCCGGAGTGCTGAAGGCCTGCGTGCCGGGCTGCGAGTCGATCGAGAAGAGCGGCGACAACGAGTATCAGGTGCTGATGGTGGCGCGCGTCGGCCCGGTGAGCGCCAAGTTCAAGGGCAGGCTGACGCTCTCCGACATCAACCCGCCCAGCTCCTACTCGATCTCTTTCGAGGGCCAGGGCGGTGCCGCGGGATTCGCGAAGGGCAGCGCCCAAGTGAGCTTGTCTTCCGAAGGCGCTCATACCAGGCTGTCTTACGAAGTGAAGGCGAACGTCGGCGGCAAGCTGGCGCAGATCGGCTCGCGCCTGGTCGACGCGGCGGCGAAAAAAGTCGCCGACGACTTCTTCAGGAATCTCAATGAAAACTTCGCTTCTGCGGCGCCGAGCGACCCTGGCCTGCCCGGCGTGTCGGACACGACGCTGCGTTTTCTCGCCGCGGGCGCGCTGGTGGTGTTTGTCATATCCATGTACTTCTTCCTCACGTAGAAGATGAGTGTTGTCTCGCGCATGGACCAGGCGGTCAACGCCTTCGTCGCGCGCTGCGCGTGGTTCCACCAGCCGATGACCAGGGGCCGGGCGCGCATGTTCGCGCTGCAGCACCGGCTCAACACCCGGCAGCGCAACTCCGTGCTCAAGCTCAAAGTGGCGACCAATTGCAGCGACTGGGACACGCGCATGCGCATCATCCAGGCCTGCAGCGAGGAGGTGATCGCCGACCACCAGCACGGCGGCGGCCGGCCGCACTGGAAGATCCTCGAGGACCTCGGCCTGCGCATCGGCCTGAAGCGGCGCGAGCTGCAGGACGCGCAGCCGCTGCCTTCGACCGAGCTCGCCTGGGCGGCGTGGGAAGGGCTGATGGCGAATCGCCACTGGCTCGAAGGCATCGTCGCCAACACCTGCGCCGAGCGCATCAATGCGCCGGGCTACGGCAGCGGGCTGTTCAGAAAGCACGGCTGGTTCGGCATCGAGCGGCTGCGCTGGGGAAAGCTGTTCGGCCTCGCGGGCGACGAGCTCGAGTTCTTCGAGCTGCACACCGAGGCCGACATCGAGCACTCGGACACCGGCTGGCGCGCGGTGGAGAAATTCGCGAGGCAACTGCGCATGGAAGACGCCGTGGTCAAGGCCTGCGAGCGCAACCTGTACGTGTGGGAGCACTATCTCGATGGGATCGCTGCGGCCGGCGATGCTTCGCGTTCTTAGGGGATTTCTGGCAATCGCCGTTGCCCTGCTTGCGTCGGTCGCCGCCGCGCAGTACCCCTCGAAACCTGTCCGCCTGCTGGTGCCGATCCCGCCCGGCGGCGGGCCGGACCTAGTGGGGCGCCTCATCGCGGCGCGCCTCACCGAGACGCTGGGCCAGCCGGTGGTGGTCGAGAACCGCGTCGGCGGCAACGGCGTGGCGGCGGGCGAAGCGGTGGCGAAGGCGGTGCCCGACGGCTATACGCTGCTGGTCGGCATGGACAGCCTGCTCGCGATCAACCCGCATCTCTACGAGCGCATGCCGTTCGATCCATTGAGCGATCTCGCCCCGGTGGCAAGCCTGGTGTCGAACGGCTTCTTCCTGGTGGTGAATCCGCAGCTGCCGGTGCACAACCTCGCCGAGTTCATCGAGTACGCGAAGCGGGCGAACCCGCCGCTGCAATACGCCTCGGGCGGCAACGGCAGCCAGCACCACCTGACGATGGAGCGGCTGAAGGGACGCGCCGGGATTGCGCTCGCGCACATCCCGTACAAGGGCGGCGCGCCGGCGACGACCGCGACCGTGTCCGGCGAAGTCGCGGCGATGATGTCGGGGACTTCCACCGCGCCGCAGATCAAGGCCGGGCGCCTGCGCGTGCTCGCGTACACCGGGCCGAAGCGCTCGAGCCTGCTGCCCGAGGTGCCGACCATCGCCGAAACCTACCCGGATTTCGAGATGACGCAGTGGTACGGCCTGTTCGCGCCGCCTGGCACCCCGGAGGCCGTTCTGGCGCGGCTGCGCGCCGAGGTGAACCGCGTCCTCAAGGAACCCGGGATCCGCGAGCGCCTGCACAACGCGGGCGGAGTGGAAGCCTGGATCACCACGCCCGGGGAATTTGCCGCGGCGATCCGCGACGATTACGCCAAGTACGCGCGGCTGGTCCGGGAAATCGGCGCGCGAATCGATTAAAGTGGCGGCATGCCCGCGCCCGAGCGACGCCCCGCCGCGATCCTGTACGTCGAGCTGCGCAACTTCACGCGGCTCTCCGAAACCCTGGAGGCGCCGCAGGTGCTGCAGCTCGCCAACGAGTTCTTCTCCTTCACGGGGAAGCACATCGGCGAGCGCGGCGGCCGCATGCTGTCGCTGCACAACGACTCGGTGATCGCCTCGTTCAGCGGGGAAGACCGGCTGGAATTCAGCATTTACGCGCTCAAGGCGGCACAGCAGATCCAGCGCGGGTTCGAGCCGATCGGCGAGCGCTGGCAGAGCGACTACGCCCTGCCCGCCGCGGTGGCCCTCGGTCTGCACGTGGGCGACACCGTATTCGGCATGGCGGGCCCCGACGACAGCCAGCAGTACGTCGCTTTCGGCGACTGCGTCAGCATCGCCGAGCGCCTGGTGCACCGCGCGCGCGCCGGCGAGATCGTGCTGTCGCTTGCGTTCATGCGGGCGATCGGCGCCACGGTCAAGACGCTGGGCGCCGAGGAATTGCCGCCGCTCGAGCTCTCGCGCCGGCCGCCGATCGCGATCTACGGCATCGTGCTCAACACCCGGCTGGACTTTACTTAGCGCCCAGGGCTTCGCGCATCGCCTGCGCGAGCGCATCGGGGGGATGGGCGCCCGAGACGCCGAGCTTGCGGTCGAAGATGAAGGTCGGCACCGCCGAAATCCCGAGCCCGCGCATCTCTTCTTCCAGCGCGGCGACTTCCTTCGCGTCAGCCTCCTGCGGCCAGCCAGAGACCGCGCTGCGCTTCGCAATCTGCTCCAGCACTTTGGGATCGCCGACGTCCTTGGCCTGTTCGAAGTAGGCGCGGAAAAGCTCGTCGACCACCGCCTGGCCGGCGCCCTGGCGCTGAGCTAGCTCGATCAGGCGGTGCGCAGCGAGCGTGCTCGGCGTGCGCGCCATGCGCTCGAACGCGAACTCGATGCCCTCGCCGCGTCCTTCCGCGGCGACGCGGGCGTCGAGCTGGCGGCTCCGCTCGATCGAGCCGAATTTCGCCTTGCGGTACTCCGCGCGAGGCATCCCGCCCTGCGGCATCTCGGGGTTCAGCTGGAAGGGCAGGTAGCGAACGCTCACCTGCGCTTCGTCGCCCAGAAGCACGAGCGCCTTTTCAAGGCGCCGCTTGCCGATGTAGCACCACGGGCAAACGACGTCGGAAACCACCTCGATGCGCAACGGCTTTCGCACTACCGGTTCTTTGCGGGAATCGTCCAGAGGTAGATCGTGCGCCCGTTGAGCTCGACCTTCTTGTCGGGCCTCCACTGGCCCATGTCGAACTGGTGCGAAACGATGCGCGACCCCGGCTTGAGCTGCTCCATCAGCCGGGGCATCAGCTTCACGTTGAGGTCCGGCAGCAGGTAGAGCGTCACCACCGTGGCCTCGTGAAAGTCGGCCTGGAACAGGTCCTCGTTGCGGAACTTCACCAGGCGAGTCACGCCGTTCCTTTTCGCGTTCTCGTTGGCCTCCTGGATGCGCTCCGGGTCGATGTCGATGCCGACCGCGCGCACTCCGAACTTCTTCGCCGCCGTGTCCGGGATGCGCCCGTCGCCTGAGCCGAGGTCGTAGAGCACGTCGCCCTTCCTGACGTTGGCCAGCCGCAGCATCTCGTCCACCACCTCCTGCGGCGTGGGCACGAAGATGACGTCGGGTGCCTGATTGCGGCGCGGCTGCGCCTGGGCAAGCTGGTAAAGGGGTTGCGGCTCCAGCGCGGCCGCGGGCGCCGCGGCGATCAGGGCCGCGGTGATCGGGATCAGGGTTCGCATGAGGCAAATTATGCCTCAGCGAACAAAGGATCCGCCTTAAGGCGAAAGACCGGTCGCGAAGCGGCTCGAAGTCACCGCCGCGTCGACCTCGCGCTCCTCGCCGGCCTTGATGTCCTTGGGAGGCAAGACCGGCACGCCGGTCTGGACCTGCGGCTCGACCAGCGCTTCCTCCAGATCGCCGGTGCCGTGGACCTCGATCCGCGCCCATGTAATCAACAGGATGGCAGCCAACATGGCGATCACAGCGATGATTGCGGTAATCGGGTGCTCAGGCTGGGGATCAGGAGCGCCGCCGAAGTCGTCGTGAGTGCAGGCATGTCCCATGCGGATCGGACCTCCGAGCAGCCCCCATGTTCGAAACCGATCTAGTCGCCGGCGATTGTCATGTTCTCAACCAGGATCGAACCGCTCGACCGGCCGCTCCGCACGAGCACGTCGCTGCCTACCGCAACGATACCCTTGAACATGTCTTTCAGGTTGCCGGCAATCGTGATTTCCTCCACAGGAAAGCGAATTTCGCCGCCGTCGACCCAGTAGCCCGCCGCGCCGCGCGAGTAATCGCCCGTCACGAGGTTCACGCCCTGACCCATCAGCTCGGTGACGAGAAGCCCGCGCCCGAGTTTCTTCAGCATGCCGGCGAAGTCCGGTCCCGCGGAGCGCACCACGAGATTGTGGTGACCGCCCGCATTGCCGGTGGTTTTCAGGCCGAGCTTGCGCGCCGAATAGCTGCCGAGGAAATAGCCTTCGACGACGCCGTCGCGCACCACGGCCCGGCTGCGCGTCGCAACGCCTTCCTCGTCGAACGGCGTGCTGGCCATCCCCCGCTTCTCGTGCGGGCGCTCCTCGATGCGCACCAGCGGCGAGAACACCTGTCTTCCGAGGCTGTCGACGAGGAACGAGGTCTTGCGGTACAGGTTGCCGCCGTTCACGGCCGAGACGAAATGGCCGATCAGCTGCAACGCCGCCGGCGCCTCGAACAGCACCGGCGCCCGGCAGGTCGCAATCTTGCGCGCGCCGAGGCGCGCCACCGCGCGCTGGCCGGCGTAGCGTCCCAGCGCCTGCGGCTCGGCGAGCTTCGCGGGCACGCGGGCGGCGCTGAACCAGTCGTCGCGCTGCATCAGGCCATTGTCCTCGGCGATCACCGAGCACGAGATCCAGTGCCGCGAGCCGGGATAGCCGCCCTCGAAGCCGAGGCTGTTCGCGAAGACGAACTGCGACTGGTGAGCGGCGAGGGTCGCACCTTCCGAGTTGCGGATTTTCTTTGAAACCGAAAAGGCCGCGGCCTCGCAGCGCCGCGCGATGTCGATCGCCTCCTCCGTGGACAACCCCCACGGGTGGAACAGATCGAGGTCGGGCCGCTCGCGCGCGAGCAGCTCCGCATCCGGCAATCCGGCGCATTCGTCTTCCGCGGTATGGCGTGCGATAGCGAGGGCGGCATCGACCGTCTGCTCCAGCGCCGCGCGGGAGAAATCCGACGTGCTGGCGTGGCCGCGGCGCACCTTCGGCCGTTCGCCGAGATAGATGGAGACGCCGACGCTGCGGTCGCGGTTATGCTCGATGGTGTCGGGCTGGCCTTTGCGCACCGTCACCGTCAGGCCATACGCCTCGGAGACGTCGCAATCGCAGCCGTTTGCGCCGGCGTGCCTGGCGCGCTCCAGCACCACTTGCGCGAGGCTGCGCAATTCACCGGGGTCGCAGCTGAAACCGTGGCGCTTCGGCATGGGGGCGCTATGATAACAGCGCGTGCAGGACGAAATCGTCAGCAAGACCCGCAGGAAGCGCGAGATGCACGAGCTGCAGGCGCTCGGCGTGGCGCTGGTCGGGCTCCCCGAGACACAATTGAGATCAATGGCGCTCGCCGACGATCTGCTGGAAGCCGTGCTCGAGGCGAAGCGCATCAAGAGCCACGAGGCCAGGCGTCGGCAGATGCAGTACATCGGTCGCTTGATGCGCGACATCGATCCGGGCGCGATCCGCAGCCGCCTCGGCGAGATCGAAGGCAGCTCCGCGCAGGCGAGCGCGGCTCACCGCCGCCTCGAAACTTTGCGCGAGCGCCTGCTCAACGACGACGCGGCGCTCACCGGCTTCGCTGCCGAGCATCCGGGCGCCGACCTTCAGGCATTGCGCAGCTTGATAAGGAATTCGCGCAAGCAGCTGCAGGAGGGCAACCGCACGCGGGCCTACCGCGAGCTGTTCCGCTTTATCCGGCTGTGCAGCGAAGCCAAATGAAAGAAGAACTGATCGTCGGCCTGGTCTCCATCAGCGACCGCGCCTCGGCCGGGGTCTACCGCGACGAAGGCATCCCGTCGCTCAAGGAGTGGCTGCATTCGGCGATAGCCTCGCCCGCCTGGCGCGACGAAACGCGCCTCATCGCCGACGAGATGGCGATCATCGAATCGACGCTGGTCGAGCTGGTCGACGAGAAGCGCTGCCACCTCGTGCTCACCACCGGCGGCACCGGACCCGCCCGGCGCGACGTCACGCCCGAAGCCACGCTCGCCATCGCCGACAAGGTCATGCCCGGCTTCGGTGAGCAGATGCGCTCGCTGAGCCTGAAATTCGTGCCGACCGCGATCCTGTCGCGGCAGGTGGCGGTGATCCGCAGGCAGGCGCTGATCATCAACCTGCCGGGCCAGCCGAAATCGATCCGCGAGACGCTGCAGGGATTGCCCGACGCGCCGGGAATCTTTGCCGCGGTCCCGTATTGCATCGACCTGATCGGCGGCCCCTACATCGAGACCAACGAAGCGGTGGTGAAGGCTTTCCGGCCGAAGTCGGCGATCAGGAACAAATAAGGGCTACTCCGCTTTAATCCCGGCCGCTTTGATGAGTGGCCACCACTTTTCGATCTCGGCCTTGTGGTGCGCGCCCAGAGCCTCAGGCGTCTGCTGCTCGCGCGGCGGGATTTCCTGGCCGAGATTTTCCAGGCGCTTGCGCACCGCAGGATCGGCAAGCGCTTCGGTGATGGCCGAGTTCAACCTGCCGACGATGTCTTTCGGCGTCGCCCTGGGCGCCCAGATGGCGTGCCAGACAGCCATATAGAAACCGGGCAGCCCGGCCTCGTCGACCGTCGGAATATCGGGCGCTGCGGCCAGGCGCGTCTTCGCGGTCACGGCGTAAGGCTTAACCCTTCCCGCGCGGGAATTCGGCACGGCAGACGCGGCCTGATCGAAATAAAGGTCGATGTGCCCGGCAAACAAATCCTGCATTGCCGGCGCGGCGCCGCGATAGTGAATGATCTGCGCTTGGGTACCGGTGAGTTTGTTGAAGTAGACGGCGCTGACATGCGCCGGCGTACCTGCTCCCCCGGTGCCGATCGATACTTTGTCCTGATTCGTCTTTACCCAGGCAATGAGTTCCTGGAGATCTCTGGCCGGAACCGCAGTCTTTGAAACCAGGATCTGCGGATTCGTGGCGAGCATCGCCACCGGTTCGAGGTCCCTCAGCAGATCGTACTGCAGCTGGTAGGTCGCGCCGCTGATGACGTGGGTGCCGAAGTGGCCGATGCTGAGCGTGTAGCCATCCGGGGCCGCGCGCGCCACTCTGCCCACGGCGATGCTGCCCCCGGCACCGGTGGTGTTCTCCACCACCACCGTCTGGCCGAGCGACCTTCCCATGCGCTCGGCCATGATGCGGCCGATGGTGTCCGTGGGTCCTCCTGCCGAGAAAGGCACGATCAATGCGATCGGCCGCGTCGGATAGGTCTGCGCTGAAGCTGCAGCGGCAACAAGCAGCCCGACGAAACCGCAAAATGCCTTCACTTGATTCAACCCTCCCCCGAGTTACCATCATAGCCGAGGAGAGACCCAATGCGCGCCAATCTCATTGCCGGCCAGTGGACCGCCGGCAAGCAGACCAATCCCGACATCAATCCATCGGACGTCTCCGACGTCATCGATCAATACGCTTCAGGCGATGCCGCCGCGGTGGACGCCGCGGTCGCGGCGGCGCGCGCGGCATTCCCTGCCTGGTCCGGGTCCACGCCGCAGCAGCGTTTCGACGCGCTCGACTTCGCCGGCAGCGAGATCCTCGCGCGCCGCGCCGAGCTGGGCGAGCTGCTCGCGCGCGAGGAGGGCAAGACGCTGCCGGAGGCGACCGGCGAGGCCGCGCGCGCCGGGCAGATCTTCAAGTTTTTCGCGGGCGAGGCGCTGCGCACCGCGGGCGAGATCATTCCCTCGATACGCCCGGGCATGAGCGTGGAGGTCACGCGCGAGCCGATCGGCGTGGTCGGCCTGATCACCCCCTGGAATTTCCCGATCGCGATTCCCGCATGGAAGATCGCGCCCGCGCTCGCGTACGGGAACTGCGTGGTGTTCAAGCCGGCCGATCTGGTGCCGGGCTGCGGCTGGGCGCTGGCGGACATCCTCAGCCGCTCCGGCCTGCCGGCCGGCGTGTTCAACCTCGTCATGGGGCGCGGCGCGGTGGTCGGCGAGGCCATCATCCATCACCCGGGGATCGACGGCATCAGTTTCACCGGCTCCCAGGCGGTCGGCCGGCGCGTCGGCGAGGCGGCATTCAAGCGCGGGGCGAAGTTCCAGCTGGAGATGGGCGGCAAGAATCCGCTCGTCGTGCTGGACGACGCGCAGCTCGACCAGGCGGTGGAAGTCGCCGTGCAGGGCTCGTTCTATTCGACCGGCCAGCGCTGCACCGCGTCGAGCCGCATCATCGTCACGCAGGGCATCCACGACAAGTTCGTGTCGCGCCTCGCCGAGCGTGCAAGGGCGCTGGTCGTCGGCGACGCGCGCGATCCCAAGACGCAGATCGGGCCGGTGGTCGACGCGCGCCAGCTCGAGCAGGACGAGCGCTACATCGGCATCGGCAAAGGCGAGGGAGCAAAGCTGCTGGCAGGCGGCGAGCGTGTCAAGCGCGACAAGAACGGCTACTACTTCGCGCCAGCGGTGTTCGCGGAGGCGAACAACTCCATGCGCATCTGCCGCGAAGAGATCTTCGGACCCGTGGCGGCCGTGGTGCGAGCGCGCGATTACGACGAGGCGCTCGCGCTGGCAAACGATACCGAGTTCGGCCTTTCGTCCGGAATCTGCACCACGTCGCTCAAGCACGCGTCGCACTTCAAGCGCCACGCGCAGGCCGGATTGGTGATGGTCAACGCGCCCACCGCCGGTGTCGACTATCACGTGCCGTTCGGCGGCCGCAAGGGCTCGAGCTACGGCCCGCGCGAGCAGGGCCGCTACGCCGTCGAGTTCTACACGACCGTCAAGACTGCGTACACGCTGGCCTAGTCATGCCGGCTGAGGAAATAAGTCACAACAATTTCCCCACCAGAGCGTGTACAACATGTCGCTGATGCCGGCCAAGCGACAAGTCGGGGAACAGAAAACGCTTCTCTTCGAGAAGTCAGGAGCTGTCGGCGCGATTGATCTTGAACGGCCTAACGTCAGGCAAGGTTACAAAAATGGTGATCAAGTGATGCGTGAGCGTCGCAGTCCTGAGAGTAGGGCTTGGCGCATGCGCACGTCGTGGTTGCGCGGGATGGCGTCGTATAAGGAATATCCTCCTACGGAGACGTGCCTGGGGGATGGGTATCTGGCTGAGCGGGAGAAGCTTCCGGGGATCCGGCTGACGGTGACGCTGCTTGATCTAGGTCGAGCGCGGCGGCGGCGGTGATAACTCTTCTCGCGCGCGGGTCCCGCGTGAAGCGACACATCACCACGGAACAGAAAACGCTTCTCTTCGAGAAGTCAGGAGCTGAAGTCCCCGATTGGGAAGAGCCGGTAGAGCGCCTGGTCGAGGCGCTGGAGCAGAACGAGTTCGAGCTTTACGCGCAGCGCATCGTCGCGCTCGACAAGCCCAAGGCGGCGCCGATGGCGGAAGTGCTGCTGCGCATGCGCGAAGAAGGACAGAGGCTGCTGCCGCCCGGGTCGTTTCTGCCGGTGTTCGAGCGCTGCGGCATGATGCCCGAGCTCGATCGCTGGGTCATGCGCCGCGCGATCGCGCGCCTCGCGCGCGGGTCCCGCGTGCCCAGTCTTTCGCTCAATATCTCGGGTCAGACGGTCAGCGACGCAGGCTTCCCGCCCGCGGTCGCCACCGAGCTCTCGCGGCACCGCGTGCCGCCAGCGTCCATCGCCTTCGAAGTCCTCGAGGAGGACGCCCTCGCGCTGCCGAACTCGGTCGAGCAATTTGCCGACGCCGCCCGCAGGATCGGCTGCTGCCTCACCATCGACGGCTTCGGCTACAGCCCGGTGTGGCTCGCGCCGCTGCAGGCGTTGAAGCCGAACTACGTCAAGGTGGACCGCGCCGTGATCCGCAATCTGAACAGCCAGACGGCGCGCGGCAAGCTGGACAGGATCGTGCGCGCCGGCAAGAAGCTCGGCATCGGCGTGATCGGCGAGTGCGTGGAAAGCGACGAGGCGCTTGCGACGTTGCGGGCGGCAGGCGCAGGTTTCGCGCAGGGCTACGGCATCCACGTGCCGGCGCCGATCGACGAGGCGCTGAGGAGCTAGTTACTCGTCGCTCTCGCCGGGCGGCCGGCCGGGCAGCTCGCGCACCTCGGTGTTCATGCCCACGTCCTTGCGGCGCCGCTTCGCCAGGAGCTTTCCGGTCTCGAAGTAATCGCCCTTCACCGCCATGGCCGCGGCGCGCTCCAGTTCCTCCGGCCACTCGCCGAGCGAGTAGCCGTACCACGGCGACTCGGGCTTGAGCCTGGGCAGGCCGAGCTCCTCCCAGATCGCCTTTGCGCGCTCCATGTACTCGCGCTTGGGCAGCGAGATCGGCGGGAAATCCTCCTTCATCGTCGCGTCGATCAGCACCGACGCATCCTCGCCGTTGTTGCGCTTGCTGCGTGGCCCGTGCCCCTGGTCGCGGTGCCGCAGGATCTGCAGATCCAGGTCGGGGTTGGCGCGGTAGGACATCGCCCACAGGAGGGCATCCGCATTGTCCGGATCGATGTCGTCGTTGACCGCGATGACATATTTGCCGGCGGCGCGGTTCCAGGCTGCGGCGCCGTAGAGCGCGCGCCAGATCTCCGTCCTGGGCGTATTGCGGTCCATGATCAGCACCACGACCTTGCGCAGGTTCGTGAGCGGCTCGTGCATCGACACCCGCTTGACGCCGCGGATGCCGAGCGCGTTGCGCAGGTGCTCGAGGAACAGCGGCTCGAGCGCGACGCGCTTGATCAGGCTCGACTCGCTCGGCGTGACCTGCGAGATGATCGAGGTCAGGATCGCGTCGCGCCGGCGCGTGATGCAGGCCACGTCCATATAGGCGTTGAATTCCTGCAGGTTGACATGGCCATGCGATTCGCCGAACGGCGCCTCGGGCTCGAGATACTCGGTGTCGATGTAGCCCTCGACCACGATCTCGGCTTCCGCCGGCACCAGCAGATCGACGCTCTTCGCCTTGACCACATTGATGGGTACCCCGGCCAGTCCGCCGGCCAGATGCAGCTCGTCGAGCGTTTCCGGGGCCTTCTGCGCCGAGGCAAAGGCGATGCACGGCGGCGCGCCGAGCACCACCGCCGCCGGAAGCTTCTTTCCCGCCCGCTTCATCTTTTCCCAGTGCACGTAGATGCCGGGACGCAGCTCCAGCGACGGATTCATTCCCAGGCGCCGCGGCGCTTTCACCTGCCCGCGGTAGATGCCCATGTTCTGGATGCCGTTGTCGGGGTCCTTCGTGATGTATTGCGACAGCGTGGTGAATGGCGCGATGTCCCAGCCCGGCGTGGAGATGGGAATGGGCAGCGAGTCCAGCCCCTTCCCCGGCTTGTCGAGCTCGCTGCCCTCGATCACGATTTCCTGGCAGGGCGCGTCTCTCACGACCCGCGGCTCGATGGGATTCGCCAGCGCCCTGCTCCAGGTCTCGTTGATCCTCTCCAGGTCGCAGCCCATGCCGAGGCGGTAGATCTCCCGGCTGGCGGCAAGCGCGCCGACCACCACCGGAATGTCGTACTTGCGCCCCTTGCTGTCGACGACGTTGGTGAACAGGAACGCCTTCCTGTCCCGCTCCTCGATGCCGCCGCGAAACTGCCAGCGGACCAGCGGGTGCATTTCCGTGTCCTTGTTGATCGGGCGCTCGACCGTGATCAGCAGGCCTGCCTTCTTGAGCGCTGCCAGGTGTTCGTGCAGGTCCGCATAGCCGCGTGACGCCATAGACGTTCTCTCTTATTCGACGGTGATGTTCTTTTCCCGGATGACCCTGCTCCACTTCGCCTGATCGTCCCGCACCAGCCTGGCCAGCGCCTGCGGCGTGCCAGCGACGATCTCGGCGCCGAGAGTCTCGAACCGCTTCGGCATGCCCGGATCGGCCAGGATCCTGGAAAGGCTCGCGTGCAGCCGCTCGACGATCTCCTTCGGCGTCGCGGCAGGCGCGAACATCGCGACCCACGACTCGGTTTCGAAGCCTGGATAGGTCTCCGCAATCGCCGGGAGCTCCGGATAGAAGGGCGAGCGGGCCGGCGAGCTGACCGCCAGGGCCACCAGCTTGCCGGATCTGATGCTCTGCTGGATCATGCCGCCGCCCTGGATGAGCATCACCTGCACCTGGCCCGACATCAGGTCCTGGATGGCCGGACCGCCGCCCTTGTAATGCACCGGCACCGTCTCGATGCCGGCGACCTCCTTGAAAAGCTCGTACGCGAGCCGGCTCGAGGAGGCGGGTCCGGCGGAACCGTAATTGAGCTGCGGGCCGGTCCGCTTCGCGAGCGCGACGAACTCCTGCAGGGTTTTCACGCCCAGGGCGGGATTCACGAGCAGCACTTGCGGATAGCGGCAGACCTGCATGACGGGCGCGAAATCGCGCACCGGGTCCCATTGCACGCCTTTGAAGAGGAAGGGGTTGATCGCGAAGGTGTCGAACGTGACGAGCAGCGTGTGCCCGTCGGGCAGCGACTCGGCGACCTGCTGGGTGGCAACGATGCCGCCCGAGGTGACGCGGTTCTCGACGATGAACGGCCGCCCGAATGCCTCGGCGAGCTGCGACGCGAGGAGCCGCGCGACCAAGTCGCTGCCGCCGCCGGGGCTCGACGGCACTACGATGCGAACCGCTTTGCCCGGATAGCCCTGCGCCGCCGCGTACGACGCGCAAAGCGCCAGCAGTACCGGGAAGACCAGGCGCACTTAATCTTTCGCGGCGCCCGTCCAGCCATTCGCGGTGATGTCCACGACGATGCCGTCCGGGTCGTGGAACTTCACTTCATAGAAGCCGGTGCCATCCAGCGCTTCGCCCATCCAGTGCCTTCCGCCGGCAGCCTCGATCGCCTTGCGAGTCGCCGCCACGTCGTCGACCAGGAAGCCAAAATGGTGAAGACCCACGAAACCCCGGCCGAGCTCGCCTGCCGCCTCCTCGGTCTTGTAGTGCAGCAGCGCCAGGTTAATCACGCCATCGCTGAGATAAACGCCGCGCGCGTTTTCCCAGTCCGTCTCGCCGACCTTTTTCAGCCCGAACGCCTGCATGTAGAACTCGGCGGCCTTCCAGGGATCGGGCACCGTGATCGCGATGTGTCGCAGCTTGGCCATCGGTCGACTCCTCCTAGAGCTCGCCGCGCCGGCACTTGAAGATGACTTCGTAGGCCTTCTCGGCGACCCGATTATCCAGCAAGCAGGCGACAGCCTGCACGAAGTCGCGCGGCGCTTCGGCAACGAGCAGGTCACTGACCCAGGAATGCACCAGCCCCTGGCGTTTCTCATCCGGCATCGACAGCAGTTTTTCCAGCCGCTCATACACGCTCTGGTTCTCGCACGCGGTCAGCAGCATGGTGATAAAGGTATCGATCTCGGCAACGCTTTTCATTCGGCCTCACTCGACGACGATATTGCCCTCGCGCGCCACGCGCTGCCATTTCTCGTAATCGGCGCGCACGTAGGCGGCGAACTCCGCCTGGCCCATGTCCATCACGTCCACGCCCATGCCGCGATAGCGCTCGCGCACCGATTCGACGGCAAGTGCTTTGCGCAGGGCTGCGCTCAGTTTGTCGATGATGCTCCCGGGAACAGCAGCCGGCGCAAAAATTCCGGTGAAAGTGCTCGCTTCGTAGCCTTTGACGCCCGCCTCATCGAGCGTCGGCACGTCGGGCAGCAGCGCCGAGCGCCTGAGCGAGGAGATGGCGAGTGCCTTGATGCGCCCTTCCCTGATATGGCCGATGGACGCGGTGAGCTGGTCCATCATCGATTCGACCTGGCTGCCGATCAGGTCCGCGAGGGCCGGCCCGCTCCCCTTGTAGGGCACGTGCAGCAGCTTCAGGTTGGCCTGCCGCATCAGCAGCTCGATCGCCAGATGGTTCGACGAGCCGTTGCCGGCGGAAGCGATGCTCACCTGTCCGGGTTTTGCTTTTACGAGGGAGAAGAATTCCTGGAAGGTCGAGGCCAGCGTCTTCGGTGCCACCGTCAGCACGATCGGCACGGACTGGATCGGCCCGACTGCCACCAGGTCCCTGAGCGGGTCGTAGGAAAGGTTCCTGAACACCGCCGGCCCGGAGGTCACGGTGCCGCTCGAGCCGAGGAGCAGGGTGTAGCCGTCGGCGGGCGACCTCACTACCGCCGCTGTGCCGATGGTGCCGCCGGCGCCGGCGCGGTTCTCGACGATCACCTGCTGGCCGAGCGCCTCGGAGAACGCCGGCGCGAGGGTGCGGGCGGTGATGTCGACGTTGCCGCTCGGCGGCCAGGGTACGACGATGCGTACCGGGCGGGTGGGGAAGTCCTGGGCAAGCCCCGCTATCCAGAAGGACCCCATGCAAAGTAAAGGCAGGATGCGTTTCAACATGCAGGGACTCCTCTTCCGGCGAACGGGATGAAAGGGTACATTGACCCCATGAGCAAAGCCAAGGTCACCGATCTCAAGAAGCACTATCCCGACCTCGCGCCGGACAAGGACTATCCGCCGCTCAAGTTCAGGTCGCTGAAAGGCCGGGTGAGCGCGGCCGAGTGGGAGGCGCGCGTCGATTGCGCCTGCGCCTACCGCCTGGTGCGCCACTACGACATGCACGACCTGATCTACAACCATATCTCCGCCCGCATCCCCGGGACCGAGGAGTTCCTGCTCAATCCCTTCGGACTGCTCTACGAGGAGATGTGCGCCTCGTCGCTGATCAAGGTGGACCTCGAAGGCAAGGTGCTGTGGGAGCCAGATTGGCCGCAAGGGCTCAACTACACCTTCAACCTCGCCGGCTTCGTCATCCACGGCGCGATTCACGCGGCGAAGCCCGACATTCATTGCGTGATCCACAC